>NZ_JBLUPX010000012.1:0-140678 GCF_048068235.1 Pseudomonas sp. NY15364 | reverse complement strand
GTCACGCCAGTGGCATTGCCGGGTAGCTATGTTCGGAAAAGATAACCGCTGAAAGCATCTAAGCGGGAAACTTGCCTCAAGATGAGATCTCACTGGAGCCTTGAGCTCCCTAAAGGGCCGTCGAAGACTACGACGTTGATAGGTTGGGTGTGTAAGCGCTGTGAGGCGTTGAGCTAACCAATACTAATTGCCCGTGAGGCTTGACCATATAACACCCAAACAATCTGCCCTCAAAGCAGAGGGTGTCGATGGTGAAGTCGACAGAAAGCCGAAAATTTGCAAGAACTACAAATCATCTATCACGTATCCAAGGGATAGCGCCTAACAGCGACATCCCAACCGAATTGCTTGACGACCATAGAGCGTTGGAACCACCTGATCCCATCCCGAACTCAGTAGTGAAACGACGCATCGCCGATGGTAGTGTGGTGCTTCACCATGTGAGAGTAGGTCATCGTCAAGCTCCTATACGAAACCCCAGATCGCACTCGCGGTCTGGGGTTTCTTCTTTGCGGCGCGGAAAATACGCTCAGGCCATCGCGTAGGGGTACCGTAAGCGTCTGGCCAACACACCTCCCCGGTTCTTCCAGCTAGCGGCATGGTGTCCACCTGTTTTTGGTGGACACCATTTCAAGCCCCTTGCGGAGGATCTCCCGTGCCAGGCCAACGCCGCTCCTATCCCAAATCCTTCAAGGCTCAGGTCGTCGATGAGTGTACCCAGCCCGGCGCCTCGGGTGCCGGCGTGGCCTTGAGCCCCGGCCTCAACGCCAATCTCGTGCACAAGTGGATTCGCCGCCAGCAGGCACAGCTGCCCGCTGCGCCTTCAGGTTTTATTCCGATTCCTCTCGTCCCGAGCGGGCCGGCTACCCCGAGTGCGGCCGACAGGGCCATCCAGATCGCCATTCCCCATTGGGCCGGCAAGCTGTCGGTGCAGTGGCCGGGCAACGATCCTGAAGGCTGCGCCCGCTTCCTGCGCGAGCTGCTGAAGTGATCCGTATCGAGCGCATCTGGCTCGCCACCGAGCCGCTGGACATGCGCGCCGGCACCGAAACCGCGTTGGCCCGGGTGGTTCAAGTGTTCGGTGCGGCACAGCCGCACTGCGCCTACCTGTTCACCAACAAGCGCGCCAACCGGATGAAGGTGCTGGTGCACGATGGCTTCGGCATCTGGCTGGCTGCTCGCAGGCTCAATCGAGGGCGCTTCGTCTGGTCGGGTAATTGGCAGGGACAGCAGTTGGAACTCAGCCCCGAGCAGTTGCAGGCCCTGGTGGTCGGCCTGCCTTGGCAGCGTCTTGGGCCGGATGCCGAGATCAGACTCCTGTAGCCGGGGTGCAATTAGGCCAATGGCCTATCGCCGAGGGGGCCGACAATCAGCACACTCGGCGCCATGAGTCCTGCCGCTTTCGATCACCTGACACCCGAGCAACTGCGCCAACTGGCCGCGCAGTTGAGTCAGCGCGTCGATCACCTGGAAACGCTCAACCAGCGGTTGAACCACGAACTCGCCGTGCTGCGGCGCCACCGCTTCGCCCGCCGCAGCGAGCAGCTCAATGCCGACCAGCTCAATCTGCTGGACGAGATGATCGAGGCCGACATCGCCGCCATCGAGGCAGAGCTTGAAACGGCCCGACCAGAGCCCGCCAAGCGCGAGCCACGGCAGCAGCCCAAGCGAGCGCCGCTGCCGGCCGAACTGCCGCGCACGCTGATACTTCACGAGCCGGACAGCACCCAGTGTGCCTGCGGCTGCCAGCTCAAGCGCATCGGTGAAGACGTCAGCGAGAAGCTCGACTACACCCCGGGCACCTTCACCGTCGAGCGGCATATCCGTGGCAAGTGGGTCTGCGCCCAGTGTGAAACGCTGATCCAGGCCCCAGTGCCGGCGCAGGTGATCGACAAGGGCATCCCGACTGCCGGGCTACTGGCTCAGGTCATGGTGGCCAAGTTCGCCGATCACCTGCCGCTGTACCGCCAGGAAAAGATCTTCGCCCGCGCCGGGCTGGCCATCGCGCGCTCCACACTGGCGCAATGGGTCGGCGCATGCGGCGTCCAACTGCAACCCCTGGTCGATGCCCTGCGCGACTGCCTGCTTCAGCAGGACGTCATCCTCGCCGACGAAACCCCAGTGCAGATGCTTGCTCCGGGCACAAAGAAGACCCAGCGGGCTTACGTCTGGGCTTATGCCCCCAGCCCCTTCGCCGACCTCAAGGCCGTGGTCTACGACTTCAGGCCGAGCCGGGCCGGCGAGCACGCGCGCAGCTTCCTGGGTGACTGGCAAGGCAAACTGGTCTGCGACGACTTCGCCGGCTACAAGGCCAGCTTCGAGCAAGGCGTGACCGAGATCGGCTGCATGGCCCATGCACGGCGCAAGTTCTTCGACCTGCATGCCGCCAACCAGAGTCAACTGGCCGAGCAGGCCCTCCAGTACATCGGTCAGCTGTACGAGGTGGAGCGCGAAGGGCGAGAGTTGCTCGCCGCACAGCGACGGCAACTGCGCCAGGACAAAGCCAGGCCGATCATCGATGGCCTGCATAGCTGGATGCTTGGGCAGCGGCAGAAGGTGCCGGAAGGCAGCGCGATCGCCAAGGCACTCGACTACAGCCTCAAGCGCTGGGCAGCGTTGGTGCGCTACCTGGATGACGGCAACCTACCCATCGACAACAACTGGATCGAGAATCAGATCCGTCCCTGGGCCCTGGGGCGCGCCAACTGGCTGTTTGCCGGCTCGCTACGCAGTGGCCAGCGTGGCGCAGCCTTGATGACGCTGATCCAGTCAGCCCGCCTGAACGGACACGATCCGTACGCCTACCTGAAGGATGTGCTCATGCGCCTGCCGACGCAGAAGGCCAGCGCCCTGGCCGAGCTGCTGCCGCACAACTGGGTATCCGCCGGCAAGGTGTGATGCCCGTTCGCTTACGGGGTACCGGCCAAAGCGCGGTTATCGCGGGGCGCATGGCCCGCATCTAAGGGATGCCGGCGTTTGATTCCTCTTGAACAGCTTGCCCTGCAGGTTAGTTGATATCTTTTTACGTCGTTCTTCTTACTTCAAGCCAGATAGGCGGCCAGTGCGGCGTGTCGTGCTAGACTCGCGCGCTTTCGATCTGTAGTGACTTCTTGCCGTGCCTCACGCCGCTCTCGCCCATCCGCCGCGCTGGCTCACCAATGCCCAGTTGCATCCGCAGCCTTGTGCCGGTGTGCGCGACTGGCTGTTCAACGAGGATTCGCTGACCCGGCGCCTGACCGCGCTATCCGACGACGGCTTCTCGGTGACGCCGCTGCAGGAAGGCTGGCAGTGCCTGCGCAGTGACGAGTGCGCACTGCTCGGCGTGGCCGATGGCAGCCAGGGTTGGGTGCGCGAGGTGTATCTGCGTGGCCATGGGCAAGCCTGGGTATTCGCCCGTAGCGTTGCCGCACGCAGTGCGCTGGAAGGTTCCGGCTTGAATCTGGCCGAGCTGGGCAGTCGCTCGCTGGGCGAGCTGCTGTTCAGTGACCGGGCCTTTGATCGGGGCGAGTTGCAAGCCTGCCGTTATCCAGCGGCCTGGCTGCCGCAGGAGGTGCGCGAAGAGCGCCTGTGGGCGCGGCGTTCGTGCTTCAGCCGGGGGCCGTTGGGGGTGCTGGTAGCAGAGGTATTCCTGCCAGACTTCTGGCGAGCGGCGGGCATCGAGGCCTAGCGTTCGCATTACCATTGTCTACTCAGGCTAATGCCTGTTGTTTGTCAGGCACATGGCGTACTGCTTCGCGAGTACGCCCTACACGCTGCATGGATGCGGGAGGTAAAGCGACGCAGGAAGCCAAAGCCGAGTATGCTCTACGCGTTGAACCGCTTGTGGCGGTGAGCATCGCCGCTAAAGCGCCTCCCGCACACGCTTCCTCGTATAATCCGCGCTACCTGCACGGAGACGCCTCGATGTACACCCGCCTGCTGCAATCGACCACCCGCCTGCACCCGCGCGCCTGGGATTTCATTCAGTTGATGCGCCTGGACAAGCCCATCGGCATTTATCTGCTGCTGTGGCCGACCTTGTGGGCGCTGTGGGTGGCGGCCGAAGGCGTGCCGAGCGCGAAGAACCTGTTCATTTTCGTCGTCGGCGTGATCCTCATGCGGGCCGCCGGTTGCGTGATCAACGACTACGCCGACCGCAACTTCGACGGCCACGTCAGCCGTACCAAGGCGCGCCCTCTGGCCAGCGGCAAGGTCAAGCCGCGCGAGGCGCTGGCGCTGTTCGCCGTGCTGGTGGCGCTGAGTTTCGTGCTGGTGTTGTTCACCAATGCCACTACCATCTGGCTGTCTTTCGGCGGCTTGGCCCTGGCTGCCTGCTACCCCTTCATGAAGCGCTACACCTTCTACCCGCAGGTGATGCTCGGCGCGGCCTTCTCCTGGGGCATGCCGATGGCCTTCACCGCCGAAACCGGCAGCCTGCCGCCGGAGGCCTGGCTGCTGTACATCGCCAACCTGCTGTGGACCGTGGCCTACGATACCTACTACGCCATGGCCGACCGTGAGGACGACCTGAAGATTGGGGTGAAATCCACGGCCATTCTGTTCGGTGACGCCGACCGGCTGATCATCGCCATCCTGCAGGGGCTCACACTGCTCTGCCTGCTGCTGGCTGGCGCGCGCTTCGAGCTGGGCCTGTACTTCCACCTCGGTCTGCTGGTGGCCGCCGCCTGCTTCGCATGGGAGTTCCACGTGACCCGCCGTCGCGAGCCGTTGGTGTGCTTCAACGCCTTCCTGCACAACCACTGGGCAGGGCTGGCGATCTTCATCGGGATCGTGCTGGATTACGCGTTGCGTTAAGTGCTGCCGCGCATCTGTCATATCGTTGCAATAATTTCGTTATCTAATGCGGCGCAGACAGAGAACGAATAGAGGCTAAGGCCCCATGGTTGGCAAGAATATCCTGATCGTCGATGACGAAGCACCGATCCGCGAAATGATTGCGGTGGCCTTGGAGATGGCCGGTTACGAGTGCCTGGAGGCGGAAAATACCCAGCAGGCCCACGCCGTGATCGTCGACCGCAAACCCGATCTGATCCTGCTCGACTGGATGCTACCCGGCACCAGCGGCATCGAGTTGGCGCGCCGGCTCAAGCGTGACGAGCTGACCAGTGATATCCCGATCATCATGCTCACCGCCAAGGGCGAAGAGGACAACAAGATCCAGGGGCTGGAAGTCGGTGCCGACGACTACATCACCAAGCCGTTCTCGCCGCGTGAACTGGTGGCCCGCCTCAAGGCCGTGCTGCGCCGTGCCGGTCCCAGTGATGGCGAGGCGCCGATCGAAGTTGGCGGCCTGTTGCTCGACCCTATCAGTCATCGTGTAACCATCGACGGTAAACCGGCCGAGATGGGCCCGACCGAATATCGTCTGCTGCAGTTCTTCATGACCCATCAGGAGCGCGCCTACACCCGTGGTCAACTGCTCGATCAGGTCTGGGGCGGCAACGTCTACGTCGAGGAACGTACCGTCGACGTGCATATCCGCCGTCTGCGCAAGGCGCTCGGTGATGTTTACGAAAACCTGGTACAAACCGTGCGCGGGACTGGGTATCGTTTCTCCACCAAGGGTTGATTGCTAGCGCGGTGCTTCTGCGCACTCGCTCTTCTGACAAGGATGCGCTCCATCGTGAATCAAAACTGGCGTGGCGCCGTGGTGCGCCGGCTGTTGCTGTTGATCGGTGCCTGCCTGCTGCTGGGCTTCATCACCGGGCAGTACGCCTGGGTGTTGGCTGGCGGCCTGGCCATTCATCTGGGCTGGACCCTCAGCCAGTTGCTGCGCCTGCACAAATGGCTGCGCGAGCACAAACCCGACGAACCGCCGCCGGATGGCTACGGCCTGTGGGGCGAGGTGTTCGACAGCATCTACCACCTGCAACGGCGTAACCAGAAGGCGCGTGGCCGCCTGCAGGCGGTGATCGACCGGGTGCAGGAGTCCACTGCTGCCCTCAAGGACGCTGTGCTGATGCTCGATAGCCATGGCAACCTGGAATGGTGGAACCGTGCAGCGGAAACGCTGCTGGGGCTGAAAACCCCGCAGGACAGTGGCCAGCAATTGGCCAACCTGGTGCGCGACCCGCGTTTCAAGGAGTACTTCGAGCGTGGCAATTATGCCGATGCGTTGGAGATTCCTTCTCCGATCAACGATCACCGCCGCTTGCAGTTCCATATCACCCGCTACGGTAATCGCGAGCACCTGCTGCTGGTGCGTGATGTCACCCGCCTGTATCAGCTGGAACAGATGCGCAAGGACTTCGTCGCCAACGTCTCCCACGAGCTGCGCACGCCGCTGACGGTGATCGCCGGTTATCTGGAGACGCTTCTGGACAACGTCGAAGCGATCAATCCGCGCTGGTTACGCGCATTGCAGCAGATGCAGCAACAGGGCGCGCGCATGCAGACCCTGCTCAACGATCTGCTCCTGCTCGCCAAGCTGGAAGCCACCGACTACCCGTCGGACAATCAGCCCGTGGCGGCCGACCTGATGCTGCTGTCGATCAAGAACGATGCCCAGGCATTGTCTGGTGAGCACCTGCATCGCATCACCCTGGAGGCCGATCCGCATCTGAAGCTCAAAGGTAGTGAGGCAGAGCTGCGTAGCGCCTTCTCCAATCTGGTGTTCAATGCGGTGAAGTACACCCCGGCCGGTGGCGATATCCGCATTCGCTGGTGGGGTGACGAGCAGGGTGCACACCTGTCGGTCAGTGATTCCGGTATGGGCATCGAGGCCAAGCACGTGCCGCGGTTGACCGAGCGCTTCTATCGCGTCGATTCGAGCCGCGCCAGCAACACGGGGGGCACTGGTCTCGGCCTGGCCATCGTCAAGCATGTGCTGCTGCGTCACCGTGGCAACCTGGAGATCAGCAGTGTTCCTGGCAAGGGCAGCACCTTCACCTGCCATTTCGCCCCGGCGCAGGTGGTGCAGCGCACGCGCTGAGTGCTTGCATTCGACGCGGCGAAGCTCCAACCTCTAGCGATCTTTGGCTAATCCGAACCTTCATGGACCCCTCCACGAGTCTCCCCGTTTCTGCCTACTTCGCCGACTTCGGCCTCATGCTGTTCGCCCTGTTCCTGGTTTTGCTCAATGGCTTCTTCGTCGCCGCGGAGTTCGCCATCGTGCGTCTGCGCGCGACTAAGGTCGATGCCCTGGCCGAGGCCCATGGCTGGCGCGGACATATCCTGCGCACCGTGCACAACCAGATGGACGCCTATCTGTCAGCCTGTCAGCTGGGTATCACCCTGGCGTCGCTGGGGCTTGGCTGGGTCGGTGAGCCGGCCTTCGCCGAGCTGCTTACGCCGCTGCTGGTAGCGATTGGCGTGGAGTCGCCCAAGCTGATTCACGGCATCGCCTTCTTCACTGCGTTCTCGATCATTTCCTACCTGCACATCGTCATCGGCGAGCTGGCGCCCAAGTCCTGGGCGATTCGTAAACCGGAGCTGCTGTCGTTGTGGACGGCCGCGCCGCTGTACGCCTTCTATTGGCTGATGTACCCGGCGATCTTCGTGCTCAACGCCAGCGCCAACGCCATTCTGCGTATCGCCGGGCAGGGCGAGCCGGGGCCGCACCACGAGCATCATTACAGCCGCGACGAGCTCAAGCTGATCCTGCACTCCAGCCGTGCCACCAGCGACAACGACCAGGATTTGCGCGTGCTGGCTTCGGCGGTCGAGCTGGGCGAGCTGGAGGTGGTGGACTGGGCCAACTCGCGCGAAGACCTGATCTTTCTCGAGCTCAACGCCAGTCTGGATCAGGTGTTCACCACCTTCCGCCGCCACAAGTACAGCCGCTACCCGATCTTCGACGAGAGCAAGGGCGAGTTCGTCGGCGTGCTGCACATCAAGGATCTGCTGCTGCACCTGTCGCTGCTGGAGATGTTGCCATCGGCGCTGAAACTGGCGGATCTGATGCACCCGCTCGAGCGCGTCAGCCGGCATATGCCGCTGTCGCAGCTGCTGGAGCAGTTCCGCCAGGGCGGCGCGCATTTCGCCCTGGTCGAGGAGGCCGACGGCAAGGTGATCGGCTACCTGACCATGGAAGACGTGCTCGAAGCCCTGGTGGGCGATATTCAGGACGAACACCGCAAGGCCGAGCGCGGCATCCTCGCCTACCAGCCGGGCAAGTTGCTGGTGCGTGGCGACACGCCGCTGGCCAAGGTCGAGCGACTGCTGGGCGTCGACCTCGACCATATCGAGGCCGAGACCCTCGCCGGGCTGATCTACGAGACCCTCAAGCGCATGCCTGACGAAGAGGAAGTGCTGGAAACCGATGGCCTGCGCATCATCGTCAAGAAGATGAAGGGGCCCAAGGTGGTCATGGCCAAGGTGGTCAAGCTGGATTGAATGCGCAAGGCGCCACCTTCGGCGAAAACGGACAATAAGGCCTGATCATAAGGTCAGGATTTCCTCGCCAAATCCAGGCCCGTTCAGGGCCCGTTCAGTTTCGCGACCGCTCATCAGATTTGGCGAATCACTCGCTGCATCGAAAGTCTAGGTACTTGCGTCCCACCTCCCGGTGAGCGGCGTTATCCACTCATTGCCAAGGAAATCGTCATGCAGCTGTCCAGCATAACCCCCAAAGCAACACTCGCCCTGTGCCTGGCGGGCGCCTCGCAGGCCTATGCAGACTCGGTCACCGACCCCATCTCGACCTTCGGTGTCATCGCTTCGCACAACCAGTACAAGCTCACCGTGGACGATGAAAGCGACAAGGAGCGCCTCAATCAGGGCGGTCTGTTCTACCACTTCGGTAACAAGCTGACCGGGCAGGAAGGCTTCATCTACCAGGCGGGCATCGAAGGCCAATACCGTGACAAGGACGATGTGGAATACAAGTCCGCACGTGCCGATATCGACCTCGGCCTGCGCGCCGCATTGAGCACCAACAACTACGTCGACGTGATCGTCGGTGGTGGTTACGACTGGGGCCGTATTGAGCAGGACGACGTCGGTCCGTTCGACAGCAACGTCAAGCTGACCAGCAAATCGCCCTTCGCCAAGGCCGGCCTCGGCTACAACTACCTGACCCCGGACTACACCCTGCGCCTGGAAGTGGGGGCACGCTACTCCATCAATTCCGAAGCGCGCCTGAAGGTCGATGGCGACAGCGACTCCGTGGACCTCAAGGACAAGGTCAATCCCTACGGTGAGCTGACCATGCTGTGGAACAAGGGCATCAACAACCTGCCGATCAGCACCAGCCTGTACTACACCCAGACCCGCTATGAGCTCGACAGCAACAGTGCCGTCGCCGAGCGCAGCAAGCTCAAGCAGGAGCAGGTAGGCCTGCGCGTTGGCCTGGCGTTCTAAGACCGCCCAACGAACCGCCCGCGCTGTCGGGCGGTTTTTTCTCGATACAGATCCCCGCTGCGCTGCAAAGGCGTAAGCACGAGCGAGTTTCTTCCCGCTGCGTCGCGACACCCAACCTCTGGTTGGCCTGCCGAGTCGCTTCTGGCCAGCTGTCGCCCGATCCAGTAGGGTGTGATCCCGCCCCTTTCCCCAGAAGACGTGTCAGCCTTGGGGCAGGTGCGGAGAAGGGCGCCTCGATGTAATCGGGCGCACCTGAACCCTTCTGGATCAATGGTGACGGTCAGCGGGCCGTCGCGTCGTTTGTGTAGCGAGGAATCACAGCATGAGTGCACCTGTCGTCATTGTCGGTACCGGCCTGGCCGGCTACAACCTGGCCAAGGAGTGGCGCAAGCTCGACACGCAGACGCCCTTGCTGCTGATCACCGCTGACGACGGCCGCTCCTACTCCAAGCCGATGCTGTCCACCGGTTTCGGCAAGAACAAGGATGCCGACGGACTGGCCATGGCCGAAGCCGGCGCCATGGCTGAGCAGCTCAACGCGGAAATTCGCACCCATACCCGTATCACCGGAATCGACCCCGGCCACAAACGCTTGTGGATCGGTGAGGAAGCCGTGCCATATCGCGACCTGGTACTGGCCTGGGGCGCCGAGCCTATTCGCGTCCCGGTAGAGGGTGATGCCCAGGATGCACTGTTCCCGATCAATGACCTGGAAGACTACGCGCGCTTTCGCAGCGCCGTGGCCGGCAAGCGCCGCGTCCTGATTCTCGGCGCCGGTCTGATTGGCTGCGAGTTTGCCAACGACCTCAGTGCCGGCGGCTATGAAGTAGAGCTGCTGGCACCCTGCGAGCAGGTGATGCCCGGTCTGCTGCATTCGGCAGCGGCCTCTGCCGTACAAGCCGGTCTGGAGGGGCTGGGCGTACGTTTCCATCTCGGCCCGGTGCTGGCGAGTCTCGACCGCCAGGGGGATGCGCTGCAGGCCTCGCTGTCCGACGGCAGCCTGATCCAGTGCGACGCGGTGGTCTCGGCTGTGGGTCTGCGTCCGCGCACCGCGCTCGCTGCGGCAGCCGGTCTCGACATCAATCGTGGGGTGATGGTTGACCGCCAGCTGCGCACCTCGCACGCCAACATCTATGCCCTGGGTGACTGCGCCGAGGTCGATGGTCTCAACCTGCTCTACGTCATGCCGCTGATGGCCTGCGCCCGGGCCCTGGCCAAGACCCTGGCAGGTGAGCCCACGGCGGTCAGCTACGGACCGATGCCGGTGACGGTAAAGACCCCGGCATGCCCGTTGGTGGTCTCGCCACCGCCGCGTGGCAGTCAGGGTGAATGGACGGTTGAAGGCACTGGCAGCGACATCAAGGCGCTCTGCCGCGAGGCCTCTGGGGCGCTGCTCGGCTATGCGCTGACCGGCGCCGCGGTGCAGGAGAAACTGGCTCTGAACAAGGAATTACCAGCGCTACTGGCATGATTGCCTGTCGTTCTGTCGGATACGCCACGAAATTGCCTGGTTAAAGTGGCGGGCGACACTGGCGCAGTGCGATGCGGCATGCCATTCTCCCAAGGGTCTGCCGCAGCGCAGAGCTGTTGCGGCGCCTTGGGCGCTGTTCTGGAAGGACAGCACGGACACAACAACAAAAAACCGTCAAAGAGGCAATTATGCGTAAACCGGAACTCGCCGCCGCCATCGCCGAAAAGGCTGATCTGACCAAGGATCAGGCCAATCGTGTACTCAACGCCGTACTGGAAGAAATCACCGGCGCACTGAACCGCAAGGACAGTGTGACCCTGGTTGGCTTCGGTACTTTCGTCCAACGCCACCGTGGCGCCCGTACTGGTAAGAACCCGCAGACCGGTCAGCCGGTGAAGATAAAGGCCAGCAACACCGTCGCCTTCAAGCCGGGTAAGTCCCTGAAAGACGCGGTCAACTGAGCCCGTTACCCGGAGCCGCTCGGCTCCGGGTTCCCCTTGCGCAGCCACGCTGCGAAATTGGCAGATACAGCCATGCTTTAGATGGGCTGTAGTCCTGCAAGAAAACCACTACAATGCGCGGCCATCATCTTCGATCACGAGAGCCTGTGCATGAAATTCCGTTTTCTTCTGTGGATGCTGGGCCGCCTGATGGCCAAGGCCAGTCGTGAAAATCCGGCGTTCCGCCAGCAGCTCGAAGGTCGCGATATGGTCTTCCAGCTGCACACCCTGGATGGCAAGGTCGCACGCCACTTCATCGTGGCTGGGCAACGCGTCACCAGCAAGCGCGGTACCGCCAAGGACCCCGCGTTCGCCATCGGTTTCAAGGATGGCGCCTACGGCTTCGCAACCATGACCGCGAAGAACAAGCAGCTGGCCTTCATGCAGGGCATCCAGAACAAGGACATCCAGATCCAGGGCAACCCGGCGCTGGTCATGTGGTTCCAGGGCCTGACCAAGTACTTGGTGCCGAAGAAGAAGACCGAGGCGCCGAAAAAGGCCGCCTGATCAGCACTGATGCGCGTCGCGGCTGGCCGCGACGCCACGCTTTGGTTAGGCTTCCAGGCACGTTCCTGCGGAAAGCCTGACCATGCGTCTTTTCCTGTTACCTCTGCTGTTGCTGGCCGCCACCACTACGCGGGCCGAGTCGGCGTCTGCCAAAACCCTGTTACCACTGTTCGAACTTGCCGGTATCCATCTGCTCTGCGAGCAGAGCGCGCCGTTGGTGCAGCGCGGCCAGGATGAAGCCGAACAGAAGCGCATCGCTCAGTTGTTCGCTGGTGAGGTTTTTTGTCTGGACCTGGCCAAGCGCGTCGGGGCCCGCTTCGATGCTGTGCAGGGTGAGCAGGCTCGCGAGCGCCTCGATAGCCCGCTGGCGCAGCGCTTCACCGCTGCCGAGCGTACCGTCGGTGAGCAGCCCGAAGGCCTGGCTGAATACCGTCAGCGCCTGCAGGAACAGCCGCCACGAGGTGCGCGTCTTGACCTGGTCAAGCGTCTCGATGCGGCCGCGCGTACAACCGAACTGGCCAGCCTGCTGCGTTATGAAGTCGGCAAGACCCAGGCATTGTTGGCACTAAAAGCGCGGGGCGAGAATCTCAGCGAGGCCGAACTGCAGGCGCAGACGCAAAAGCAGGCGGATGCCATCCGCCAGTCCAGCGAGCAGGCGGTGGAAACCTTCATGTTCTATGCCTACCGGCAGATGCCCAGCGATCAACTCGCCGAGTATGCGGCGCTCTACGAGCATTCCAGTGTCAGCCAACTGCTCGCCATCAGCCTGGAAGTGGTGCCGCAACTGTTCGCCGAGCGTCGGGAGAAGCTGCGCAAGACGGCGGGCAAGTTGTAAGGGGCGTCGGCCGCTCGGTGCGAGGCGAGCAGCCCATCCTTGAGGGTTAGGGAGCTAGCAGCCGCTCATTGCGGCTGCTGATACTGCGCTGCCAGTTCACGCAAGGCGACCTCGGCACTGAGTACCTTGCTCACTGCGTCCTCGGCTTTTTCCCGGCTCAGCCCCAGGGCCTCGAACAGCTCATCAGGAATCTCGCTCTGCGGCCCGGCACCGATACCCCGGTTGCGCAGCAGGCTGACGGCCAGGCACACCAGATTGGGGAAGGCCGCGCTGTCGCCGGCATAAGATGGGTCGTGCTGAAAGCGCAGGGCGCTGGACAGCTCTTCCGGCATATCCCAGTGGCGCATCAGCCAGGCACCGATCTGCTCGCGAGTGATGCCCAGCAGATGCTGCTCGATGTACCCGGCAGACAAGTGCGGGTTGACCTCCAGGTGGCGGCAGATCAGCGAGAAGTGCGGCGGAAACACGTGCGCGAGCACCAGGTAACCGAAGTTGTGCAGCAAGCCGGCCAGGTAGGTCAGGCCGGCTTCAGGGCGCTGCGCGCGCGGCATGGCGCGGGTCAGGCCTTCGATCACTGCGGCGGTATAGATCGCTTGCTGCCAGTAGGGCGTGGCGTGCTGCGGCTGATCCTTGGGCAGGCTCAGGGTCTTGCCCAATGCCAGGCCGAGAGCCAGGTTGATCACCAGGTCGAAGCCCAGCACGCGGACGATGGCGTCTTCCACCGAGCGAATCTTGCCGGGCGCGGCGTAGTAGGGCGAGGCCGCCCAGCTGACTACCTGGGCGGCCAGTGCTGGATCGGTCTCGACCACGCCGGTGATGTCATCCACTGTGGCGTTGGGGTCGACGCGCAGCTTGATGATCTTCTGTGCGGTTTCCGGCAGCGGCGGAATCTCGATGGTTTCTTCCAGGCGCTGTTGGATGCGGCGTGCGGTAAAGGCCTGCACGGCCTGGGTGATTTCCGCGCGGTCATCATGCGGGCGATCGAGGTTCGGTCTGATCGCACTGACCGGCTCACCGAAGCGCGCGGCGCTGGCCTTGCTCAGCAGCGCCTTGAAGGCTTCGGTGGGGATTTCAAGCAATACGCCAGGCTGGCCGGACTCGATCAGCAGGCTGGGCACCTGCAGCAGGCGTTCTTCGTACAGGCAGGGCGAACTGGTCAGGGGCGGCAAGCCGGGCAGGGCGGCCAGATTGTGCTTGCCGAGCATGCGCTCCAGGCGCTCCGGTTTGACCGCGGTGAGCTGGCGCCCAGTCAGTTCGGCCAGGCGCGACAGATCGAGCATGTGGCTACGCGGGTAGAGCACCAGCAGGGCGCCGATGGCGTCGTCCACCAGCACGGCCTGCAGGCGTGCCTCGCTTGGCTGACCCGGTCGCTCCGCGCGTACCTGGTAGGGTACGGCGAGTTTCTCCAGCAGTTGCACAATCACGGCGGGTGCTTGTGCAGTGGCGTTGGCGGCGAGGGCGGCTTCAGTCATATCGATATCCAGCGTTGGCGCATGTGCCCCGGAGTATAACCAGCGAGGATTTGCGCAAAGGTTCGTGGCGACGGTTGTCCTGTGAACAGGTTCACACTTGACCGTATTGCTGGCCGTGACGCAACCAGCGTTCCAACAATGGAGCCACATGTTGTGGCCAATGTTGCAAAAGTGCCTGTGCGGCATCGCGTACGGCGGGCAGCAGGTCGGCATCGCGCATCAGGTCGGCGACCTTGAACTGCAGCAGACCGGTCTGCCGGGTGCCGAGCATTTCACCGGGGCCGCGTAGCTCGAGGTCCTTCTCGGCGATGATGAAACCGTCGGTGGTCTCGCGCATGATCGCCAGGCGTTCGCGGCCGAGCTGCGACAGCGGTGCGTGGTAGAGCAGCACGCAATGGCTGGCGGCGCTACCGCGACCGACTCGGCCGCGTAGCTGGTGCAGCTGGGCCAGGCCGAGGCGTTCGGGGTTCTCGATGATCATCAGGCTGGCGTTGGGCACATCGACGCCGACCTCGATCACTGTGGTGGCCACCAGCAACTGCAGCTTGCCCTGCTTGAACTCATCCATCACCGCGGCCTTCTCTGCCGGTTTCATGCGCCCGTGGATCAGCCCGACACGTAGCTCGCCCAGTGCTGCGGAAAGCTCCTCGAAGCTGGTTTCGGCGGCCTGGCAGGTAAGTTCTTCGGATTCTTCGATCAGGGTGCATACCCAGTACGCCTGGCGCCCCTGCTGGCAGGCATTGCGCACGCGCTCGACCACCTCGATGCGGCGGCTGTCGGCGATCACCAGGGTATTGACCGGTGTACGCCCTGGCGGCAGTTCGTCGAGGATCGAGGTGTCGAGGTCGGCGTAGGCGCTCATCGCCAGGGTGCGCGGGATGGGCGTGGCAGTCATGATCAACTGGTGCGGGCTGAGGCGTCCGTCGATGCCTTTCTGGCGCAGGGCCAGGCGTTGCTGCACACCGAAGCGGTGCTGCTCGTCGATGATCACCAAGGCCAGGCGCTTGAACTTCACTTCGTCCTGGAACAGGGCATGGGTGCCGACCACCATCGGGCAGCCGCCGGCAATCTGCTCCAGAGCGGCGGCGCGGGCTTTACCCTTGAGCTTGCCGGCTAGCCAGGCGACTTCCAGGCCAAGCGGTGCCAGCCATTTGCTGAAGTTGAGAAAGTGCTGCTCGGCGAGGATTTCGGTCGGCGCCATCAGAGCCACCTGATAGCCGGCCTCCAGTGCCTGCAGCGCAGCCAGTGCCGCGACCACCGTCTTGCCGGCGCCGACATCACCCTGCACCAGGCGCAGCATCGGTTCGCTCTGCGCCAGGTCGTAGGCGATCTCGGCGCCCACGCGCTGCTGCGCGCCGGTGGGGGCAAAGCCGAGGTTGGCGAGGTACTGTTGCGGCAGCTTCGTTGCCGGCGGCAACGCCGGTGCCTGTTGCGCGCGTACCTGTTCACGCAGGCGCTGCAGGGACAGCTGGTGAGTCAGCAGCTCTTCGAAGGCCAGGCGGTGTTGCGCCCAGTGACGGCCCTCGGCGAGCTCTTCGACATCGGCGTCTGGCGGCGGCCGGTGCAGGTAGCGGATGGCCTCGTCCAGCGGCGCCAGGCGATAGTCGCGGGCCAACTCCTCGGGCAGCCAGTCTGGCAGGCTGCGCGGGCCGAGACGCGCGAGTGCCTGCTGACTGAGCTGGCGCAGGCGCTGTTGGGTCAAGCCTTCGGTGGTTGGGTAGATGGGCGTCAGGCTCTGCTCCACCGGGGCCGGTTCGTCGCCGCTCTGTGCGCGGTACTCCGGGTGGTAGATTTCCAGGCCGGTGGCGCCGGGGCGCACTTCACCGTAGCAGCGCAGGGCGGTGCCGCGCTTGAGGCCGTCCTTCTGCGCCTGGCTGAAGTGAAAGAAGCGCAGGCTCAGCGTGCCGCTGCCGTCCTGCAGGCGTACCAGCAGGCTGCGCCGCCGGCCCATGACCACATCGGCGCCGGCAACGATGCCCTCGACCACCGCATCCTGCCCCGGGCGCAGCGCGCCGATGGGGGTGATGCGCGTGCGATCCTGGTAGCGTAGCGGCAGGTGGAACAGCACATCCTGCAGATTTTCCAGGCCGACCTTGGCCAGTTTCTCGGCCAGGGCGGCGCCTACGCCTTTGAGCGCGGTGACGGAAACCGCTGCCAGCTCGCCCACTTCTGGCCTCAGACTGCCTTGGTCTGCGGACTGCGGGCGACCGAGCAGAGGCGGATGGAATCGGCCAGCACTTCAATGGCGTTGGGTCGCGGGAAGCTGGCGCGCCAGGCGATGGCCACGGTACGGAACGGCACCGGTGCGCTGAGCGGACGCACTTCGATCACGCCCGGCGCGTAGTGATGGCTGTCGACTGCCGAGAACGGCAGGATCGATACGCCAAGGCCGGAGGCGACCATATGACGGATGGTTTCCAGCGAGCTGGATTCTACCGTGGTGTGCTTGCCGTGGTCGTCGCCACCCTTGCGCAGGGTCGGACAGGCTTCCAGCACCTGGTCGCGGAAGCAGTGGCCCTCGCCGAGCAGCAGCAGGCTCTTGTCGTTGAGCAGCTTGGTGTCGATGGTCTCCAGCTCCGCCCAGGGATGGCCGGCTGGCAGCAGGGCGTAGAAGGGCTCGTCGTACAGCGGCTTGGTCAGTACATCGGCCTCCTGGAACGGCAGGGCGATGATGATGGCGTCGAGTTCACCGGTGCGCAGTTTGTCGCGCAGGATATGGGTGAAGTTTTCCTCGATGTACAGCGGCATGTCCGGGGCGACCCGGTGCAACTGTGGAATCAGGTGCGGGAACAAGTAGGGGCCAACGGTGTAGATGGCGCCGATCTTCAGCGGCGCAGCCAACTGGTTCTTGCCGGCCTGGGCCAGCTCGCGAATACCCTGGGCCTGCTCCAGCACCTTCTGCGCCTGGGTGACAATGCCTTCACCGACCGGGGTCAGTCGCACGGCGCTCTTGCTGCGCTCGAAGATCAGCACGCCAAGCTCGTCCTCCAGCTTTTTCACGCCAACCGACAGGGTCGGTTGGCTGACGTGGCAGCGCTCGGCGGCGCGGCCGAAATGCTGTTCCTGGGCGAGGGTGACGATGTACCGCAGTTCGGTTAGGGTCATAGTGTTTATCCATTAAATTGCCGACAAGCATAGCCTTTGCAAACAGATGAACCAACCGGGCTAATAGACTGTTGCAAAACTATCTCGCCTTTGGCGTGTGCATCGCCCTACCACCGGCGTCCATGCGCTGCGCTGACGGCTGCAAACGGCCTGTTACACTGCGCCGTCGCCTAGAAGTCGTGGAGAAAAGCATGTCGGGATGCAACAGCTTGCTGATTGCCGGATGCGGGGATGTCGGTACCCGTCTTGGTCTGCGTATGGCCGAACAGGGCTGGCGCGTGCTGGGCATGCGCCGCAACGTGGCCGCATTGCCAGCTGCCATCGAACCGTTGGCGGGCGACCTGCATGCCGATGCTTGTCCGCCGGATTGGCCGCAGGGACCCCTGGATTATTTGGTGTATTGCGCGGCGGCCATCCAGCACGACGAAGCGGGCTATCGCGCCGCTTATGTCGATGGCCTGCGCCGTGTGCTGGGCTGGCTGGCGCAGCATGGCCAGCGACCACGGCGCATCCTGTTCGCCTCCAGCAGCGGGGTATATGGGCAGCAGGAGGGCGAATGGATCGACGAAGATTCTCCGGCCGAGGCCCAGAGTTTCTCTGCGGTGATCATGCGTGAGGCCGAGCGCGTCGCGCTGGACAGTGGCCTGCCGGCGACCACGGTACGCTTGACCGGCCTTTATGGCCCCGGCCGTGAGTGGTTGCTGAGCCAGGTGCGTGGTGGCTATCGCGTTAGCGAGACGCCGCCGCTGTACGGCAACCGCATTCATGTCGATGATGCAGCGGGGCTGCTCGCAACGCTGCTAAAGGCCGACGCCGCTGGCGTGCTCCTGGCCGATTGCTACCTGGGCGTCGACGATGAACCGGCGCCACTGCACGAGGTAGTAGGTTGGCTGCGTGGGCAACTGAGCGTCAGCCACTGGAGTGACGAGCAGCGCGTGCGCCGCGCCGGCAGCAAGCGTTGCAGCAATGCCCGCGCTCGCGCGCTGGGTTGGACGCCGCAGTATCCCAGTTACCGCGAGGGCTATGCGGCGATCCTGCGGGACCAATGAAAAGTCAGGCCTGCACTGATCAGCGGCGTTTGAGTAACCAACGTTGTGGGCCGGGCTGGTACTCGGGCATTTCGTCGAACTGGGCACGGTTCTGTGCTTCGAAGATGCGCAGCTGATTGCCTTCATGCACGAATAGCCAGGGGCTACCCTGGTCGCCAGCCTGCAGCCAGAGGCTGTCATGTTCGCCGCTCATGGCCGCGCAGTCCCCCGCCAAACACAGGGCGAAGCGTTCGGCGCCGGGCAGGCCCTGCACCTGGCCGTCGCTATTGAAGCGCACCAGGCCGCCCTGACCCAAACCTTCTTCGATCAGCCACTCGCCGCCCAGGTAGTCGCGGTACAACGCCTGTTCAAAGCTGCTGCCCAGGGCCCTGGGTTCGCTGGGGTTGTCGACGCGGGTAAAGTGCTGCTCGGGCCAGTATTCGCTGGTGATCTGCACCAGTTCGCCATTCTGCATGGCGAGCTGCTCGTTGTAATCACCGTAGAAGGTCACCTGCCAGCGCCCCTCTCCAGCACTCTGCAGCCTGCCCTCGGCCAGCTCGAAGCCATTGCTGTAGCTGGCCTGCTGCCGCTCGGGGGCGATGTGCCATTCGAGGTTGGGGCCGTAGGCGAGCAGGGCTTCGCGCAGGCGACCGCTTTCGCGGGCGGCATCGATGGCTGCCTGGTTGATCCAGGTTCCGCTCGGGTCGTTGTTGGGCTTACTGGCACAGCCGGCCAGCAGGGCCGCGCAGAGCAGCAGGGGAAGCAGACGCATGGCGATCTCCATGCTGGGAGGGGAGGGAAGAGCGGGGCCTCAGGCCCCGCTGCGGCGCTTATTCCAGAACCAGAATAGCGTCCATTTCCACCAGCGAACCACGCGGCAGAGCGGCAACACCGATGGCGGCACGAGCCGGGTAGGGTTGTTCGAAGTAGCGGCCCATGATCTCGTTGACCTTAGCGAAGTGCGAGAGGTCGGTGAGGAAGATGTTCAGCTTGACGATGTCCTTGAACGAACCGCCGGCGGCTTCGGCAACGGCCTTGAGATTCTCGAACACCTGCACGGTCTGTGCTTCGAAGCCTTCGACCAGCTCCATGCTCACCGGGTCCAGTGGGATCTGGCCGGACATGTAGACGGTGTTGCCGGCCTTGATGGCTTGGGAGTAAGTGCCGATGGCGGCTGGGGCTTTGTCGCTGGTGATGACGGTCTTGCTCATGAATCGCTCCTTGTGAGAACTGGCTGGGTCGAGCGCCCAGTCTACAGACTGGAAACAGGGGAATTGTGTCAGGCGCGTACTCGGGTGATACGCATCACGCCCTTGAGGGCGCGCAGTTTCTTGATCACGCGGGCCAGGTGCACACGGTCATGCACGCTGACCACCAGTTGCACGACGCTGATGCGGCCGTCGCGTTCGTCCATGCTGATCTTCTCGATGTTGCCATCGGCCGCGTTGACGCTGCCGGCCAGCAACGCGATCAGGCCGCGCTGGTGCTCCAGCTCGACGCGCAGCTCGACGTTGAACTCGCCGGTGACATCCTTGGCCCAGTTGAGCTGGATGCATTTTTCCGGGTTGTGGCGGATGTCGACGATGTTCCGGCACGTCTCCATGTGCACCACCATGCCCTTGCCGGCGGACAGGTAGCCGACGATGGGGTCGCCTGGGATTGGCGTACAGCACTTGGCGTAGCTCATCACCAGGCCTTCGGTGCCGCGAATCGCCAGCGGGCCCTCGCTGCTCGGCAGGGTCTCGTCGCCGCTCTCGGCCAGCAGGCGGCGGGCGACGACATAGGCCATGCGGTTGCCCAGGCCGATATCTTCGAGCAGGTCCTCGATGACCTCCTGGCGGTATTCGCCGAGCACTGTCTGAATGCGCTCGGGGGAAATCTTCTCCAGGTGCGTATCGAAGCTGGCCAGCACCTTGTTCAGCAGGCGTTCGCCGAGGTTGATGGATTCGGAGCGGCGCTGCTGCTTGAGGGCGTGGCGGATGTGCGTGCGCGCCTTGCCGGTGACCACGAAGTTGAGCCAGGCCGGATTCGGGCGCGCGCCCGGTGCAGTGACTATTTCCACCGTCGAGCCGCTTTCCAGCGCTTGCGATAGCGGCGCCAGGCGACGATTGATGCGACAGGCGATGCAGGTGTTGCCGACGTCGGTGTGCACTGCATAGGCGAAGTCGACCGCGGTGGAACCTTTGGGCAGCTCCATGATGCGGCCCTTGGGCGAGAACACGTAGACCTCGTCCGGAAACAGGTCGATCTTCACGCTTTCGATGAATTCCAGCGAGTTGCCGGCGCGTTGCTGCAGCTCCAGCACGCCTTTGACCCATTGGCGCGCGCGGGCGTGGTTGCCCTTGGGCGCTTCATCCTCGTTGGACTTGTACAGCCAGTGCGCGGCGATGCCGTTGTTGGCCATCTCCTCCATCTCGCGGGTGCGGATCTGGATCTCGATGGGCACACCGTGCATCCCGAACAGCGTGGTGTGCAGCGACTGGTAGCCGTTGGCCTTGGGAATCGCGATGTAATCCTTGAAGCGCCCGGGTAACGGCTTGTACAGGTTGTGCACGGCGCCGAGTACGCGGTAGCAGGTGTCGACCTTGTCGACGATGATGCGGAAGGCGTAGACGTCCATTATCTCGTTGAACGCCTTACGTTTGCCGCGCATCTTCTGGTAGATGCTGTAGAGGTGCTTCTCGCGGCCGATCACTTCGCCTTCCATGCCCTCGCGTTGCAGGCACATCTGGATCGATTCCTCGATCTTGGCGACGATTTCCTTGCGGTTGCCCCGAGCGCGGCGCACAGCGGCGCGAATGCGCTCGGAGCGCATCGGGTGCATGGCCTTGAAGCCCAGGTCCTCGAACTCCACGCGCATGTTGTGCATGCCCAGCCGGTTGGCGATGGGGGCGTAGATTTCCAGGGTTTCCTTGGCGATGCGCCGGCTCTTCTCGTGCGGCATGGCATCGAGGGTGCGCATGTTGTGCAGGCGGTCGGCGAGCTTGACCAGAATCACGCGGATGTCGCGGGCCATGGCCATGGCCATCTTCTGGAAGTTCTCGGCCTGCGCCTCGGCCTTGGTCTCGAAGTTCATCTGGGTCAGTTTGCTGACCCCGTCGACCAGTTCGGCCACGGTTTCGCCGAACTGCGCGTTGAGCGCTTCCTTGGCGATACCAGTGTCTTCGATGACGTCGTGCAGCATGGCGGCCATCAGGCTCTGATGATCCATGTGCATTTCAGCGAGGATGCTGGCCACGGCCAGCGGATGGGTCACGTAGGCTTCGCCACTGCGGCGGCGTTGGCCATCGTGCGCCTGTTCGGCGTAGAAGTAGGCTCGGCGTACCAGGTTGACCTGGTCATGGCCGAGATAGGCCGAAAGTCGGTCGGCGAGAGCGTCTATGCCAGCCATGGGAGACTCTCCCGTTGGCAGCTGTGGCCCTGCGCCGCGTGACTTCGACCCGGCATCATCGACTTACAGAGGCTCGTTGGCCTCTTCCTCGAAGGCAGCGAACAGCGGTTCTTCTTCGACGATGTCTTCCTGGGCGACGACTTCATAGTCCACCAGGCCGGCAGCGATTTCGCGCAGGGCAACTACGGTGGGCTTGTCGTTTTCCCAAGCCACTTTCGGCTCTTTGCCGCCGGTGGCCAGCTGGCGCGAACGCTTGGTCGCGAGCATGACCAGTTCGAAGCGGTTATCAACGTTGTCCAGGCAATCTTCGACGGTAACGCGAGCCATGGTGTTCCTCGTAACGTGTGCGGATAAGCTTGGCCCGAGCGGGCGAGCGGACTGAATAGTCTAAAAAATCACCAGCGACAATGGAAGCGCTGTTTTACGCCAGCAGTTCGCTGAGCAGGCCGGCATGGCGCTGTTGTTGCTGAGTTTGCGACAACTGGTTGCTGCGGAAGATGGCTTTCAGGTCGCTCAGGGCGTGGTTGAAGTCGTCGTTGATCACCAGGTAGTCGTACTCGACGTAGTGGCTCATTTCGCTGACTGCTTCGCGCATGCGCCGCTCGATGATCTCGCCGCTGTCCTGTCCGCGATTGGTCAGGCGGTGGCGCAGCGCTTCCTGGGTCGGCGGCAGGATGAAGATGGATTTGGCCTGCGGCATCAGCTTGCGCACCTGCTGCGCGCCCTGCCAGTCGATTTCCAGAATCAGGTCGAAGCCTTCGGCCAGCGTCTGCTCGACCCATTTCTGCGAAGTACCGTAAAGGTTATCGAATACCTGGGCATGTTCGAGGAACTCGCTGCGTTCGAGCATGGCGTTGAACTGCGCATGGTCGACGAAGTGGTAGTTCACCCCATCCACTTCGCCCGGGCGCATGGCGCGAGTGGTGTGCGAGACCGAAACGCGAATCTGCGCTTCGCTGTCGATCAGGGCCTTGACCAGGCTGGTCTTGCCGGCGCCGGAGGGTGCGGAAACGATGTAGAGGGTGCCGATGGTGGCCATTAGAGCTTCCTGAGCAAATCTTGGTGGGCGTGAAAACGTAGCGAGCGACGGCTAGGCAAGGCGAAATCAGGTGAGAAAGCGGAGTTTACGACGGTAAATGAGCATTTCGAACCTGATTTAAACGCGGTATAGCCTAGCGCAGCAGTTTTCACTCGATGTTCTGCACTTGCTCGCGCATCTGCTCGATAAGCACCTTGAGGTTGACCGCAGCCTGTGTGCTGCGTGTATCGAACGCCTTGGAGCCGAGGGTATTGGCCTCGCGGTTGAGTTCCTGCATGAGGAAGTCCAGGCGTCGCCCGGCAGCACCGCCGGCCTTGAGCACGCGGCGCACTTCGCTGACGTGGGTGCTGAGGCGATCCAGCTCCTCGGCCACGTCGCTCTTCTGCGCGAGCAGCACCAGCTCCTGCTCCAGACGTTGTGGATCGAGCTCGGCCTGCATCTCGGCGAAGCGGGTTTCGATCTTCTGGCGCTGGCCGGCGAGCATCTGCGGCACCAGTTCGCGCAAGGCGGCGACCTCGTCGAGGATGCTGTCGAGGCGCTCGTTGAGCAGCTTGGCCAGCTCGGCACCTTCGCGGGCGCGGCCGGCCTTGAGTTCGCCCAGCGCCTGGTCAAACAGCTTCAGTGCGGCAGCGTTGAGTGCCTGCGGGTCGGCCGAGTCGGCCACCAGCACGCCAGGCCAGGCCAGCACTTCCAGCGGGTTGAGCGGAGCCGGTTGCTGGATCAGTGCGGCGACCTGCTCGGCGGCGTTGATCAACTGATGCGCGCGCTCGCTGTCGACCTGCAGTTGCTTGCCGGCACTTTCTTCGGCGAAGCGCAGTGTGCATTCCACCTTGCCGCGCGACAGACCCTGGCGCAGTGCTTCGCGCACTGCGCCTTCCAGATCGCGGAAAGCTTCCGGCAGGCGCAGGTGCGGCTCGAGATAGCGATGATTGACCGAGCGCAACTCCCAGCTCAGGGTGCCGTGGGCGGTTGCCTGCTCGTTGCGGGCAAAGGCCGTCATGCTGTGAACCATGGGATACCTCGTGGAAGTCGGCTCGAAAAACGCAAGATTGTAGCGCAGTGAATCGACCCTACCCAATTCGGCATGTCGCCGCAGTCGCCCGGCCACTATAATGCGCACTGTTTTCACTTAATGAAGTAGGTATCGCTCGATGAAACGTCCCAGTGGCCGCGCCGCCGATCAGTTGCGCTCGATTCGCATCACCCGCAACTACACCAAGCACGCCGAGGGCTCTGTGCTCGTGGAGTTCGGCGATACCAAGGTGATCTGCACCGTCAGTGTCGAATCTGGCGTGCCGCGTTTCCTCAAGGGGCAGGGCCAGGGCTGGTTGACTGCCGAATACGGCATGCTGCCGCGCGCCACCGGCGAGCGTAACCAGCGCGAGGCCAGCCGTGGCAAGCAGGGTGGTCGTACCCTGGAAATCCAGCGCCTGATCGGTCGCTCGCTGCGCGCCGCGCTGGACATGAGCAAGCTGGGCGAGAACACCCTGTACGTCGACTGCGACGTGATCCAGGCCGACGGCGGTACCCGTACCGCATCCATCACCGGTTCCATGGTGGCGCTGATCGACGCCCTGAAAGTGCTGAAGAAGCGTGGCGCGCTGAAAGGTGAGCCGCTCAAGCAGATGATCGCTGCGGTGTCTGTCGGCATCTACCAGGGCGAGCCGGTGCTGGATCTGGATTACTTGGAAGATTCTGCCGCCGAGACCGATCTCAACGTGGTGATGACCAACGCCGGCGGCTTCATCGAAGTACAGGGCACAGCCGAAGGCGCGCCGTTCCAACCTGACGAGTTCAACGCCATGCTGGCGCTGGCGCAGAAGGGCATGAACGAGATCTTTGAACTGCAGAAGGCCGCTCTGGTCGACTGAAACCCGTAACGAGCAAGGAGCACCAGGATGAATGACGATATGCAAAACCCGCTGCCGACGCCAAGTCAGGAAGCGCGTCAGTGGGCCATGTTCTGTCACTTTGCCGCGTTTCTCGGCCTGGTGTTCCCTTTCGGTAATCTGCTCGGCCCGCTGATCGTCTGGCAGATCAAGAAGGATTTCGACCCCTTCGTCGATGCGCAGGGCAAGGAAGCGCTGAACTTCCAGATCAGCGTGGCGCTGGCCGCCGTGGTCTGTTTCATCCTGATGGTGGTGGTGATCGGCTTCCCGCTGCTGATGCTGCTGGGTCTGGCCGCGTTGGTGCTGACCATCATCGCCGGTATCAAGGCCAACGAAGGGCAGAACTATCGCTACCCCTTCAGTTGGCGTTTGGTGAAGTAAACCCGTGCGTACTTAATCGGCACTAAATCTAGTGCCGATCAGGCAAGTTCCCGTAGCCGCTTTTCGTAGGAGCCCCGCCCCGGGGCGAAGTCTTTCAAGTGCGCGCCGCCCTTGTTCGCGGCGGGGCGCCGCTCCTACAAATCCGCTGCGCCGACATGCTAATGACGGGCGTTAGGCGCTAAGCCTGCGCTCCTGCCTGTCGATCAGACGCTGAGAATCCAGTCGTAATCGACGATCAGCGGCGCATGCTGAGAGAAGCGCGGCTGGCGCGGCAGGCGCGCACTGCGGACGCTGCGGCGCATGCCCGGCGTGAGCAGTTGGTAGTCGAAGCGATAGCCCAGGTTAAGCATTTCCGCCTGCTCGTTATCCGGCCACCAGCTGAACTGGTCGCCTTCACGGCTGACTTCGCGCAGGGCATCGACATAACCCATGTTGCCAACCACCTCATCCATCCAGGCGCGTTCGGGCGCCAGGAAGCCTGGTGATTGCTGGCAGTCGCGCCAGTTCTTCACATCCATCTTCTGGTGCGCTACGTGCAGCGAGCCGCAGTAGATGTACTCGCGACGCTTGCGCCGTTGCTTGTCCAGATAATGGGTGAAGTCGTCCATGAACTTGAATTTCTGATTCAAGCTTTCGTCACCGTCCCGCCCACTGGGCAGAAGCAGGGTGGCGATGCTGACTTTGTCAAAATCTGCCTGCAGGTAGCGCCCGTAGCGATCGGCCATCTCGAAGCCGAGGCCGCTGATCACCGCCTTGGGTTGCAATCGCGAGTAGAGTGCCACGCCACCTTGGCTGGGCACTTCACCGTCGCATGCATAGAGGAAATAACCATCCAGCTGGAAGGCTTGGTCGTCCATTTCAAAGGCAGAGGCACGGGTGTCTTGCAGGCAGATCACGTCGGCATTCTGGGCTTGCAGCCAACTGAGCAAACCTCGCTCGGCCGCAGCCTGAATACCATTCACGTTCACACTGATGATCCGCATAAATGGCCCCCAAAAACACATGCATGTATGATACCCGAGCTCACCTCATTTAGCTAAATCCGTGCCGTCCGGGACTTTTCATGCAAGCGTACCAGCGCGATTTCATTCGTTTTGCCATCGAGCGCGGGGTTCTGCGTTTTGGCCAGTTCACCCTCAAGTCCGGGCGCACCAGCCCCTATTTCTTCAACGCCGGCCTGTTTGACAGCGGTCTGGCGTTGGCGCAGCTGGGGCGTTTCTACGCGGCGGCAATCGTCGACAGCGGCATTGATTTTGACGTGCTGTTCGGCCCGGCCTACAAGGGCATTCCGCTGGCGGCGACCACTGCCGTGGCGCTGGCCGAGCATCATCAGCGCGATCTGCCCTGGTGCTTCAACCGCAAGGAAGCCAAGGATCATGGCGAAGGCGGCACCCTGGTCGGTGCGCCACTCAAGGGCCGTGTGTTGATCGTCGATGATGTGATCACCGCCGGTACCGCGATCCGCGAAGTGATGCAGATCATCCAGGGCCAAGGCGCACAGGCTGCCGGCACCTTGATCGCGCTGAACCGTCAGGAGCGGGGCCAGAGCGAGCTTTCGGCGATTCAGGAGGTCGAGCGGGACTTCGGTATGCCCGTAGTGAGCATCGTGTCACTCGAACAGGTACTGGAGTATCTGGCAGAGGATGCTGAACTGAAGCAATATCTGCCGGCCGTCGAAGCCTATCGCGCCGAATATGGAATCTAGCCCTAGTACAAGGTAGTCCTATGCCTGCACCGCGCCTGACTCGCTGTACGCTGCTCTTTAGCCTGCTGCTGCCATTGTCGGGGGGCGCGGCTGAACTCTATCGTTACGTCGATGACAAGGGCGTAACCGTGCTCAGCCGTCAGGGTGTGCCGCCGGAATTCATCGGCAAGGGCTATCAAGTGCTCAATGATCAGGGGCGTGTCGTGCGGGTGATCCCGCCGGCCCCGACGCCTGAGGAGTTCGCCCGCATGCAGGCGGACAAGGCACGCGCCAGCAGCGATGCTCAATTGCTGCGGCTGTACACCAATCTTGATGATGTCGACCGTGCCCGCGAGCGCAAGCTGGCCGAGCTCGACAGCGTCACCAGTGTCGCTCGCGGCAACCTGCAGTCGGTGCGTACCCAGCAAGCCAACCTGCAGAGCCAGGCCGCCGACCACGAGCGTGCCGGGCGCCAGGTGCCGGAGCATTTGCTGGCGCAGATCAATAACCTCAAGGAAGAGCAGCAGCGTCTGCAGCGCGATATCGCCCGCTACAAGGAAATCCGCACTCAAGCCGAGGCTGGTTTCGCCGCTGATCGCGCGCGCTTGGCCGAGTTGTTTGGCGAACCGCAGAAAAAGCCCTAGGGCTTAGCTATTCAGCCTTGCGGTTGAGTCTTCTCGAAACTCCCGATCTTTTCCCTGAGCCACTGCGGCAGCGGTGCGCTGCTGCGTGTCGCGCCGTCTGCGTGAACATAGACGATTTCGCCGCTGGTCAGCAGCTCGCCGTCGCGCCAGATGCCGAGCGCAAAGGTCAGGCTGGATCGGCCCAGACGCGCGCTGCGGATGCCGATCTGCAGTTGGTCGTCGAAGCGCGCCGGAGCACGGTATTCGAGCAAGGTGCGGATTGCGAAAAAATCGCCGCCGTCCTGTGCCAGGTCACCGGGGTAGGCGACTCCCAGCGCACGGAAGTATTCGGTGATGGCCACGTCGGCGTAGGTCAGGTAGTGGCCGTTGAAGACGATGCCTTGCGGATCGACTTCGGCCCAGCGCACGCGTAAGGCGTGGAAGAAACTGAACTGGCTGGGTTCGGGCAAGCTGCTCATGGGGGTTCCTTGTCAGGGGTACCTGGTGAGCGTGCATGTTGAGGAGGGTTGCGGCAAGTTCGAGTCGGTGTGCGGATGGCTTGCGATAAGGCCGCTCGATGGTTTGGGTAGGGTGCGCTATGCGCACCGTTCGGGTCGCCATGCGTGCATGCATGGGGGATTCATGGTGCCCACTTCCCTCTCCCGCCCTGCGGGCACCCTCTCCCGGAGGGAGAGGGGCATCAGAAAGCCGCGTTCGCGGCTTGCCTTTAGGGGCGTTTGCGGTTGCTGATCATGGTGCCGTTGCCGATATCGGTGAAGATCTCCAGCAGTACGGCATTGGGTACACGGCCATCGATGATGTGCGAGCTGGTCACGCCACCCTGTACCGCTTCCAGGGCGCATTTGATCTTCGGCAGCATGCCGCCGTAGATGGTGCCGTCGGCGATCAGTTCGTTGACCTGCTCGGTGTTCAGGCCGGTGAGTACCTGGCCCTGTTTGTCCATCAGGCCGGCGATATTGGTCAGCAGCATCAGCTTCTCGGCTTTCAGCGCTTCGGCCACCTTGCCGGCTACCAGGTCGGCGTTGATGTTGTAGGACTCACCGCTCGGGCCGACGCCGATGGGCGCGATGACCGGGATGAAATCGCCCTTGACCAGCATGTTCAGCAGGTCGGTGTTGACCCCGGTGACCTCGCCGACATGACCGATATCGATGATTTCCGGTTGGGTCATTTCAGGCGTCTGCCGGCTGACCGTGAGCTTCTTGGCGCGGATCAGGCAGGCGTCTTTGCCGGTCAGGCCGATGGCGCTGCCGCCATGCTGGTTGATCAGGTTGACGATGCTCTTGTTGACCTGCCCTCCCAGCACCATTTCCACCACGTCCATGGTGGCGGTGTCGGTCACGCGCATGCCGTCGATGAAGTGACTCTCGATGGACAGGCGTTTGAGCAGATCACCGATCTGCGGCCCACCACCGTGCACCACCACCGGGTTGATGCCGACAGCCTTCATCAGCACGATGTCGCGGGCGAAGCCCTGCTTGAGCTCCTCGCTTTCCATGGCGTTGCCGCCGTACTTGATCACCAGGGTCTTGCCGACGAAGCGGCGGATATAGGGCAGGGCTTCGGACAGTACCTTGGCAACTTGGGCAGCGGCGTCACGCTCGAGGGTCATGCAGGGGCTCCTGGAACAAATCGGTCAAAAGGGCAGTTGCAGGTCGGGGGCGACCTTGAGCAGTTGTGCGCGGAACACGTCCTGGATGCGCTCCAGCTCTTCCTGGGTGTCGGCCTCGAAGCGCAGCACCAGCACCGGTGTGGTGTTGGAGGCGCGGATCAGGCCCCAGCCCTTGGGGTAGTCGACGCGTACACCGTCGATGCTGGTGATGTTCGCCTCGCCCCATTGGCCTTCACGCTGCAGGCGCTCGATCATGCCGAACTTGGTCTGCTCGGTAACCTTGATGTTGATTTCCGGTGTGGAAATGTCGCTGGGGAAGGCACTGAACACCTGCTCGGCGTTGCGTTTTTCGAGGCTGAGAATTTCCAGCAGACGGGCAGCGCTGTAGATACCGTCGTCGAAACCGTACCAGCGCTCCTTGAAGAAGATGTGACCGCTCATCTCGCCGGCCAGCAGGGCACCGGTTTCCTTCATTTTCTTCTTGATCAGCGAGTGGCCGGTCTTCCACATCACCGGGCGACCACCGTAGCCGCTGATCAGCGGGGTCAGGCGACGGGTGCATTTGACGTCGAAGATGATGTCGGCGCCGGGGTTACGCGAGACCACGTCCTTGGCGAACAGCATCAGCAGGCGGTCGGGGTAGACGATGTTGCCGGTGTTGGTCACCACGCCGACACGGTCGCCGTCGCCGTCGAAGGCCAGGCCCAGGTCGGCGTTTTCCGCTTTGACGCGGGCGATCAGGTCGACCAGGTTCTCCGGCTTGCCCGGGTCCGGGTGGTGGTTGGGGAAGGTGCCGTCCACTTCGCAGAACAGCGGAATCACGCTGCAACCCAGGGCTTCGATCAGTTGCGGGGCGATCACGCCTGCGGCGCCGTTGCCGCAGTCGACCACTATGCGCAGCGGCTTGGCCAGGGCGATATCGTCGCGAATGGTCTTGAAGTAGCGCGGCAGCACGTCGACCTGCTGCACGCTGCCGACGCCTGTGGCCAGGTCGTTGTTGTCCAGGCGGGTCTTCAGCGCGAGGATCTGCTCGTTGGCCAGGGTATCGCCGGCGATGATGATCTTGAAGCCGTTGTAGTCCGGTGGATTGTGGCTGCCAGTGAGCATCACGGCCGAACGGCCTTCCAGCACGTTGGCGGCGAAGTACACCACGGGGGTCGGCACCATGCCGATATCGGTGACTTCGCAGCCGCAGTCGAGCAGACCTTGTACCAGTTGCTGCAGCAGTTCCGGGCCGGAGAGGCGGCCGTCACGGCCGACGATGACCTTGGGCTCGCCCTGAGCCAGGCTCTGCGAGCCGATGGCACGGCCGATCCAGTAGGCGTATTCGGCGGTCAGGGTGTCGCCCACTACGCCACGGATGTCGTAGGCGCGGAAAATATCGGCGGGAAGTTTCGGGGCGCTTTGGCTCGTGCTCATTGCGGGGCTCTGCTCCAGTCCCAGGAGATCCTGGTCTTCATCGAGAATGTCGATATCGAGGATATCGGTGTCCTGAAACAGCGGGTCGACCATCTCGGCTGGCTTGGCTGCCGGCTGAGCGGCGGGGGCCGCGGCTGTTCCTTTAGTGGGGGTGCTGCTGCCTTCAGGGCTGTTGCGGCGCGGCAATCGCGCCAGGCTTTGAGCCAGCGCATCGAGCGCCGGAATGCTGAGGCTGAAGGCTTTGACGTTCTTACCCGCAGAGAGTTCTTTGAGCATTTGCCCAAGCTGCTGGGCGTCGAGATTGACGCGCCGCTGCAGCGCGCCCTGAACCAGGATCATGCCGATCAGGGCGCCGCCCACTGCAAGCAGGAACGCGAGACCGAGCATTGCCGGAGCGATGCTGCCTTGAGTCAGGCTGGGGCCGGGGGTGAAGCTGATCTTCCAGTAAGGGTTGCCGGTAGAGAAGGTCTGCGCAGCGGCGGCGTCGCCTGCCTGGCCGCGCTGTAGGAGCACCTGTGCCGGCGTGTTGGCGAACTGCTGCACCAGCTGCACCTGGCCATACTCGGCGGGTAGCGCCGGCACAGCTGCGAGTACGCGCTGCAGGTCGAAGGCCAGCAGCAGCGTACCCTGTGCCGGCTGGCTCTCACTCAGGCGTAGCGCCACGGCGCTATAGGCCAGCCAGCGCTCACCCACACGATAGGCTTCGGTGGCGGCTTGCTGACCGCTTTCAGTGCGGCGCAGCATATCCAGACCGGCGAAGTTCATCGGCGCGGCACGGGAGGTGTTCTGTACCGCTTCGCCGCGGCGATTAAGGTGGGCATCGATCACGCCGTCCCAGTAGCCCAGGCGCCGTTCGGCTTCGCTGACCCGCAGGTTGTCGCCGCTCTGCAGTGCTTGCAACAGCTCAGGGTTGCGAGCCGCGGCGAGGCTGTCGGCCTGCAATTGCTTGAGCGCCTGCTGCACGGCAGCGGCCTGGCCGGTGCCGATGGCCTGCACCAGCTCTGTCTGGCGTGCCTGGCTGCTGCTGTTGTCGGTAAACCACAGTAGCGCGGCGCCTGCGGCCCCGCCGATCAGGGCAGCCAGTAGGCCGGGTAGCAGTGCGCCCAGCGAGGGGTTCGCCGTTTTGCCCTTGGGCTTGCTCGGCACCAGGCTGGCAGCCGTGTCGGCTTCCTTGGCAGTACGCTTGAAGAGTTTCACGTGGGTGCTCCTCGGCGGGTCGTCCTGTGGGGTGTGAATCAGTGGCTACCGGAGTGGCCGAAGCCGCCAGCACCACGTTGGGTTTCGTCGAACTGCTCGACCAGCTCGAAATGCGCCTGCACCACCGGTACCAGCACCAACTGCGCGATGCGCTCACCGATGGCGATGGTGAACGGCGTCTGGCCGCGGTTCCAGCACGACACCATCAGCTCGCCTTGGTAGTCCGAGTCGATCAGGCCGACCAGATTGCCGAGCACGATGCCGTGTTTGTGGCCCAGGCCCGAACGCGGCAGGATCATCGCCGCCAGGCCTGGATCGCCGATGTAGATCGACAGGCCGGTGGGGATCAGCACGGTCTGGCCCGGCTCGAGGACGATGTCTTCCTTGAGCATGGCACGCAGGTCGAGGCCGGCAGAGCCAGGCGTGGCGTATTGCGGCAGCGGGAATTCCTGGCCGAGGCGAGGATCGAGGATCTTGGCTTGCAGAGCGTGCATGGTCAGTTCTTGTTCAGTCGTTCGGCGATAAGGGTGATCAACTGGCGGGCGATCTTGCCCTTGCTGGTCTGGGCGAAGCTGAATTGCTGCAGCCCGCGGTCGATCACGGTGATGGCGTTCTCTTCACTATTGAAGCCGATGCTGGGGTTGGCCACATCATTGGCGACGATCAGATCGAGATTTTTGTCGCGCAGCTTGCGCGAGGCGTATTCGAGCAGGTTCTCGGTCTCGGCGGCGAAGCCCACGCTGAACGGGCGATCCTCGCGGCCGGCGATGGTGGCGAGAATATCCGGGTTGCGCACCATTTGCAGGAGCATCCCTTCACCGCTGCTAGGGTCTTTCTTCAATTTGTGCTGGGCGACCACTTCTGGTCGGTAGTCGGCGACTGCGGCAGCGGCGATCAGCACGTCGCAGGGCATGGCGGCTTCGCAGGCCGCGAGCATGTCGCGGGCGCTGACCACGTCGATGCGGCTGACGCGATCCGGCGTTGGCAGGTGCACCGGGCCGCTGACCAGGGTCACGCGGGCACCGGCTTCGGCGGCGGCCTCGGCCAGGGCGAAGCCCATCTTGCCGGAGCTGTGGTTGGTGATGTAGCGCACCGGGTCGATGTTTTCCTGGGTCGGGCCGGCGGTGATCAATATGTGCAGGCCGTCCAGTGCCTGGCGCTGGAAGCAGTCGGCGGCCAATTGGGCGAGATCGGTGGGTTCGAGCATACGGCCGAGGCCAACATCACCGCAGGCCTGGCTGCCGGAGGCCGGGCCGAACACGCGCATGCCGCGATTTTGCAGCAGTTCGAGGTTGGCCTGGGTGGCTGCGTCGCGCCACATGGCCTGGTTCATCGCCGGAGCCAGGGCAATCGGCGCATCGGTAGCCAGCACCAGCGTGGTCAGCAGGTCGTTGGCCACGCCCTGGGCCAGGCGCGCGATCAGGTCGGCGGTGGCTGGAGCGATGAGGATCAGATCGGCCCAGCGCGCCAGCTCGATATGGCCCATCGCGGCTTCGGCGGCGGGGTCGAGCAGGTCGAGGTGCACAGGGTGGCCGGACAGGGCCTGCAGGGTCAGCGGGGTGATGAACTCGCGTCCGCCCTGAGTCATCACCACGCGGACTTCGGCGCCTTGATCCTTGAGTCGGCGAACCAGTTCGGCGCTCTTGTAGGCAGCAATACCGCCCCCGACGCCGACGATGATGCGTTTGCGATACAGCCGCTGCATAGGCTTGCCTTTTATAAACCGGTGGATGTGCGCCACGTGACCAACGCCTCCCCAGGCCGGCCCCGTGTAAAGTCGGGTAGGGATAGGCCATTGCTGGCCGATCCCCCCCTAAGAACCGTACGTGCGGCTTTCACCGCATACGGCTCAAGCCTACGTGAAACCAAGTAGCTTGGCCGGCAACGTACGGAGGTGCGTCGGATTCTACAGCTATAAACCGCTAAACCGTAGCGGTGTATCTTTTTGCTGGCTATGAAGCCGCGCGTGGCAGTTTGGATGAAGCAATACGCGGTTTTGCAGATTGTCCGAACCGCCGTCCACACGTCTTATGACGTGATGGTCATGCCATCCGGTTTCCTTGCTCACCGCTTGCCCACACGAGGCGCAAACACCCCGCTGTCTGCGGAAGAGGCTGAGAATTTGTCCTCGATAACGCAGCTTGTGCTGCATTCGCTGGACTCTCAGTGCCTCCCACTTCAGTTCGTGTTCCGCGTCGTAGGGGTTGTAGTCCCCCGGAAGACGTTTGTGGCGCACGATTGCGGTTCCCGCCAACAGGTATAGCCGGCGGTACTGCTTTTCTCCCTTACCATTCTTGTAGGGGTACGCGAACACCCAGCTCTGCCCGCCTATGGATCGGAAGTATTTATTCCTGATCCAGTCAGCTGACTTCCTCGGATGCCTACGCTTCACCCACCTCCAGATTCGCCAAAAGATCAGGTGATCCAGCTTGCTGAAGGTTTCCTTTGCCACGACCGGGGAGTGGTATTGTGCCCACCCCTTCAGTACCGGGTTCAGTTGGCCGATCAACGCTTCCTGCGTCAGTGCCCCACTACTTTTGATGATCTCGCGCACCTTCCGATACAACGCCGAGGCGTTCTTCTTCGAGGGCTTGATCAGCAGCTTGGCCTTCCTGCGTGGTGACTTCGGCACGTACTTCCTGAAATTCCACCCCAAGAAATCGAATCCCTGGTGAATGTGCGTGATGCGCGTTTTCTCCCGAGATAACTCAACCCCTCGTACTGACAGGAATTGCTCTACCCAGGGCTTGACCTCTTCCTCCAGCAGCTCTTTCGAAGCCGCCAGGATCACGAAGTCGTCCGCATACCGTACACACTGCACCTTGGTCTTCTCGGCCTTCTTGATGCCTAGCTTCTTCGCCAGATGACGTTTCAGCTGAGTTTCCAGACCGTTCAGAGTGGCATTGGCCAGACAGGGCGAAATAATTCCACCCTGCGGCGTCCCGGCTTCCGTTGCCATGAGTTGTCGCCGGTCGATGACCCCGGCTCTCAACCATTTGCGCAGCACCTTCGTGTCCATCGGGACATTTCGGCACAGCCACTCGTGATTGATGTTGTCGAAGAAGCCTTTGATGTCCCCCTCCAGAATCCAGGTCGGCGCCACGGTGGGCGACAACAGGTGGAAGAGTTCAACCATGGCGTCAGCGGTCGAGCGGTCAGGCCGGAAGCCATAACTTTTCGGATCGCTGGTGCTTTCTATTACAGGCTCCAACGCTTGCAGATACAGCGCTTGCATGGCCCGATCCAACATCGTCGGGATACCCAGTGGGCGCTTTTCCTGCTTGCCGGGCTTCGGTATCCAGACCCGCCGTAGCGGTTTGGGCCGATAGCCTCGTTGTTTCGACAGACGTTTCACGGCATGGAACTTGGCTAGGGGCGTACCCCAGGTTTCTCCATCGACGCCCGGAGTCTTGCGACCCCGGTTCTCCGTGACTCGCCTTACAGCCAAGCAGCGGCCGTAAAACGAGCGAGTCAGCATCCGTTGCAGGCGTTTAACCCTGCGCCAGTTACCTTCCCGTGTTGCCTGCGCAATCTTCAGCTGCGTTCTCCGAACGGATTGTTGAACTTTGGCCCAATCGAGATCGTGCCAGTTCGCCCCTCCGCCTGAGGACGCAGACGCTTCCGGTGTTGCTGGTTGCGTTTTCATACAGTCCTCCCGAGATGAACGACACTCAGGACGGACTACTCCCCTATGGGCAGTAGTTCGCCCATAGGGTCGTTTTTGGTTATCGCTGGAATCAGCGGCTGTTTTTGCGCTCGTAGACCAGATGCACGTCAGCCAGAGTTATCCCCTGCCGGTAATGTTCCAACCGGTATGCCACCCGTTACAGGCGACCGTTCGCTTCTTGCATCCTCCCATTCCCCACACCCATCAGCGCCCCTTGCGGTTTGCCTGCCTGCCCGATGTTGCTGGGCAGGCGAGTGGTCGGGATTGCCACGTTCCCCGAGTCGCATCTATTCCCCGTTTAGGCTTCGTCTTTCCCCCGGTAGTCGTATTGGTACCGCAGCGCATCATCCCACTGCGCTGTCCGACTACTATGCCGATTTTGGCTAAGGCCAATAATTGCCGTAGGCCTATCCGTAGTTACGAAGGTTCAGGCGACGATTCACATGCGTTAGCCATGCGGGTTGGGTCATTAGCCTCGTTACGTCCGTGCAATTCGGACGTATAGCGTTCTCCGTCACCGGATAACACCCTCATAAGAGCGAGACATTGTTAATCGGGCTTCACACCCCAGGGTTGGCCCCTGACGCATGCCGATCTAATGAACTGGCAGGTACATGCCAGGCTCGGTACTTCCTATGCAAGCGAAGTTGAGCAATGCGATTCGGAGCTTTTCGCTCCGTGCTTGGTTCAACATCCCCCCAACGTCTCACGACGGTGAATTGGCTCACTGCCAGACTTGCGAGGATGAGTTCTGCCCGGAGGGCAAATTCACCCTCGGGTCAGACATTTTTAGTAACAATTCGGTGATAGCTGAACGTTACTGTCCTGTTTCTGTAACCGCTCATTGACCCATTTTAGGGTTTGAACAGATACAGCTTTTGTTATCCATCCCCGCCAAAACGAAGCGTTTCCAGGGTGTGGATTAACCAGGCTGAGCCGGTTTGTTGAATGCTTTTTCGGGCTTAAAACCCCCTGATAGCAAGGGATTAAGGTGCCTAGGCGCATTAACCAAACAAAGCACGACACGGTCAACGTGTCGCACAAGATGGGCTACGATAGCACAGCGCCCGCAGCGGAACAGCGGGCGCCTGGCTCAATAGGGAGGTGTACATGAGCATTCGTGACTGGCCCGCGGCAGAGCGCCCGCGGGAGAAATTGCTGGAGCAGGGGGCGGCCTCGCTGACCGATGCCGAACTGTTGGCGATCTTTCTGCGTACCGGAGTGACCGGCAAGAGTGCGGTGGACCTGGCGCGCTATCTGCTGAGCGAGTTCGGCAGCCTGAGAGCGCTACTCGAAGCCGATCTGGCTGGGTTCAGCCAACACCTTGGTCTGGGCCCGGCCAAGTACGCACAGCTACAGGCAGTGCTGGAGATGTCGCGGCGCCATCTGGCCGAGCGCCTGCGTCGTGACTCAGCGCTGGAAAGCCCGCAGGCCGTGCGCGATTACCTCAAGGCGCAACTGCGCCACGAACCGCACGAGGTATTCGGCTGCCTGTTTCTCGATGCCAAGCATCGGGTGTTGGCGTTCGAGGTGCTGTTTCGCGGCAGTATCGACAGTGCCAGCGTATATCCCAGGCAGGTGGTCAAGCGGGCGCTGGCCAACAATGCCGCCGCCGTCATCCTCACCCATAACCACCCATCGGGCGTGTCGGAACCCAGTCAGGCCGACCGCGTGCTGACTCAGCGGCTCAAGGATGCTCTGGCGCTGGTCGAAGTGCGCGTGCTCGACCACTTCATCGTTGGCGATGGTGAACCGCTGTCGATGGCCGAGCTGGGCTGGATGTAGCGGGGCGTAGGGCGGGTGCAACCCGCCGCATTGAGGGTGGCGGGTTGCACCGGTCCTACGTGTCGTATCCCACCACGATGGCGCCTTATGGTGCGATCTGCACTGAGGCGAAATCCTGTCGGCCGAATGGGCTGACCTTGTAACCCTGCACCTTCTCGCTGAGCAGGGCGAAGGCGGTCGGGTGGGCCAACGGCAGCCACAGCGCCTGCTCCTGAATGATCTGCTGCGCCTGGTGATAGAGGCGGCTGCGCTCGCTCTGGTCGCTGCTGGTCTTGCCATCGGCGATCAGCTTGTCCAGCGCCACATCGCAAAAACGGGCGAAGTTCAGACCTGACTCGACCGAGGCGCAGGAAAATTGCGGGGTGAGGAAGTTGTCCGGGTCGCCGTTGTCGCCGGCCCAGCCCATGAACAGCAGGTCATGTTCGCCGGCCTTGGCGCGGCGGATCAGTTCGCCCCACTCGATCACGCGGATTTCAGCGTCGATGCCGACCTTGGCCAGGTCTGCCTGCAGCAGTTGCGCGCCGAGGCTCGGGTTGGGGTTGAGCAGGCTGCCGCTGGGGCGCGTCCATATGGTGGTCTTGAAACCGTCAGCCAGGCCTGCCTCGGCCAGCAAGGCGCGTGCTTTTGCCGGCTCGTGCGCGTAGCCGGGCAGTTCGCTGGCGTAACTCCAGGTGTTCGGTGGGTAGGGGCCGTTGGCCGGCTCGGCGCTGCCTTCGAACACGGCCTTGACGTAGCTGGCCTTGTCGAACGCCAGGTTGATCGCCTGGCGCACCTGCGGCTTGTCCAGCGGCGTATGCTGGCTGTTGATGCCGACGAAGGCGGTCATGAAGGCGGCGGTCTGCGCGCTTTTCAGCTTGGCGTCGCCAGCGATGGCCTGCACGTCCTGCGGTTTCGGTGACAGGGCGATCTGGCATTCGCCGCGGCGCAGCTTCTGCAGGCGCACGTTGCTATCCGGGGTAATGGCGAAGATCACTCGGTCCACCCCCGGCTTGCCAGCGAAGTAGTCCGGGTTGGCGCGGTAGCGCACCACGGCATCCTTCTGGAAACGCTCGAAGACGAACGGACCGCTGCCCACCGGCGCGCTATTGAGCTTCTGCGGGGTGCCGGCGGCCATCAGCTTGTCGGCGTATTCGGCGGAATAGATCGAGGCGAAGCCCATGCTCAGGGTGGCGAGGAAGGTGGCGTCGCGGCGATTCAGGGTAATGCGCACGCTGTGGGCATCCGGCGCCTCGACCTTGGCGATCAGGCTGGGCCACTGCATCGATTGGGCGTGTGGGTAACCGCTGGCGGCCACCGCATGCCAGGGGTGCTGCTCGTCGAGCATGCGCTGGAAGCTGAACAGCACGTCCTGAGAACCGAGGTGGCGACTGGGCGTGAAGTCGGCGCTGTGGTGAAATTGCACGTCGTCGCGCAGCGTGAAGTCGTAGACCAGGCCGTCGGCGGAGATCGACCAGCTGCGCGCCAGGCTCGGCAGCAGCTTGCCTTGTTCGGCGTCGAATTCGACCAGGCGGTTCATCAGCATGTCTGCCGAGGCATTGGTAGTGGTCAGCGAGTTGTACTGCACCACGTCGAAACCCTCAGGGCTGGCTTCGGTGCATATGCTGAGGGTGGCAGCCTGGGTCAGGATCGGGGTGCACAGTAGAGCAGCGAGCAACAGGCGCATGGTGAGGTCCTCATTCCTGGCGTTGACGGCAAGCTTGCAACCCTAGTCGATTTGCCGGGCGCTGAATACCTGATCGAGGCGACGAGCGGTCAAATCTTGATCAGGCCCCAACGGGCCGGCCCCCGGCGGGTCTGCTGACCCGGGGTTGTGTTTTATCCTGCAGTTTTCCTTGTTGCTCCCAGGGCTTTCTGGTATAAAGCAGCGCTCTTTTCTAGGGGCCCGGTTCTTGCGCTATCCAGTGCGCCCGGTAAGACCCTCGAGAAACGCGGCGCCGAGCGCCAATGACATTGAGTTTAAGCGGCCAACCCATGCCGGGTTGGGCATGTGGTTTTAGAGGGCTGAGGCATGTCGAGAGTCTGTCAAGTTACCGGTAAGGGTCCGGTAACCGGGAACAACATTTCCCACGCAAACAACAAAACCCGTCGTCGTTTCCTGCCGAACCTGCAGCACCATCGCTTCTGGGTCGAGTCCGAGAAGCGCTTCGTGCGTCTGCGCGTATCTGCCAAAGGCATGCGTGTTATCGACAAGCGTGGCATCGATGTAGTGCTGTCCGAGCTGCGCGCTCGCGGCGAAAAGGTTTAAGGAGAGAGTCATGCGTGAACTGATCCGTTTGGTGTCCAGCGCCGGTACCGGCCACTTCTACACCACCGACAAGAACAAGCGCACCACCCCTGACAAGATCGAAATCAAGAAATTCGATCCGGTCGTACGCAAGCACGTGATGTACAAGGAAGCCAAGATCAAGTAATTGATCGGCTGCCTGACGAAGAAGCCCGCCTTTTGGCGGGCTTTTTTATGCCTGAGGTTTTTGTCGTTGGGCAATTTCCAGGGCAGTCTGCCAATGCCGGCTGACTTCGCTTAAAGCCGCGGTTTAGACTGCGCCGTTACCATGGAGCTGACCTCTTTCTCAGGTTTGCACGGAATGCCGGCGCAAGCGCTCCCCCTTCTCTATCGTCCAGAGGCTCGCATGACCGCTTCAGCTCACCGTGTGGAAGTTCTGATCGCCGAGGCTGACCCCTGGACGTCCAACCTGTTGCAGCAGTTGGTGCTCGACGTGCGCAGTGATGCTCACGTGCTGCAGTTCAGCGATGGCCAGGCAGCACTGGCGCGCTGCAAACGTCGCCTGCCTGATCTGGTGATCGCTGATGGCGAGCTGCCGGGGCTCGATGGTCTGGAGTTGCTGCGACAACTGCGTCGGCATCCACGTACACCGGCGCTGCCGTTCGTACTGATCAGTGGCCGTCTGGATGCCAGCAGCGTGCGGGCCGCAAGGCCGCTGGCGCCCAGTGCTTACCTGGGCAAACCCTTCAATGCTGAAAGCCTGCGTCAGCGTCTGCTGGCATTGTTGCCCTCGCCAGCGGCAGCGGTAGTGGTGCATCAGCCGCTGCTGGTCAGCGACCTGCGCGACTTTCTCGATACGGTGCGCGAAGAGGGGCAGGGTGCGCCGTTGCTCAGCGATGTGCGCAATGCCGTGAGCCAGGGGTTGCAGACCGGCGAGCAGGACCTCGGCGAGCTGGAGGCCGTGTTCGGCAGTGACCCGCAGATCACCGCGTTGCTGATCGCCGCTGCCAGTAGCGCCGCGCAGCATCAGGGCGTGCCTTGTCATACCCTGGCCCAGGCACTGCATCGTTTGGGCGTGGCGCGCACGCTGAACCTGGTGCTCGGTCTTGCTGTGCAGCGCAACGCCCAGTTGCGTGACCCGCGCCTGGCCGAGCTGGCCAGCCACACCTGGCAACAGGCGCGGCGCAGTGCCGAGCTGGCGCGCTGGCTGGCGTTGGAGCTGAAGCTGGATGCGGAGTTGTGTTACACTGCTGGCCTGCTGCACAACCTGGGGGAGCTGGCGCTGCTGCGCAGCCTGCAGGACTGGCAGGAAGCTGGCGGTGAGTTGAGCGATGAGCAGATCGCCGATGCGATGCCGCGCCGCTCGGCGAGCTTCGGCTCGGCCTTGCGTATCCGCTGGCGTCTGCCCTTCGGTCTGCGCGAGTTGATCGCGGCGTTCTACGGCCTGGGCAGTGGCGTGTTCTCGCGTGAGGCACTGGTGCTCAACCTCAGCGGCTTGCTGCTGGTGCTGCCGGCCAACGAAGCCCCTAAAAGCCTGGTCGAGGCGCGTTGCGTGCGCATGTTGCGATTGGACCCGGCGCTGCTCGAGCGCCTGCCGGCGGCCCTCTATCAGGTTTCCTGAGTGCCGTGGCGACGCGCATCGTCGGCCAGTTGCCGCAAGGGCTGCGGGCGACCAACGAAGTAGCCCTGAGCGTAGTCGATACCCAGGCGGCGCAGGCAGTCCAGGCTGGCCTGGGTTTCGACGAACTCGGCGACGGTGAGCAGCCCCAGTTGTCCGGCGATCTGGCGCATGGAGCCGACCATGGCCTGGTTGATCGGGTCGTTCTCGATGCCACTGATGAAGCTGCCGTCGATCTTGAGAATATCCAGCGGCAAGTGACGCAGATAAGCGTAGGAGGCGAAGCCGCTGCCAAAGTCATCCAGGGCGACTTTCAGCCCCTTGCTGCGTAGCTCCTCGATCCACTGCGCGGAGACGCCCAGCTCACCCAGGGCGACCATTTCCGTCACCTCGATACACAGTTTGCCGGGCGGCAAGCCGTGGTCCTGCAGTTCGTCCTGCAGCAGGCGGTGGAAGGTGCAGTCGAGCAGCGAGCTGGCGCTGAGGTTGACGTTGACCTGAGCCAGTTGCGCCAGGTGACGTGGGTTGGCGGCGAGCCAGGCGCACAGGTGCTGGACGACCCAGCGGTCGATGGCGCCGAGAAAATCGTAGCGCGCCGCCGCGTCGAGAAACTGCGCCGGGCTGATCCACTCGCCGCTCTGTGGGTCGCGGTAACGCAGCAGCACTTCATAGTGCAGGCCGCTGGCCGCGTTCTGCAGCGCCTGGACCGGTTGGAAGAACAGCTCGAAATGACCGCGCTCGGTGGCCTCGCGCAGGCGGGTGATCCACTGCAGCTGGCGTTGATGCTCAAGCAGGGCGCCATCGGCCGGGTTGAACTGCTGCACACGGTTGCGGCCCTGATGCTTGGCCAATTGGCTGGCGCTGCTGGCCCAGTTCAGCGCGGTTTCCCAGTCGCGCACGCCGGAGCTGAGGGCGAGCATGCCGATGCTGGCGTACAGGCGGAAGGGTCGTCCCTGCCAGGTGAAGACGAACTGCTCGACGGCGCGGCGCAACTGCTCGGCCTGGCTCAGCGCAGCTTCGTCATCGACTTCACGAAGGAGAATGGCGAACTCGTCGCCGCCGACGCGGGCCAGCTCGGCATGGCGCGGTAGCTGATGCAGCAATTGGCTGGCCAGCTGTTTCAGCAGTTGGTCGCCGGCAGAGTGGCCGAACAGGTCGTTGACCTGCTTGAAGCGATCCAGCCCCAGTAACAGCAGGTGGCTGAAGCGCCGTTTGGCTGCGCCGCTGAGAGTTTCCGAAAGCAGTCTTTCCAGCTCGCGACGATTCAGCAGGCCGGTCAGGGCATCGTGGGCGGCCAGCTGTTGCAGGCGTTCTTCCAGCGCTCGGCGCTCGCTGAGGTCGACCACGATGCCTTCGATGGACTCCTGATGCGGGCGCAGGTGCAGCGACAGGTAGACCCAGCGGGGGCGCTGCTCGAGGTCGTACAGCTGGCATTCGCAACTGACCGTGCCGGCCTGCACGTCGAGTTGCAGTAGCAGCCAGCGCCACTGGGTTTCCCCTACCAGGCTCTGCAGGGACAGCTGGCTGAGATCGTCTGGCAGGGTCTCGCTGCCAAGCAGACGCGCCAGGCTTGGGTTGGCTTCCAGCAACTGGCCGTCGCGATGGCAGCGGAAGATGCCTTCGCCGCTGTGGCGGAACAGCGCCTGGTATTGCTCCAGATTATCGATGGCCTGCTCCTGGCTGCTCAGCAGCACGCGGCGTACGCGTTCCAACTGCTTGTCGAGCAGGGCGCCGAACAGCAGCATGCTCAGCGCCGGCAGGTAGGCATACAGCGCATAGAAGCCAGCAGGTAGCGGAATCAGTCCGGCGCGGCTCAGCGGCACCAGCAGCATCAGCACCAGAGCCGCGCTCCAGCACACCAGGTAGCCGGGCGCGTAGGGGCGGCGCTGATGGACGCCAAGCACCATCAGCAGCAGTTGGTACAGCCCGGTGGCCAGGGTCAGCAGGTTGAGGGTCTGATAGGCGTGGGGGTGGTCGACGAAGACGCCGCCAACGCAGACCAGCAAGGTGGCACCGAACACGGCATCGCGTAGCCAACGCAAACGGCCCAGGTGCAGGCCCAGGGCGCTGGCGATGAATAGCGAGCTGAAGATCATCATCCCGGCGGTGGGCAGGTTGATCAGCAACTTGGGCAGCAGCGACCACTGTGGCCAGAGCAGGCCGGCCAGGTTGTACAGGCTGGTGTTGTAGAGGGCCACGCACAACGCGGTAAGGCTGAAATAGGCCAGCTGCGCTTCGCGCAGGGTGCTGTACTTGACCAGATAGAACAGCGCCAGGGCGAGCAGTGCACCGATCAGCAGGCCGCTCTGCAGCCAGCTGTAGGCGATCAGTTGTTGGCCCTGTGCGGCACCGACTACCTGCAGCGGCAGGTTGATCGCCGAATGACTCTCCACACGTAGCAGCAGGCTGTGAGGGCCTTCGCCCAGACGTGGCAGGTTGAGCAGGAACTGGGGATAGGGCTCGCCACGCTGGGCGAATGGACGTTTTGCGCCGCTGTACAGCGGGCCGAGCGGCGTGTCGCCGTCGAACAGCCAGATCTCCAGGTCATCGAGGAAGGTCTGGCCGATAATCAGTTGCAAGCGTTCTGCAGGCGGTGTCTGCAGCTGCACGGCAAGCCACCAGGCGCTGCGGGTGTAGCCGATGCGCGCAGTGCCGTGTACCTCTTGGCCTTCCTCGCCTATGCGCTGCAACACTTCGCTGGCGGTCAAATGGCCGCTGGGGTCTTCCAGCAGCACACTGCGCTCGATGCTCACCGGCGATACCAGATCGGCGGCACTGAGCTTGAGCAACGGCAGCGCGCTATCCGCCCAGGCCGGTATGACGCAGGCCAGGCAGAGCAGCAATAGCAGTGAGCGAAACGGGCGGAGCATCCAGGGCGCCTCATGGCTACTACGAGGGCGCCGAAGTCCGATGGACACTGTTCTCTCTGAGGAGCGGTCGGGCGCATGTGGATTCTAGCCGACTACTGGCGTGATGATTGCGCTGCGAGTCTCATCCGTCTGGATCGCGCGACGAATGACGACTTACAGCACGTCACAAGTTTCTTGCGGTCAACGGTTGCGGTTACGCAGGTGTAACGACACTCTCTTTGCCCGAGTGTGACTTTGCTGTGTCGTGGCAGGCGTCAGAGCCCGCAGAATGGTCTGCCCTGCTGCACGAGCATGAATTGGACTATCGAGCTTTCAAACGCTGTGCCGGCCAAGTGCCGAGCCAGTTCCGCGACGGATGCAATTAACGCATGACCCAGTACGACCTGATTCTGGCCGGGGCCGGCCATGCCCACCTTGGTGTGTTGCGCCGCTGGGCGTTGGTGGAGCGCCCGCCAGGCCGTATCGCCTTGCTCAGCCCGGGCCCGGAAGCTTGGTACGCCGGCATGCTGCCGGGGCTGATCAGTGGCCGTTTCAGCCCGGCAGATTGCCGCGTGGAGCTGCAGCCACTGTGCCGCGCGGCCAAGGTAGACCTGATCGAGGGCGAGATCGCTGCGCTCGATGCCGATGCGCGCATCCTGCAACTCGGCGATGGCCGTAGCCTGCAGAGCGAGTGGTTGTCGCTCAACGTCGGTGCCGGTATGGCCATACCTCCGCAGCAGGGCGATGGCATGCAGGTGCTGGCTGCCAGACCCATCGAGCGGCTGCTCGAAGGCTGGCAGCAGTGGCAGGCCGAGCCACGCCGCATGGCGATTCTTGGTGGTGGCGCTGGTGGGGTGGAACTGGCCCTGGCCCTGGCCGATAAGGTGCCGGCGCTGGCGCTGTTCTGTGGCGGATCGTTGCTCGACGGACTGGCCCCCGGGCTGCGCCTGCGCGCGCTGGGGCACTTGCGCCAGCGCGGCGTGCAGGTGCGCGAGCATTGCCCAATCGGCCGCATCGAAGACGACTGGCTGCTCAGCGGCGATGAACCGGTGTGGCGTGGACGGCGCCTGTTGCTGGCCAGTGGTGCACGCCCATGGCCATGGCTGACGGCGAGCCAACTGGCCAGCGACGCCGCCGGCTTCATCGCCATTCGTCCGACCCTGCAGTGCGAGTCCCACGCGCAGATATTCGCCGTCGGCGATAGCGCCAGCCTCGATGGTATGCGCCGCAGCGGCCGTTTCGCGGTGCGCCAGGCACCGGTACTGAGCTTCAATTTGCAGGCCGCGCTGCAGGGGCGTCCGTTACGTCCATATCGCGCGCAGTGGCAGAGTCTGGCTCTGCTCGCCACTGGCGACGGCGGGGCGCTGCTCGGGTGGCACGACTGGAGTGCAGGCGGGCAGCTGTACGGTCATTGCAAGGACTGGCTGGACCGGCGTTTCGTGAAACGCCATCGCATGGTGGGGTAGCCGGCCATGGAAGCCGAGGGGCAGTGCTCTTGCCGCCGTTCGCTAATGTCGCACGGTTAGGCGTCGATACAGTGGATGGACACCTGGCAAAGGTTGCGCTGGCGGCGTGTTCTATCAGCCTACCACGGGCCTGACCGTCTAAATTCATGGCAGTGTGCTACCAAAGTTTTATGGTGCTGGTGCTTCCAAGCTGCTCGAATCCCGGTCATGGTGCCCGGTCTGCATACGCTGATTTTCCGTCGGGCCTGTCGTACACGTAGCCTGCTGCCCAGGTTGCGTGGGATATTCAAGGAGAGAACCCGCCGTGACCCCGTCCGCCTACAGCGCCTCGCCGCGCACCAGAACAAGAACTCTGAGGTCGGTCATGCAAGCTGCCTTTGTCCGTTCACCTGTTGCCTGTCTTCTCCACGCCCTGGGGCTGGCTGCTTTGATGCTGGTCTACCAGCAGGTGCAGCTACCGCCCTATGTCAGCGTGTTGTCTTTCCTGCTGCTGGCGCTGTGGCCCTGGCTGGGACCATGGCAGCGCCGCGACGACGGTTCGCCTGCCACGGAGCAGGTCGCCAGCGCTGACTTCGTCGAGCTCAGCCGCGGGCTGTCGCGCCATACCTGTCACAACGCGCTGTCAGCAGCCAAGGTGGCCCATGCGGTCAAGCACCTGGCCGGACGCCTGCAATCGCAACTGACGGCGGTGCAGCAGGTCAGCCAGGCCGCCGAGGCCATCACTCACACCGAGCAGGACAGCGCCGCCCGCGCCGAGCACACCTTGAGTGCGGCTCGACATGTGCGTGATGCCAGCGCTAACGGTCAGGCCGAACTCAATCAGGCCATCGAACGCATGCAGCAACTCAGCGCGCAGACCCTGGCCAGCCGTGAGCTGATCGACGGTCTCGGCAGCCGTACCGAACAGATCGAACAGGTCACCCAGGTGATCCAGTCCATCGCCAGCCAGACCAACCTGCTGGCACTCAATGCGGCCATCGAGGCTGCCCGCGCCGGCGAGATGGGCCGCGGTTTTGCCGTGGTCGCCGACGAGGTGCGCAACCTTGCCGCGCGCACCGCCAGCGCCACCGAGGAAGTCAGCCAGATGATCGCCGACATTCGCCAGCAGAGCACGGCGGTGGTTGCGCATATCCAGCGCCAGAGTGTCGAGCTGGAACAGGCCGCGCAGCAGATCGAGACGGCCGGCAGCCACCTGCACGGCATCGCCGGCCAGGCCGAGGAAGTCGAGCAGCAGGTGGCGCAGATCAGCGCCGGCACGGCGGACAACCACCAGCGCCTGGCCAGCCTCTCGGCTGCCGCCCTGCAATTGCAGGACGATGTGCAAGGCAGCGAAGGGCAGACGCGGCAACTGGCAGACGCAGCCGAACAACTGGTCGGCCAGGCCGAGACCGTCAGCGAGCAGCTCGCCGAAGTGGGTCTGGATGATTACCACCAGCGTGCCTATGACCTGGCCCGTGAAGGTGCCGCTGCCATCGCGGCCCAGTTCGAGCAGGACCTGCAGGCCGGTCGCATCGGCCTCGACGACCTGTTCGATCGTCGTTACCAGCCGATCGCCGGCACCCAGCCGCAGAAGTACCGCACGCGCTTTGATCAGTATGCCGATCAGGTGCTGCCGGCGTTGCAGGAGCCCTTGCTCAAGCGCCATGAAGGGCTGGTTTTCGCCATCTCCACCACCCCGGAAGGCTATGTGCCGACCCATAACACCGCGTTCAACCATCCGCCCAGCGGCGACCCGGCGGTGGACGCGACCCGCAGCCGTGGCAAACGCCTGTTCAACGACCGCACCGGCATCCGCTGCGGCAGCCACAAGCAGGCGCTGCTGCTGCAGACCTACATGCGCGATACTGGCGAGCTGATGCACGACTTATCAGTGCCGATCATGGTGCTGGGCAAGCATTGGGGCGGTTTGCGTTTGGGCTACCGGCCGGAGCCGTAGGGCTCGCGCCGCGATCTATCGTGCAATGAAGGCCGGTGCGCACGGCGCACCCTGCGGGGCGGTGTCGGTTAGTCGGTGAATTGTTTAGCTGGCGCATAACCAAACGTATGAAAAACCCGATTTAACGCACCTCAAACCCTGTGCGACGCTGCCAAACCATGATCTCCCTGGCCTGCCAAGTCCATGTTCCGCTGTACCGCGCTCCCGCGCGGCGGCGCCTGTTGGAGCGGTTAAACCCGCTGCTGACGATCATTCTCGCCTTCTGGGCGCTGTGGCATTGCCGCCACGCCCGCCCGCCGGACGCCGTCCCCGCCCGCTAAATACCGATGGCTGCGCCATGCCCGCAGCCGCTGCTATCACATTGTCTGCCTGTGCAACCTGTTCACGAATCGAACGGGCCGTGCGGACACCGAGCGCCGAACTGGCGCAAGCGAGCGCAATATGACGACCTTCGCCCCTGTTCAGGAAGCTCAGGACTTCCTGGCAAACAATCCCGATATCGAGCTGATCGAGCTATTCATTCTCGACGCCAATGGCGTGCCGCGCGGCAAGCTGCTGCACCGCGAGGAATTGCTGGCGCTGTACCAGAGCGGCCGGCCGCTGCCGAGCACCATGCTCGGCCTGTCCATCCAGGGCGAGGATGTGGAGGACTCCGGCCTGGTCTGGGAGGTGGGCGATATCGATTGCCGCGCCTATCCGCTGCCCGGCAGCCTGGTGCGCCTGCCCTGGCGGCAGATGCCCACCGCCGCCGTGCAGGTGTCGATGCACCCGACTGAAGGCCTGCCGGCCACGCCGGCTGATCCACGTCAGTTGCTGATCCGGGTGATCGAGCAGCTCGAGGCCGAGGGTTATTACCCGGTGATGGCCTGCGAGCTGGAGTTCTATCTGCTCGACCAGAAACGTGATGCCGAGGGGCGCCCACAGCCGGCGCTGGACGCCGACGGTGGCCGTCCACGGCAGACTCAGGTCTACGGCCTGCGCGAACTGGAACAGATCGAACCCTTCCTGCGCGACCTCTATGCCGCCTGCAAGGCGCAGGGCATTCCCGCGCGCACGGCGATTTCCGAATACGCCCCCGGCCAGGTGGAGATCACCCTGGAGCACGGCCCGGTGCTGGCGGCGATGGATCAGGCGGTACGCTACAAACGCCTGGTCAAGGGCGTGGCGCACCGCCACGGGATGCAGGCCTGCTTCATGGCCAAGCCGTTCGACCATCTGGCCGGCACCGGCATGCATATGCATGTGAGCCTGGCCGATGCGCAGGGCAACAACCTGTTCGCCAGCGAGGATCCGGCAGGTACGCCGCTGCTGCGCGAGTCAGTGGGCGGCATGCTAGCCAGCCTGCTCGACTCGCTGCTGCTGTTCTGCCCCAACGCCAACTCCTACCGACGTTTCCAGGCCAACAGCTATGCGCCGCTGGCGCCAACCTGGGGTGTGGATAACCGTACCGTCAGCCTGCGCGTGCCGGGCGGGCCCGCCAATACCCGGCATGTCGAGCATCGTATCTGTGGCGCCGATGCCAACCCTTATCTGGCGGCGGCGGCGATCCTCGCCGGGATTCACCGTGGCATTCGTGACCACCTCGATCCCGGTGCGCCGATCGAAGGTAACGGTTATGCCCAGGCCACGGAGTACCTGCCGACCCAGTGGTCGGCGGCGATCCAGGCGCTGGAGCGCTCCAGCTGGGCGCGTGATGCCTTTGGTGCCGAATTCCTCAAGGTCTTTCTCGCCGTCAAGCGTGCCGAGTATCGCCAGTTCATGGGTGAAGTCGGTGAGCAGGATTGGCGCTGGTACCTGAGCAACGCCTGACTGAACAGCATCGCGGCTGAAGCGGAGTGCCGCCCAGCCGCTCTTACCGCGTCGGAATCGTAGGAGCGGCTTCAGCCGCGATCCCAGATTCATCGGTGAAAACGCACCCCAAGGACATGCAATGAACATGATCAAGCAACCCGCCAAACCTGCCGCCGAGCGCGCGCCGTCCTACTACTCGGCCTCGCTCAACTTCGAGAGCGACTACCCGACACTGCAGGGCAGCGTGACCGTCGACGTGGCCATCATCGGCGGCGGTTTCACCGGCATCGCCACGGCGGTAGAACTGGCCGAGCGCGGCCTCAAGGTCGCCGTGGTGGAAACCAACAAGGTCGGCTGGGGCGCCAGCGGGCGCAACGGCGGCCAGGTCACGGGCAGCCTCTCCGGCGACGAGGCCATGCGCAAGCAGATGCGCAACACCCTTGGCGAGGAGGTGGATGACTTCATCTGGCACCTGCGCTGGCGTGGCCACGAGATCATCAAGAACCGCGTGGCCAAGTACGGCATCGACTGCGACCTCAAGCACGGCCACCTGCATACGGCGATGAAAGCCAGCCATATGGACGAGCTCAAGGCGACCTACGAGGAAGCGCTGCGCCGTGGCATGGAAGCCGATGTCACCCTGCTCGACGCCGCTGGCGTGCGTACGCAACTGGGCAGCGAGCTGTACTGCGGTGCGCTGAAAAACACCCGCAACATGCACCTGCACCCGCTCAACCTGTGCCTCGGTGAGGCCAAGGCCGCCGAGAGCCTGGGTGCGCTGATCTTCGAACACTCCGAGGTGCTGGATATCGTCCACGGCCCGCGCCCGGCGGTGGTCACCACCGGCGGACGGATCGAGGCCAAACAGGTGCTGCTGGCCGGCGACGTCTACCACAAGCTGGAGCGGCGCAAGCTCAAGGGCCTGATCTTCCCGGCCATGGGCGGCATCGTTACCACCGCGCCGCTGGGCGCCGAGCTGATCGAGGCGATCAACCCGCATGACCTCGCGGTATACGACTGCCGCTTCGTGCTCGACTACTACCGCCTCACTGGCGATGGCCGCCTGCTGTTCGGCGGCGGCGCCAACTACTCCGGACGCGATTCACGCGACATCGCCGGCGAGCTGCGCCCGTGCATCGAGCGCACCTTCCCACAGCTCAAGGGCGTGCAGATCGACTACCAGTGGAGCTGTGCCATGGGCATCGTGATGAACCGCATCCCGCAGCTGGGCAAGCTCTCGTCCAATGTCTGGTACTGCCAGGGCTACTCCGGCCACGGCGTGGCCACCACCCACATCATGGGCGAGATCATGGCCAAGGCGATCACTGGCGACCTGGAGCAGTACGACACCTTCGCCGCCTGCAAACACATCAAGGTGCCGCTGGGTGACCAGCTCGGCAACCCGATGCTGGCGGCGGGCATGTGGTACTACCAGATGCTGGAGAAGCTGCGCTGAGTGCCGCAAGCCCTCACCTGTGATGGGTAGTTTTCCTGAGGGCTGGGCGAGAGGTCGTCGAGCTGATTGCTCGGGCTCACGCACGAGCTCGTTTTCAACGCAGCATCACCAAACGCAGGCCCTTTTCGTGCATAGCCTAAGGCGCAGCATTGCGACTGCGAGGCGTAGTGGCGTGGGCCGGCTGCTCTTCGCGTTCGCTGATGAACGTCACCGGCTTCGATCCATCGGCGTTGAGCTGCAGGATGCGCTTGGGCCGGCCCTGTTCGTCGAAGAACACCTGGCCGAGGCCGGCGCTGTTCCACAGGCGTTCACCCGAGCGGCTACGGTCGGGGATCAGCGGGGTGACGCGCATGCGGCGGCGCTTGGTCAGCCAGTTGAGCGGCGACCAGGGCGCGTAGAGCCAGCGGTTGAGGCGGTCGAACCAGTCCAGCAGGTCGGCCGGGAATTCGTTCTTGATACCGCTGCTGGTGATCTGCCAGATGGTCGGGCTGGCGCGCCGGTGGCGGATGTTCACGCGGTAGACGAAGGAGTAGTGCACGTCGCCGGAGAGGATGACGAAATCCCTTGGCGTACGCGAATGGCGGAAGATGTTCATCATCACGCTGGCCGCGCCGCGATGGGCCATCCAGTTTTCCGCATCGACCATCAGCGGGTGCCCGGCGAGGGTGAAGAGTTTCTGGATGCCCTCGATCAGCTTCACGCCGAACATGGGCGCTGCTGAAACGATGATGCAGCTGGGGTGATCGAGCAGTGCCTGCTGGAAGTCGCATAGCGCTTCCCAGTCCATCAGCCCCGAGGGTTTCGACAGATGCCCTTCACTGCGCCAACGCCGCGTGCGGGTATCCAGTACCAGCAGCGCCGGCGTGCTCGGCAGCACGTAGTGCCACTGTTCGAAATGCAGCAACTGATCGATCAGCGCATCCTGCGCCTTGGCCTGCAGATGGTCGTCCTGGCGCTGCTCAAGCAGTTCGCGAAAGGCCTGCAGCGGCACCTCGAACACGTCCGGGTTGTTGCCCCAGCCCTGGCACAGCAGGTAGGCAAGCAGGGCGTTGCCGATGATGCGCTTGGAGAACGGATGGCCATAAGCGGTCTGCTCCCAGCGCGCGGAGAGGTTCCAGTCATCGGTGACGTCGTGGTCGTCGAAGATCATCAATGTCGGCAGGTGGGCGAATACCCGCGCGACCTGGCCGAGATTCCGGCGGAACGCATCGATACGCTCGCGCTCGTTGGCGTAACGCTGCTGTTGTTCTTCATCCAGCGGCGGCTGCTTTTCGCTGATCAGTGTCCAGGGCACCGGCGACCAGACCAGCAGGTACATGGCGATCATCTCGGCGAAGGTCACCAGGTGGTTGTCGGCACTGTTGCTGGTAAAGACCGGCTTTTCCACACCGCCGAAGAACTTGTCGCGCAGGGTCTGGTTGCTCTTCACCGCGGGCAGTAGTTCGGCGCGCTGGTAGTAGCCGATCGGGTTGGCGTAGAGCGCCTGGCTGTCCTCGACCACGGCACCTTCGAGAAATTCGTCAAACAGGCCGAGGCGGGCGATCAGTTGGTGGATGGCGCACAGCAGCGGGCCGGCGACATCGTCGACATAGACCTGGTCGCCGCTCATCAGCAGCAGGGCCGGGCGCTGCTTGGCTTCGGGCTGACCTGCCAGCAGGCGGTCGGCGCAGAGCAGGCCGTCATCGGCAGCGTGGTGCGGCTTGCGGCAGGAGCCGTGGAGCAGCTGATCGACACGCGAACGCAGGACGAAATCGGCATGCTCGGCACCGTCATGCATCAGGTGCGGTGCCCAGTCGCGCATGCCTTGCGGATCACCGTCAGCGACGATCTGCAGGTCATAGGCGATGCGTACGTCTTGCGGCAGGGCCTGCGCAAGGGGCAGGTCGATCAGATGCAGCACGGCATGTCGGCCGAGCGGCAGTTGCTGGCAGTGTTCGTCCAGTGCATGCGTCTGCTGCGCCTGGCCTTCGGGCTGCAGCCACAGTTGCAGGCTCAGCTCGCGACTCGCCACCAGCCACAGTACCAGGCGGCCGGGCTCCAGGCGGCGCAGCAGCGGGCCGGCGAGCACATCGGGCAGCGGAGCGGAGGCATTGTCTGGCATCGGCACGGTACTTCCTGCGGATAAATGAACAGGGCTTGGACAGTGGCAGGACGCCAGCGGTTCAGGAGGCCAGCTGGCGCAGGTGCTCGATGTCGAGAATTTCGATTTCGCCGTAGGTCAGTTGCACCACGCCTTGTGCCTGCAGCTCCTTGAGGATCTGGTTGGTGGTCTGACGTGACAGCGAGAGCATCAGCGCCAGCTGTTCCTGGGCCAGGTGCAGCACCCGGCGCGGTTCGCTGTCACCGTAGTTTTCGGCGATCAGCAGCAGGCGTCGGGCCAGGCGCGGCGCGGCGGGCAGCAGGCTCATGTCTTCCAGAGCGAGAAAGGCCAGGCGCAGCTTGTGGCTCATCAGCAGGGCAAAGTCGCGCCAGTGTTGCGGCTGGCGTTCGAGCAGGGCGAGCAGCTCGGCCTGGGGCAACAGCAGCAGGGTGCTAGCGCTTTCGGTGAAGGCGTCGTGGGTGCGCGGCAAACCATCGAACAGGGAAATCTCGCCGAACCAGTAAGGCGGCTCGACCAGTGTCAGCAGCGCCTCCTTGCCGTTCTCGCTGACCGCGCCAACGCGCACGGCACCTTCGACCACCGCATACAGCCCGCTGGGTTTGTCGCCACGGCGAAACAGCCGCTGGCCGGCGTCCAGGCGCTGCACCTGGGCCATGTCCAAAAGGCTCTGGCTCAGCGCGGCTGGCAAGGCGGCGAACCAGTGCCCCTGGTTCAGTTGGCTGAGGTAATGGTGGGGATCGGGCATTGCGGCTCCTGTGAGGTTGCGCGGCGGTGCGGCCATCCCTGCCATTGTCGGCTAGCCGACAGTGCGACGAGCCACGGCGAGGTGATCATGCTCGGGCCCGTTTCACACATGAGGACGATAACAATGAAAACCCTCGTCGATCACCTGGCGCAGTATGCCGGCTACCACCGCGACCGACGCAATATCGCCAGTCATTTCATCGGCATCCCGATGATCGTGCTGGCCGTCGCCGTGCTGCTGTCGCGGCCAGGTTTCGAAATCGCTGGCCTGTGGCTGGCGCCTGCCACGCTGACGGCGCTGGCTGCCGCCGTGTTCTATCTGCGTCTGGATACCCGCTTCGGCCTGCTCATGGCCGTACTGCTGGGGCTGTGCCTGTGGGCCGGTGCCGGCCTGGCGGTCGCCTCCACGGCCTTGTGGCTGACGGCAGGCATTGGTCTGTTCGTGGTTGGCTGGGTGATCCAGTTCGTTGGCCATTACTACGAAGGGCGCAAGCCGGCGTTCGTCGATGACGTCATGGGGCTGGTCGTTGGTCCGCTGTTCGTGGTCGCTGAACTGGCTTTTCTGCTCGGCCTGCGCAAGGAAGTCGAACATGCCGTGGTGGAGATCGCCGGCCCGACCTGCATCCGCGAGAAGAAGGCGCTGGCCTGACTGCTGCTGTTCGTCGCGGCTAAAGCCCCTCCCACGCTTCCTCGGGGTTTGTGGGAGGGGCCTTAGCCGCGAGCCTTTCTAGAACATCTCCATCCACTGCGCCGTCATCGAGCGTGCGTGGCGGTCCACGGTGATGGGGGCGAAGGGCCGGCCGGAAACGCTCTGCAGGGTGTTGCTCTGGCTGTTCATGTCGGCCAGCGCGGCGCGCAGGTAACTCCAGCGTGTCTGCAGCTTGCTCATCTGTGGGTCGGATTGGTCCTTGAGTGCCTGCAGTTCGCTGTCGATGGCCGGCAGCAGCAGGCGTTCGTCCTGGCCGAGGTAGGTGCCGGGTTGTTCCCGGGCGATCTCGAAGGTGCCCAGGTAGGAGCGGCTGAGGTATTGCACGCTGAGGTACTCGACCTTGGCCGCCAGTTCGCTCTGGCCTTCGGCGCCCGGCAGGGCCCGGGCTGCACTGATAAAGTCGCGCAGGGCACGGCTTAGGTCTTCGGGGAAGCGCCAGGGCACGTTCTCGTCACCGGGGCCATAGGAAACACCGTTGCGCAATTGGGTAACGAGTGCCTGGTGGGCGTTGGTGAGTTCGGCGCTGCCCTGCGGCAGGCTCTGCATGGCACCGGCCAGAGCGGCCAGGTCGGCTTCCAGGCGCTGCTGATGGGTCTTCTGGAAACCTTCGCCACGTAACAGCATCAGGCTGCTGGTGGCGCGGCTGGCGTGTACCTGAATCTGTTCCTGCGGGCTGACGGCCTCGGCGAAGGCCATTGGCGAGAGCCCGACGAAAAGTCCGAGCGACCAGAGAAAAGCATGACGCAACAGTGCTTTACAGCGCATCCGGGGTGCTCCTTGTTATTGTTTTGAGCAGGTATGCATTGGCAGCGTCAACGACGCAGCGTCAAGACTACTGCGCCAAGCGTAGCGGAGCATGACCCGAAAGAGTGATTTCGTCGGAAATCGCTACCGTTCAGGGGCTTTTATTCAGATTGCGCAGGTACTCTGCGGTGAAGGCGTCGGCGGGGAAGAAGGTCTCCAGTGCCAGCTCGGCCAGGGTCATGTCATTTGGCGTGCCGAACACCGTGATGGTGCTGATCAGGCTGAGTACGCCTTGCTCGCTGTGCAGTTGAGGCGACACCAGTACGGCCTCACTGGCTGGCGCAGGGACTTGCGCCGGCTCAGAGACCGCGCAACGCCAGTTCGGCACCGAGCAGCAACAGGCCGACGAAGAACCAGCGTTTGAAGCGCTCCGCGCTGATGCGTTTGCGCAACCACTGGCCGGCGGCCATGCCCAGCAGCGCTGGCAGCAGGGCAAGGGCTGATACACCCAGCACCGCCGGTTGCAGCAGTTCACCGCTGTGACCGAGCGCTGCCGCCAGGGCCAGGGTGGACACGCTGAAGGACAACCCCAGGGCCTGAACCAGATCGTCCTTCTCCAGACCGATGGCCTGTAGGTAAGGTACGGCGGGAATCACGAAAACGCCGGTAACTGCGGTAATCGCACCGGTGATGGCGCCGATCACCGGGCTTAGCCAGCCCTCCTTGGCCCGCTCCACGCGAAAGTGCACCTTGGCCAGGCCGAGCACTGCGTAGAGCACCAGGGCGGCACCCAGCCAGCGTGTGGCGCCGGGCACGTCGAGACTCTGCAGCAAGCCGGCGACCAGCAGCGTGCCGCACAGAATCCCCAGCAGCATCGGCCACAGCCGGCGCAGCATCGGTAGCGGGCTGCGGCCGTCGCACAGCTGCCAGATGTTGGTCACCATCGACGGGATGATCAGCAGCGCGGCAGCTTGCAGCGGCGCCATCACCAGGCCGAGCAGGCCGACAGCGATGGTCGGCAGACCGAGGCCGACCACGCCCTTGACCATGCCGGCGAGCAGGAAGGTGACGAGAATCAGCGGCAGGTATTCCGTCATCGTGCTTTTCCCTGCTGCTGGCCAGACTTGGCCTCGACTTCGAAGATCACGGCGAGCATCGGCTTTCTCCCTGGCTCTGGCTGAAGTTGCCTGCCAGTATCCACCTTTGCTGCACGCCATGTTTCGTCATGAGGTGAATTATGGAATACGCACCGGGTTTCAGTTCGATTGCCGCGCTGCTCGCCGATGCCGGACGCGCCAGCATGGTCTGGGCACTGATGGACGGCAGTGCGCGGCCGGCCGGTGAGCTGGCCTTGCTGGCGGGGTTGTCGCCTTCGTCGACCAGCGCGCACCTGGCCAAACTGGTGGAGGGCGGCCTGCTGGTACAGCAGCGCCATGGTCGTAATCGCTATTACCGCCTGGCCGGGCCGGAAGTGGGGCAACTGGTCGAGGCCCTGGCCAGTGCCGCACTGGCTGCGCAGCCACGGCAAGCGCGTGCCGTGCCAGTCTCGCGCGGCACGCCGCAGCTCATGCGTGAGGCGCGCACCTGTTATGACCATCTGGCCGGCGAACTGGCGGTCGGCGTGTTCGCGCGCATGCGTGCAGCTGACTGGCTGAGCGAGGAGGGTGGTGCGCTGAATTTGACCGCCAGCGGCGAGCTGGGGCTGCTGGCGTTGGGTATCGATTTGCAGCAGGTCGGCCGTCAGCGCCGCCAGCGGTTGTGTGCCTGCCCGGACTGGAGCGAGCGCAAGCCGCATCTGGGCGGTGCACTGGGCGCGGCGTTGCTGAGCCTGTGCGAGGGCGAGGGTTGGCTGCGGCGCAGCAAGGAGTCGCGTGCGCTGCAGGTGTCGCCGCAGGGGCGCAGGGCGATCATGGCGATCGCGGCGTCGTAGCTTCGTAGGGGGTTGAGCGGCGATCCGGCGTGCTAGGGCCGTGTCGAATTTCTCGCCGGACTCTCAGGTAGGGCGGGTGAAACCCGCCGTCTTGGGTGGCGGGTTACACCCGCCCTACGCACGACCGTACGACCCATCCTACGAAGTGCTACGCCTGGGCGCTGACCGGCTTGCCGCCCTTGGGCTTGAAGTACAGGGTGGTGCCACGGGCGAGGTTCTCCAGGCTGACGTGATCCTTGGCCACTTCGGCCTCGATCAGTTCGTCCTGGCCTTCGACTTTGAGGGTGATGCGGGTGATCGCGCCGAGCAGGCGGATGTCGCGCACTTCACCGGCCTTGTGCTCCGGGCTCGGTTCGCTGGACAGGTCGACCTCGTGCGGGCGGAACAGCACGTGGTGGTCGTTGCCGACGTAGAGGCGGTTGGCATCACCGAGGAAGTGGTAGACGAAATCGCTGGCCGGATGCTCGTAGACCTCGGCCGGGGTGCCGATCTGCTCGATTACGCCCTTGTTCATCACCACGATGCGGTCGGCCACTTCCATGGCTTCTTCCTGGTCGTGGGTGACGAACACGCTGGTCAGGTGCACTTCTTCGTGCAGGCGCGCCAGCCAGCGGCGCAGCTCCTTGCGCACCTTGGCATCCAGCGCGCCGAAGGGTTCGTCGAGCAGCAACACTTTCGGCTCTACCGCCAGGGCGCGGGCCAGGGCGATACGCTGGCGCTGGCCACCGGAGAGCTGCTCCGGGTAGCGGTCGCCGAGCCAGTCGAGCTGCACCAGGTTGAGCAGCTCGTGCACCTTCTGCTTGATCACCTCTTCGCTCGGGCGCTCGCGCTTGGGCTTCATGCGCAGGCCGAAGGCGACGTTGTCGAACACGGTCATGTGGCGGAACAGCGCGTAGTGCTGGAACACGAAGCCGACATTGCGATCACGCACGTCATGCTCGGACACGTCCTCGCCGTGGAAGCCGATGGTGCCGCTGTCCGGGGTTTCCAGGCCGGCGATGATGCGCAGCAGGGTGGTCTTGCCGCAGCCGGACGGGCCGAGCAGGGCGACCAGCTCGCCGCTCTGGATGCTCAGGTTGATCTCGTTCAGCGCCTTGAACTGGCCGAACTGCTTGTTGACGCCTTTGACTTCGATACTCATGGCTTATTCCTGGTGGTTCCGTGGGCCGTGCCTCACGGCTGTCAGTCTTCTCGGTTGGCTTGCAGCTGGCGGCTCAGACGCGCTTCGCTCCATTGGCGAAGCAGCAGCACCACCAGGGCCATGACGAGCAGCAGGATCGCCACGCTGAAGGCGGCGACGATGTTGTACTCGTTGTAGAGAATCTCGATGTGCAGCGGCAGGGTGTTGGTGTACCCGCGGATATGCCCGGAAACCACCGAAACTGCGCCGAATTCGCCCATCGCCCGCGCGGTGCACAGCACCACGCCGTAAATCAGCGCCCATTTTACGTTAGGCAGCGTGACATGCCAGAACATCTGCCAACCATTGGCACCGAGCAGTCGCGCGGCCTCTTCCTCGGTGGTGCCCTGTTCCTCCATCAGCGGGATCAGCTCGCGGGCGACGAAGGGGAAGGTGACGAAGATGGTGGCCAGGACGATGCCCGGCACGGCGTAGACGATCTGCAGGTTCTGCGAGTCGAGATACGGCGCGAGAAAACTCTGCGAGCCGAACAGCAGCACGTAGATCAGGCCAGCGACCACCGGTGACACCGAGAACGGCATGTCGATCAGGGTGATCAGGATGCTCTTGCCGCGGAATTCGAACTTGGTCACCGCCCAGGCAGCGGCAACGCCGAACACCAGGTTCAGTGGTACCGAGATGGCGGTGGCGAGCAAGGTCAGCTTGAGTGCAGAAATGGCATCCGGCTCGCTGATCGCCTGCCAGAAGAACTCCAGACCACGGCTAAGGCCCTGGCTGAGCACCATGTACAGCGGTAGCAGCAGGATCACCGCGAACACCGCCCAGGCGATGACGATCAGGGCGATGGCGCCGGGGGAGCGACTGGCCGGACGCGCAGCCGCGTTCTTGCCGAGGGTTGCAAGGCTCATGACGGGCTCCTCAGAGTTGCGGCTGAATGCGGCGCTGCAGGATGTTGATCAGCAGCAGCAGGATGAACGAGACCACCAGCATGATCACTCCGATGGCGGTGGCACCCGGGTAGTCGTACTGATCCAGCTTGGAGACGATCAGCAGCGGCAGGATCTCGGTCTTCAGCGGGATGTTGCCGGCGATGAAAACCACCGAGCCGTACTCACCGACACCGCGGGCGAAGGCCAGGGCGAAACCGGTCAACCAGGCCGGCAGCAGGCTCGGCAGCAGTACGTGGCGGAATACCTGCAACGGTTTGGCACCCAGGCAGGCGGCGGCTTCTTCGACTTCCTTGGGGATGTCGGCCAGTACCGGCTGCAGCGTGCGCACCACGAACGGCAGGGTGACGAACACCAGCGCCAGGGTGATGCCCAGCGGGGTATAGGCGATCTTGAACGGGAACAGCGAGCCGATCAGACCGTTGGGTGCGTACAGCGCGGTGAGCGCGATACCGGCCACGGCGGTGGGCAGGGCGAATGGCATGTCGACCATGGCATCGATGATGCGCCGGCCAGGGAAGGTGTAGCGCACCAGCACCCAGGCGATGATGGTGCCGAGAATACCGTTGAGTACGGTCGCGGCCAGGGCGGTGCCGAACGACAGTTTCAGTGAGAACTGCAACTGGCGGTTGTTGAGCAGGGCCCACCATTGCTCGCTGGTCAGCTGGAAGGAGAAGAGGAACATCGCACCCAGCGGAATCAGCACGATCAACGCCAGGTAGGTGAGGGTGTAGCCCAGAGTCAGCCCGAAGCCGGGTATGACCGGGGAAGTTCGACGAGACATGGGGTGTCCTTTGGCTCAGGTCCGCGACAAGAGCTGGTTAAAAGTCTGCTGCGTCTTGGCCGTGCTGCGATGGAACTGGCTCTGGTTCGCGAGACTTTTAGCCGGCGCTAAACAAGGCTCTCCACCCCGGAGGGTGAAGAGCCTGAGCGATCAAACCGGGATTACTGGTTGATCTTGGTGAAGATCTGGTCGAACACGCCGCCGTCGTCGAAGTACTTGGGTTGGGCCTGTTTCCAGCCGCCGAAGTCCTTGTCGATGGTCACCAGCTTGAGGTCCTGGAACTGGTCCTTGAACTCGGCGGCGACCTTCTCGTTGCGTGGGCGATAGAAGTTCTTCGCGGCGATGCGCTGGCCTTCTTCGCTGTACAGGTGCTCCAGATAGGCTTCGGCCACGGCGCGGGTGCCTTTGCGGTCGACGTTGGCATCGACCACCGCAACCGGCGGTTCGGCGAGGATCGACAGCGACGGGGTGACGATCTCCAGCTGATCGCCGCCTTCTTCGGCCAGCGACAGGTAGGCCTCGTTTTCCCAGGCCAGCAGCACGTCACCCAGGCCACGCTGGACGAAGCTGATGGTCGAGCCGCGTGCGCCGGTATCCAGCACCGGGGCGTGACGGTACAGCTCGGTCACGAACTCCAGGGCCTTGTCTTCGCTGCCGAATTTCTCGCGGGCATAGGCCCAGGCGGCGAGGAAGTTCCAGCGTGCGCCGCCGGAGGTTTTCGGGTTCGGGGTGATGACTTCCACGCCGTCTTTGACCAGATCATCCCAGTCCTTGATGCCTTTCGGGTTGCCCTTGCGCACCAGGAACACGATGGTCGAGGTGTAGGGGGTGCTGTTGTCCGGCAGACGCGCCTGCCAGTTCGGGTCGATCAACTGCTGGTTGAGGTTGATCGCGTCGATGTCGCCCGACAGGGCCAGGGTCACCACGTCAGCGCGCAGGCCATCGATCACTGCACGGGCCTGTTTGCCCGAGCCACCGTGGGACTGCTGGATGCTGATGGCAGGGTTGCCTTTGGACTGCCAGAACTTGTTGAAGGCAGCGTTGTACTCGACGTACAGCTCACGGGTCGGGTCGTAGGACACGTTGAGCAGCGGCTGGGCGATGGCCGGGCCGGCGATCAGGGTGCTGGCCAGCGCGGCCAGGGCGAAACGACGAATGGACATGGTGCAGCTCCTAACTGTTGAATTCTTGTGTTGGCGTATTGGGTGTCAGGCGAGGCGAACTGTTTCGAGCCCTCTGGTGGTCCAGTCGGGCTGCATCATGAGGTCGGTGTTCTGTCAGCTGTTCTTGGTGTTCGGTTGTTGCAGGCGAATCTTTTCCTTGCGTTCGATCTGCACGACCTGGCCGTTGTGGACGGTGATTTCCACCGAACCGAATTTCAGGCCATGCAGGGCGGTCTGGATCTCGCGCAGGATGCTGGCTTCATCCTGGCCTTCGAGGTTTCTCAGCGTCGCGGTCATTTCCAGGCTCCTTATGAATAGGTCGCCACGGCGGCGGGATGGAGTACCGACGCTGGCGTGGAGCGGATAGTAGAGAGGCTGAAATATTCTTAAAAATACTGTTTAATAACATTTATATTCTTTTTGGAAATATAAGACGCCGTGTGTTTGCTTTGCATTTATGGAATAAGCAAATAAATTCTTATTCTTTTTGTAATCGATTTGCGCTGCCTAGACTGACGCCATTCGATTCAAGGAGCGCCGTCATGGGCAGCGAAGCAATCCGTTATCTGATCCTGCCGGGCTGGCAGGGCTCATCCGAGGAACACTGGCAAAGCCACTGGCAGCGCAGCCTGCCCAACAGTGCGCGGGTCGAACAGCAGGACTGGCTCAACCCGCAACGGGGTGATTGGGTCGCTGCGTTGAACCAGGCGATTGCCGCCGATCCGCGTCCGGTCATCCTCATCGCTCATAGTCTCGGTTGCGTGACGGTGGCGCACTGGGCGGCGCAGGCGCCGGTCGAGTTGCTGCGCCGCGTGCGCGGTGCGCTGCTGGTGGCGCCGGCCGATGTCGAGCGGCCGGGTTGTCCCGAACCGCTACGGAATTTCGCGCCGATACCGCGTGATCTGCTGCCCTTTCCCAGCCTGCTGGTGGGCTCCGACAACGACGCAGCGGCCAGTGCCCTGCGCGCCATGGAGCTGGCGCGGGCCTGGGGCAGCGAGGCGGCGATTCTCACTGGTGCTGGGCATATCAACGTGAAGTCCGGGCACCGTTACTGGGAACAGGGCTTCGGTTATCTGTATCGCCTGCAGAGTCGCATCGAACAGCAGTCGCGCTTGCGCGCCTGAGCCGGTCACCACGTCACACCATTTTCAGAGCGGGGTCGGGCCAGGCAGCCACCCGCTCTTTTTTATCGCCTGCCAGCCATGGCGGCCACCCTTCGAGCCGTTGTGGAGCAGTTGCTCCAGGCAATTTTCTATTCGCGTACAGGCTGCGCCGGCGAGGTGTGGCTCAGGAGCTGCACGTCATGAGTTTTCCACCAGGCTTTCCACCGCCATTGACTTTCGCCGATTCGGACAAGAGCCCACTGAGCATTCGGGCCAAGGCGCTGGTATTCGTCGATGCCCGTTCGCGTCAATTGCGCGAGCGCGCCGAGGCGCTGGCGGGTGACGGCCAGCCGTTGCTGATTCTTGGCGAGACCGGTACCGGCAAGGAGTTGCTGGCGCGCTATATCCATCGCCACAGTGAGCGTGCTGGCCTGTTCGTGGCGGTGAGCTGCGCGGCGATCAGCCCGCAATGGGGCGAGGCCGAGCTGTTCGGGCATGTCGGCGGCGCTCATGTCGGCGCCGCCAGCAGCCGTGCCGGCTGGTTCGGTTCGGCCAATGGCGGCACGCTCTACCTCGACGAGATCGCCGACCTCGCGCGCCCGTTGCAGAGCAAGCTGCTGTCCGCACTGGAAACCCGCGAGGTGTATCGCGTTGGCGCCAGCCAGGCACTGCCGGTAGATGTGCGCCTTGTAGCGGCGAGCAGCATTGAGCTATCCCGCGCAGTGGCCGCCGGCACTTTCGACGAGCGCTTGTATGCCTACCTGTGCGATGGCCAGCTGCTGTTCCCCGCCCTGCGTCAGCGCGTCGGCGATATCTTGCCGCTGGCTGAATACTTCCTCGGCATCCACGCCCTGCGCCTGGGTTTGGCCATTCCGTCGATCAGCCCGGCGGCGCAGGCGGTGCTGGAGGCGCACCGCTGGCCCGGCAATACTCGTGAGCTGGAGAACGTCATCCACTTCGCCCTGCTGTTGGCCGGCCATGCCGAAATCGGGCCGGAGCATCTGGAGCTGCCGGGTATTGCGTAATGAATGGGTGAGGCCGATCTTCCTCGCGCTGCGCGTGGGAGCTATCAACCTACGCGTGGTCGGTGCGCGCGGCGCACCCTACGGGTGTGACGGCTTCAGCGTAGGGTGCGCCATGCCCACCGGGGGCTCCGCGGTCGCGCAGCCAGGAATTACGGCGCCAGCAGCGACACCGACTTGATCTGCGCCCACAGCGCCTGGCCGGCGTGAATGCCCAACTGATCGAAGGAGTAACGGGTGATTCGCGCCAGCAGGCGCTGATCGCCGATGCGCAGGGTCAACAGCATCTGCGCGTCCAGTGCCTGCCAGCCATCGACCCGCACCGGCAGCAGGTTGAGCAGGCTGCTGCCTTCGGCACGTTGCAGGCTGAGGCTGACGTCGCGCGCCTTGATCTTCACCCGTACCCGATGCCCGCTGAGCAGCGCTGCATGGGGTAGGCGCAGGCAGGCTTCGCTGCCGGGAAGGTTCAGTTGCAGCAGATCGTAGGCGGCATCGTGGCCACAGACCTGGCCGTCGATCACCGCTTCGGCCTCGTCATCGCTGGCGAACGGCAGATCGGCGCGCAACAGGGTCTCCTTGAGCGGGCCGCTGGCGCGCACCTGGCCTTCGTCGAGCAGCACCAGATGATCGGCCAGACGCGCCACTTCGTCCGGGGCGTGGCTGACGTAGAGCACCGGGATGTCCAGCTCCTCGTGCAGGCGCTGCAGATACGGCAGGACTTCCTGTTTGCGCTTGAGGTCGAGCGAAGCCAGCGGCTCGTCCATCAGCAGCAGGCGCGGGCTGGTGACCAGCGCGCGGGCGATACCGACGCGCTGGCGTTCGCCGCCGGACAGCGCCGAGGGCATGCGCTCGAGCAGGTGGCCGATGCCCAGCAGCTGCAGCGCCTGTTCCAGTGCCACTTTGCGTTGCGAGGCAGGGATGCGCCGCTGACCGTATTCCAGATTCTTGCGCACGCTCAGGTGCGGGAACAGGTTGGCGTCCTGGAACACGTAGCCGATGGCGCGCTTGTGCGCGGGCAGGAAGAAACCGCGCTCGCTGTCCTGCCAGAGCTCACCGGCTACCTGCAGGTAGCCCTGCTGCGGGCGATCCAGCCCGGCGAAGCAGCGCAGGCAACTGGTCTTGCCCGAACCAGAATGGCCGAACAGCGCACTGACGCCGCGCCCGGGCAGGTCGAGGTCGACATCCAGGGCGAAGCCCGGATGCTTGACCACGAAGCGCGCGCGAATGCGCCCGTCGTCGTGAACGGCAGGTGGTGGGGCTTTGCCGAAACCGAACATCACAGAGCCCTCATCCGGCTACTGCGCCCGCTATACAGCGTGAGCAGAACGATGAAGGAGAACGCCACCATGCCGCCAGCCAGCCAGTGTGCCTGGGCGTACTCCATGGTTTCCACGTGGTTGTAGATCTGCACTGACACCACCTGAGTCTTGCCGGGGATGTTGCCACCGATCATCAGCACCACGCCGAACTCACCGACGGTATGGGCGAAGCTGAGAATGGCGGCGGTGATGAAGCCCGGGCGGGCCAGTGGCAGCACCACGCTGAAGAACGTATCCCACGGGTTGGCGCGCAACGTGGCGGCCGCCTCCAGCGGGCCACGGCCGATGGCCTCGAAAGCGTTCTGCAGTGGCTGCACGACGAAGGGCAGCGAATAGAAGATCGAGCCAATCACCAGGCCGGTGAACGTGAAGGCGAAGGTGCCGAGACCGAGGCTCTGCGTCAGCTGACCGAAGAAACCATTGGGCCCCATGCTCACTAGCAGGTAGAAACCGATCACCGTCGGCGGCAGCACCAGCGGCAGCGCCACCACCGCGCCAACCGGGCGCTTGAGCCAGGAGTCGGTGCGCGCCAGCCACAGGGCAATCGGCGTGCCGATGATCAGCAGCAGCACGGTGGTCAGTGAGGCCAGCTCCAGGGTCAGGAGGATGGCGTCGAGGTCACTCTTCGACAGCGGCATGCAGGAATTCCGGAAGTGGAAAGCGTGGCCCGAATGCGATCCGGGCCACGGCTATTACAGCTTATAACCGAACGACTTGATCACCTTGGCCGCTTCCGGGCCTTTCAGGTACTCGACCAGTGCCGTCGCTGCCGGATTGTTTGCGCCCTGCTTGAGAATCACCGCGTCCTGTTTGATCGGGTCGTACATATCGTCTGGGACGATCCAGGCCGAGCCGCTGGTGACCTTACCGTCCTTGTACACCTGCGACAGCGCGACGAAGCCCAGCTCGGCGTTACCGGTGGAGACGAATTGATGCGCCTGGGTGATGTTATGGCCTTCGACCAGTTTGCTTTTCACAGTGTCGCTCAGGCCCAGCTTGTCCAGCACCTGGGTCGCGGCCAGGCCGTAGGGGGCGGCCTTCGGGTTGGCGATGGACAGGTGCTTGAACTGGCCTGCTTTAAGCGCCGCGTCAGTACCATCGAGGTAGCTGGCGTCGGCCGACCACAGCACCAGGCTGCCGATGGCGTAGGTGAAACGCAAGCCGGGGAGGGTGTCATCTTCGCTTTCCAGCTTGGCCGGGGTGCTGTCGTCGGCGCTGAGGAATACATCGAATGGCGCGCCATGCTTGATCTGCGCATAGAACTGCCCGGTGGCGCCGAATGACGCCACCAGCTTGTGCCCGGTGGCCTGCTCGAACGCTGGCGCGAGTGCCTGGATCGGCGCGGTGAAGTTGGCGGCGACAGCGACCTTGACCTCGTCGGCGATGGCGCCGCTGGCGAAGATCAGGCCGAGGGCGAGCAGGCTGTGCTTGAGCGGCGTGAGCATGGGGATTCCTTATCGTTATCGGGTGTTGGCTCGACCCTGGCGGCAGGTCTGAATGCGGCAATCCTACATCGTTATGTTTTTTTGTATATAGCGCTATTGAGGTCTGTTTCCGTGGACGATCTTCGTGCGCACCGCTGCGAAGTCGAGCGCCTGCTGCTCGATGGCGTGGCCGACGCCTCGATCATGCCGACGCTGATCGGCGGCAACACCAACGCGTCATACATCATGTCGGCGAGAAGGCCGCCGACCTGATCCGCCAGGACTGACCCTGGCTCAGCCCGTCTTGCGCTTGCTCGCCGACAGGCGCGAGACGCCCAATAGCACCAGCGCCAGGCCGGCGATCTGGTACAGGCTGATGGCCTCGCCGAGCAGTGCCCAGGCGGCGAACATCGTCAGCACCGGGCCCAGGTTGCCGAACACCGCGGTATGGCTGGCGCCCATGCGCTGGATGGCCAGTGCCATCCAGTAGATCGGCAGCACCGTCGACAGCACCGCCATCAGCGCGCTGTAAAGCCATACCTGGTTCGGCAGGCTCGCCAGTTGCGTCGGCTCACCGCTGATGGCGTAGTGGATCAGCACCATGATCGCCGAGGAGCCGCCGGCCAGCCCGGCCAGGCGCATAGAGCCGACCCGTCGAATCACCACGCCGGTGCCCAGGTAATACAAGGCGTAGGTCACCGCGCTGGCGAACACCCAGGCGGCCCCCAGCAGAATCTGCTCGCTGTCGCCTTCCACGCGGATGTCATGCACCAGGGCGATGCCCAGGCCCAGGTAGCACAGGCCCATGGCCAGGAAGGTGCGCGGGCCCGGTCGCTCGCCCAGCGCCAGCATCTGCAACAGCAGCACCAGCGTCGGATAGGTGAACAGGATCAGCCGCTCCAGCCCGGCGCTGATGTACTGCAGGCCGTAGAAGTCGAACAGGCTCGACAGGTAGTAACCGAGCATCCCCAGCAGCAGAACGTGCGCCCAGTCCTTCGCTGACAGCCGCGCTTGCCCGGTGCCACGGCTCAGCCACAGCAGCCAGGCGAATAGCGGCAGGGCCAGACTCATGCGCAGACTCAATACGGTGATGGCGTCCACCGGCGCAGCGGCGTAGGCGAGTTTGACGAACACGGCTTTCAGGCTGAAGCCGGTGGCCGAGAGCACGGCGAACAGCACGCCGTTGTCCAGGCTGCGTCGGTACGAGGCGGTCAGAGCATTCATGAGCAGGGCTGCGGCAGGGGAGTGAGCTGTTATTCTGAGTGGAAAGCTAAGCAGCCAGAATCGCAATTTCACGAAGATGGCTTTCTGTTTTGGAGAATGCTGCATGCATTTCGACCTGCCCGACCTGCGCCTGATCGCGGCGATTGCTGCAACCGGCAGCCTGAGCAAGGCGGCGGCGACCTTCCCCGTCGCCGTGTCGGCGGCCAGCACCCGCCTGCGCCTGTTCGAAGAACGCTGCGGGCTGACGCTGTTCGTGCGCAGCAGCGATGGCATGAGCCTGACTCCTGCCGGGCGCCTGGTGCTGGAGGCTTGCCAAGGCGTGCTGAAGGAGGCCCGCCAGCTCAGCGATACCCTGCAGGAACTCAAGGGTGAGCGGCGCATCACCCTGCGCCTGGCGGCCTCCACGGTGGCCAACAGCACCTTCCTGCCGGCGGCGCTCGGGCCGTTCCTGGCCGACTACCCCGAGGTGGATCTGCAACTGGCCGAGTACAACAGCAAGGATGTGCTGCAGGCCGCGCGGGAAGGCAGCATCGACATCGGCGTGTACGACGGCAACCTGGTCACCGATGACCTGCTGTCGCTGCCATTTCGCAACGACCGCCTGGTGCTGCTGGTACCGCATGGCCATGCGTTGATCGAGCAACGCCCGGCCTCGCTGCGCAATGCACTCAACTACCCCTTCGTCTGCCTGCCCGCCGAGCGCGCGATGCAGCGCTTCATCGAGTACATGGCGGTGCGCAACGCCTTGCCGCTCAAGGTGCGCGTGCGCGCGCCGAGCTTCGATGCCATCGCCCAACTGGTGGCGCAGGGCGTTGGCGTGTCCATGCTGCCCGAGGTGGCCGCGACCCGCTTCGCCCAGGAACTGCCGGTGGCGGTGGTGATGCTGGAAGATGTCTGGGCCACCCGCGAATTACGCCTGTGCGTGCGCAGCTGGGAGGCGCTGTCGTCCCATGCGCGCCAGTTGGTCAGCTACCTCTCGCCTGAGCGGCCATCCGGCGACAGTCTGGACGTATGACGTAGGAGCGGCTTCAGCCGCGACAATCGCCGCTCAAGAACCGCCCACCGCGCATCACTTGAAGAACTGGCTGGGCGCCAGCAGGCCGACCTGCTTCTTGAACGGAGTGGTGAAGGCGCTGGGGCTGTCCTAGCCCTGCTCTCTGGCGATGGCGTATATCCGATGCGCTACGGTGCGAGTGCGGTTCAGATTTTCCTAATCACCACTCGCGGCAAATGCTGGTTTCTCTGGTCTGTCAGCAATGTGAAGCTTGGCTGAACACGTCATAGCAGAGTCGCCAGGCATGCCCACCCATACCCGTATTCGCATGTTCAACACCAAGCAGACCTACCCCAATCAGTCGCTCGACAACGACCTGTGCCAGGCCGTGCGTGCCGGCAACACAGTCTATGTGCGCGGTCAGGTCGGTACCGACTTCGAAGGCAATCTCGTTGGCCTTGGAGATCCGCAGGCGCAGGCTGAACAGGCGATGAAGAACGTCAAGCAACTGCTCGAGGAGGCGGGTTCGGACCTCTCCCATGTCGTCAAGACGACCACCTACATCATCGACCCGCGATACCGCGAGGACGTCTACAAGGAAGTCGGCAAATGGCTCAGAGGCGTCTTCCCGATCTCCACCGGGCTGGTGGTGTCGGGGCTCGCTCAGCCGCAGTGGCTGATGGAGATCGATGTGATTGCCGTTATCCCGGATGACTGGCCCGTAGCCTGACTCGTTAGCCCATTCGTAAATCGGAGCGCCCATGGCGACTGCACAGATCAAGACTCTCTATCCAACACCCGATACCGAAGTAGCCACGGCGCCCAGGAGCAATGTCGCGGTTCAGCTCGATGGTGTGTTGAAGCGCTTCGGCAATTCGATTGCCCTGCAGAAAGTGTCCCTGAAAATCCAGGAGGGTGAATTCATCACCCTCCTGGGGCCATCCGGCTGTGGCAAGACCACGCTGTTGAACCTCATGGCAGGCTTCGCCGAGGCCGATAACGGCGAGATATTCATCGATGGCCAACTGGTTACCGAGACGCCGCCTTATCAGCGCGAGATCGGCATCGTCTTCCAGAACTATGCCCTGTTTCCGCATATGAACGTGGCGAAGAACGTCGGCTACGGCCTGCGCATGCGTGGTGTGGCAAAGGCCGAAATCGCCGAGCGTGTGGAGCAGGCCTTGGCACTGGTGAAGCTGAGCGGTTATGGCGAGCGCAAGCCGCGTGAGCTGTCTGGTGGTCAGCAGCAGCGTGTCGCGCTGGCCCGTGCGTTGGTCATTCGGCCCAAGGTGTTGTTGCTCGATGAGCCTTTCTCGGCACTGGACAAGAACCTCAGGCTGTCGATGCAGATCGAGCTCAAGGACATCCAGCGCAAGCTGGGCGTGACCACGGTATTCGTGACCCATGATCAGGGTGAAGCCTTGAGCATGAGCGACCGAGTGGTGGTCATGTCGGCTGGTCATATCCGCCAGATCGGCACGCCAGACGCGATCTACCGCAACCCTGAGGATCCGTTCGTGGCCAGCTTCGTCGGCGATGCCAACATTCTGCCTGGCCGTTATCTGAGTCGTGATGACAGCGCCTGTGTGGAACTGGGTGACGCCACCCTGCGCCTGCCTGCCACGCATGTCCATGGCCCGGTCGGCTCGCGTCTGGACGTCTACGCGCGGCCGGAGAACATCCGCCTGGTGCCGCTAGGCGCTGAGGCTCTGCTCAGTGGCACGGTGGTCAATCATGTGTTCCAAGGCGATCACGTCGATATCCATCTGGATGTCCCGTCGCTGGGCAATACGCGCCTGTTCGTGCGCCAGTCCGGCCTGGAATCCCTCACCCGCTGGCCGGTTGGTGCGGTCAGTGGTTTGGCGTTCGACAACGAAGGCGTCTGCGCCTTCGCGGCTGAAACCCAGCCTACCCATTGAAATGGACGGTCTTGTGATTGCTGAAACGATGAACGCCGTGATTGCCCGCGAGCCGGGTGGTCCTGAAGTGCTCGATGGCGTGCTGCGCCAGTTACCTGCAGTGGGCGCCGGCGAGCTGCTGATCAAGGTCGCGGCTGCGGGGGTCAATCGCCCGGATCTGATGCAGCGCAGCGGAGCACCGTTGCCACCTGGCGCGCCCGATATTCTCGGGCTCGAAGCTGCAGGCACAGTGGTCGCGGTAGGCGAGGGCGTGAGTGGCTTTGTTCCGGGTGACCGGGTCATGGCGCTGCTCAACGGTGGCGGCTATGCGCAATATTGCATTGCCACGGCTGCACACTGTTTGCCTGTTCCGGCAGAGCTAGACCTGGCAGAGGCCGCCGGTGTGCCGGAAGCGGCATTCACGGTCTGGCATAACCTGTTCGAGCTAGGCCGCCTGCAAGCCGGCGAGGTGGTGCTGATTCATGGCGCAGCCAGTGGCGTCGGCACCTTTGCCATTCAGTGTGCCCATGCGGCAGGTGCCAAGGTGATTGGCACCGCAGGTGGGGCGCAGAAGGTGGAGGCACTGAAAGCGCTTGGCGTGTGGCGGGCCGTTGACCGCTACGAGGAAGACTTCGTCGAAGTGGTCGAGCAGTGCACCGAGGGCCGTGGCGTCGATGTGGTGCTGGATAACGTCGGCGGCGACTACGTGGCGCGCAATCTCGCTGCGATGGCGGCGGGTGGGCGTCATATCAGTCTGTCGTTCATGCAGGGGGCGAAGGTCGAGCTGGATCTGCTGCTGATGATGCGCAAGAGCCTCAGCCTGACCTCATCGACCCTGCGGCCCAAGAGCAGCGCCGAGAAAGCGCGCCTGGCTACTGCCATCACCGAGCAGATGCTGCCCTGGCTGGCAGCAGGCAAGGTGCGTCCGCTGATTCATGCTCGCTTGTCCTTGCAGCAGGCGGCCGAAGCTCATCGCGTGCTGGAAGCGAACGAGAACATCGGCAAGGTGCTACTGATCCCGGATTCGCTGTAACAGGATCGGCCGGCAACGTCGGCTTACGACAGGAACCCCCATGTACAAACTGTATTACGCCCCCACCTCCCCCTATGTGCGTAAGGTCATGGTCGTCGCCCACGTCCTGGGCCTGATTGAGCAAATCGAGAAACTCGACTCGGCGGCTCATCCGATTCAGCGTGACGAGCGCATCGCGCGTTTCAACCCGCTGGCCAAGGTCCCGGCCTTGCAGACCCCTGATGGCGTGTCGCTGTACGACAGCCGGGTGATCTGCGAATACCTGAACGCCTCGGTCGACGGTGCCTTGTTTCCCGCCAAAGGACCTGAGCGCTGGACCAGTCTGGTTCGTCAGGCGCTGGGTGATGGCCTGCTCGATGCGGCGCTGCTGGCCCGTTACGAGGCCACCGCCAGACCTCCGGAAAAACACTGGTCCGCATGGGTCGAGGCCCAGTTGGGCAAGATCAACGCCGTCCTGGGTGAGATCGAAACTCAAGCCGCGCATTGGCGCAGCGAGCCGGATGACATCGGCTTGATCACCATTGGTTGCGGGCTGGGCTATCTGGACTTCCGTTTCGCCGAGTTCGACTGGCGCAGCGAGCACCCGGCCACTGCCAAGTGGTTCGCCGAATTTGAACAACACCCGGCCATGTTTGCCACCCGGCCGGTGGCCTGACCCAGGAGTGTCCATGTCGTACCGCGTATTTTTCCTCAATGGCCCGAATGCCAACCTCTATGGGCTGGACAAGAACGGCACCTATGGCAGCGAGAGCTTCGCCAGCATCGAGCAACGTTGCCAGGCCCACGCTGCGCAGCTGGGGCTGCAACTGGAGTTTCGCCAGAGCAACCATGAAGGTGTGCTGGTGGACTGGATTCAGGAGGCACGCCTGAGTGCCGACGCCGTCATCATCAACGCTGCTGGGCTGACTTACAGCTCGGTGCCGATTCTCGATGCGCTGCTTGCTTTCGAGGGGCCTATCATCGAGGTGCACATGAGCAATATCTGGAAGCGCGAGAGCTTTCGTCATCACTCCTATGTGTCCAAGGCTGCTACAGGTGTCATCGCTGGTCTGGGCGTGCGGGGCTATCGCCTGGCGTTGTCCAGCGTGGCTGAACTGCTGGAGGAACAGGCATGAGCCCGACATTGGTGTTCTACAGTCAGTTCGACAGTTTCGAGCAATGGCAGGCGTTGCTCGCACCCTTGCTACCGGGGATACGCATCTGTCAGGAGCAGGATGTAGAGGATCCGGACAGCGTGCTCTATGCCCTTGCCTGGAAGCCACCGCAGGGCTTCTTCGCCCGTTACCGCAACCTGCAACTGCTGATAAACCTGGGCGCAGGTGTCGACTCGCTGGTCGGTCGAGACGATCTCCCAGCCATTCCGATTACTCGCCTGTCCGACCCGAACATGGGACGCATGATGGCCAGCTATGTGCTGTTCGCAGTACTGCGCTATGCCCGTGACATCCCGGCTTTCGAACAGGCTCAGCGTGAGCGGCGCTGGCATTATCTGCACCCACGCCTGCCGCAAAGCGTGCGGGTCGGTGTACTTGGTCTAGGTGAACTGGGCGCCTACGCCGCCGCTGAGTTGGTGCGCCAGGGGTTCACTGTGAGTGGTTGGTCGCGTTCGGCCAAGCAGCTCGAAGGCGTGCGTTGCTACAGCGGTCTGGATTGCCTGGACAGCTTCATCGCTGATAGTGAAATACTCGTTGTGATGCTGCCGCTGACCTCGGAGACTCGTGGCTTGCTGGATGCTCGCCGGCTCGCGCTGCTACCGCCTGGCAGTTGCTTCATCAATGTCTCGCGCGGCGCCGTGGTCGATCAGCAGGCGCTGACAGAGGCGCTGGGGAGTGGGCGGATTGCCGAGGCGACCCTGGATGTCTTCGATCGCGAGCCATTGCCGCCCGAAGATCCGCTCTGGGGGATGACGAATGTGCTGATCACCCCGCATCTGGCCTCTGTGGCCATACCCGAGTCGGCGGCCAGGCAGATTGCCGACAATATCCTGCGTCTTCAGCGTGGCGAGGCAGTGCTGCATCAGGTCGATCCTGCACGCGGTTACTAGCCTCTGCCAAGGCCTTGATCAGCTCACATCCTTGAGCATGCGCACCGAGTGCGGGTCGAAAAAGCTCGGTGCCGCCATGCCTGGGATGTATTGATCGGAAATGAACATCCGGCAACGTTCGGCGAAGGCGCTGACCACACGTGACAGTTGCGTGTTCCTGGTCACCGCGTAGCCCAGGCGCATGGGCCGATGCTCACCGGCCAGGCGGACGCGGATCAGGCGCTTGCCATCCTGTGACAGATTGGCCTTCGGTCGCACGTTGGCGATGCTGTAGCCCACGCCATTGGCGACCATCGCCCTGACTACCTCGAGGTTGCTCGAGCGCATCACGATGTTTGGCGTGACACCGGCGGGCATGAACAGGCCGAGGAAATATTCGCGGCTTACCGGGATGTCCAGCAGGACCATCGGGTGGGTTTCCAGATCGTCCAGCGTCACTGCGGGCAGGTTCGCAAGTGGGTGGTGTTCGCCAACCATCACATAGGGCGGCAGCTGCGCCAGTGCCTGGAATTCAATGTCGTCGCTGGCGGTCAGGTCATAGGTCAGGGCGATATCGATATCGGCGTTGCGCAGTTTGCTCAGTAGCTCCTCATGGTTGCCCTCGTACTGGCTGATACGAACGCCGGGAAATGCGCGGCCAAAGCCGAACACCAGGTCTGGCGTGATCATCGGTGCCAGCGACTCCAGGCAGCCGACGCGCAAGGGGCCGCGAATGCTGTTCAGCGACTCCGAGGCGATGGTGTACAGGTTGTTCACCTGGTCGAGGATCAGCTTGGCCTCTTTCATCACCTGACGGCCGACCGCGGTCAGTGAAACGCCTTGGGCATGATGGCGTACGAACAGCTGCACACCCAGTTCTGACTCGATGTGGCTGACTGCCGCCGAGATCGACGGGGACGATACATGGAGGCGTTCCGATGCCCCGAGCAGACTGCCGGCCTCGCCTGACGCGACGAAGTACTCCAGTTGTCGTTGGGTGATTCGACTAAGCATAAGAACTCTCTGAGCAATGGTTTGGCAGAACCAGGCAGCGCCTTGGTCAGCGCTCAGTAACGCAAGGTCCGTGCCGGTGGCCTGAGCGGTAGAAAGGCTGATTTCACTGCCGAGCCATTGGCGGATATGCCTGCGACAGGCCTGGAAGCTTGTCAGATCGCAGCTTGTGGCTGCATAGGAAATTCTTACGCAAGAGCACGGGTAAAGGTTGTTTTACCCGAATGAACGCCCCCGCCATTATGAATTCACCACGTTATGCCTACCTGTGCCCCATTTCGGGGCGGCGCTGGCGCTAACCGATCCGCACGAAGATCAGACCGCGTCGCGATGTCCTTACAAGCCAGAACGCACGACCCATAACCGGAGCAGAAAAATGATGCGTAAAGCCCTTGCCTTGACCGTGCTGAGTGTCAGCTTGCTGGCGACCGTGAGCGCCAGTGCTGCAGACAAACTGGTTGTCAGCACTTGGGGCGGCAGTTTCCGTGACCTGATCGATCAGGCCATCGGCCGCGAATTCACCAAGCAGACTGGCGTCGAAGTCGAGTACGTCACTGGCGGCACCATCGACCGCTTGAACAAGGCCAAGCTGGCCGGCACCGCCGAGAGCGACCTGACCTTCACCACCTCGCATGTCGGTTGGTTGTACGCCAACGACGGGCTGTTCGAAGACCTGGACATGGCCAAGATCCCCAACGCCAAGAACCTGGTTCATCAGGCGCAGCTGAGCCCGAACCACATCGGTGTCTGGGGCTACGTCTACACCATCGGTTACCGTCCGGATCTGGTGCCGGAAGGCGAGACCTTCGAGACCTGGGCAGACCTGTGGCGGCCCGAGCTGAAGGCCACCCTGGCGCTGCCTGACTTCGATCCCAGCCATATCATCGCGGTGTCCGCCAAGCTGTCCGGGGCTGATGCCAGCACTTGGGAAAAAGGCCAGGACAAGCTCAAGGCGCTGGTGCCCAGCATCAAGTCGTTCTACACCAACGACGCCAACAGTCAGCAGCTCATCGCCACTGGTGAGACCCCGGTACAGGTGCTGCTGTCGATGAACGCTTATCACATGATCGAGGAAGGCGTGGACATCAAGCTGGCCATGCCCAAGGAAGGCGCGGTGCTGGGTGTTGATGCCATGGGCATCAACAAAGGCAGCAAGCACGCTGACCTTGCCTACACCTTCATGAACATCGCCCTGTCGCCGGAAGTACAGGCGAAGATTGCCGAGATCAACCGCGGCAGCCCGGTGGTCACCAATGCCACCGTCGACCCGGAAATCGCCAAGCTGCCGGGCATGCTGACCACGGCCGAGCAGTGGGATGCGACGCTGAATATCGACCCGAAACTGCGCGCGGAAAAAACCGCTGAATGGCGCAAGTGGTTCTCTGAGAACGTCATGGCGCATTGATCGCCAGTCCAGGCGCGGGCGATGCCCGCGCCTTCTTTCTCTGAGTCCTTTTGCGCGGCCACTGCATGTGGCCGCTTTCAACGGAAACGCCCATGACTCGTAATCCTGCGTTTGTCCGGTGGTTCGTGCTGCCATCGGCGCTGACCGCTCTTGGTCTGACGATCGCCATGCTGACCGTGCTGCAGTACAGCGTACGCGCATACATTCCAGGCTCGCTGGAGGTCGGTGGTTTTACCCTGGCCAACTTCCAGGGCATGCTCAAGAGCCTGTATGCCGATGCCTTCATCAACACGGTCGTCCTGAGCTTCAAGACTGCGCTGTTCGGTCTGTTGCTGAGTTATCCGCTGGCCTATGCGCTGGTGCGTACCCAGACCGCATGGCTGAAGTCCTGCATCCTGATCATCGCCATTACCCCGCTGTTTCTCGGCGAGGTGGTCCGCACCTATTCCTGGATCATCGTCCTGGGCAACAGCGGCTTCCTCAACAGCCTGCTGATGGCGATGGGGCTGATCGACAAACCGCTGCAACTGATGTTCACCAACACCGGCGTAGTGCTGGCGCTGGTGCATGTGACCATGCCGATCATGGTGCTGATGCTCGCCACCGGCCTGTCCCACATCGACACTGCGTATGAGAAGGCAGCCACCAGTCTGGGGGCTGGCCCGATCAACACATTCCTGACCATCACCCTGCCGCTTTCCCTGCCGGGTATCGTCGCCAGCGTCACCACTGCTTTTGCCTGGACCTTCAGTGCCTTTGCCACACCGCAGCTGATCGGTGGTGGCAAGGTCAGCACGGTAGCCACGCTGGTCTACCAACTGGGTTTCTCCTCGCTGAACTTCCCGTTCGCCGCGGCCTTGAGCGTCGCCGGTCTGATCATGACCCTGTTGCTGCTGGCTGCCCTGAAACGCATGAGCCGCTCGCTGCAGCGCGTTGGAGAGCACTGAGATGACGCGTTCCAATCACGATAAATGGCTGGGATACGCGGGCCGACTGCTGGTCGCGCTGATCCTGATGTTCGTGCTGCTGCCGACGGTGGTGGTGTTCATCTCCTCGTTCAGCAGCACCTCGGTGTTGTTCTTCCCGCCCAAGGGCTGGTCGCTGCGCTGGTTCGAGCGGGCGCTGAATTACAGCGACTTCAAGAACGGCTTCTATGCCGGGCTGATCGTCACAGCCTGGGCCTCGACTCTGGCGGTGGTGATCGGTACGACCCTGGCCATCGCTATCAATCGCTACGAGTTTCGCTTCAAGAGCCTGCTCGAAGGCGTGCTGATGTCGCCGCTGTTCATTCCGCATTTCACCATCGGTCTCGGCCTGCTGATGCTGGTGGCGCAGCTCGACCTGAGCCGTGGTTATGCCCTGGTGATCTTCTGTCACGTGGTGCTGGTGCTGCCCTTCGTGCTGCGCAGCCTCTATGTGTCGTTGCATAACCTGGAGCAGCGGATCGAGTTGGCGGCAGCGAGCCTGGGTGCCTCACCGCTACGTGTCGTCTGGACCATCACCGTACCGCTGATGCTGCCTGGCTTGTTCGGTGGCTGGTTATTCGCCGCGATCCTGTCGTTCAACGAGTTCACCGCCTCGCTGTTCGTGACTACGCAGGCAACTCAGACGCTGCCCGTGGCCATGTACAACTACGTGCGTGAATTTGCCGACCCTACGTTGGCGGCGCTGTCGGTGATCTACATCGCCACGACGGCCTCCCTGCTGACATTGGCCAACCGCTTTCTCGGCCTTGGACGAGTGCTGAATGTCGAGTCGCCACGCTGACGCTCGCTTGCGCGGGCGTTCGCAGCCCGCTTCTGGCCCCGACAGAATCAATTACCAACAGGATCACCGCAGACCATGACCTTCTCCATCACCGGCCGTTGCGCCAAGACCGGGCAACTGGGTATCGCCATCAGTTCGTCGAGTATCGCGGTGGGTGCCCGCTGCCCCTGGTTGCGCCCAGGCGTGGGCGCGGTCTCGACGCAAAACGTCACCCTGCCGGCTCTGGGTGATCGGGCACTGGAGCAACTCGCGCTTGGCTGCTCGCCGCAGCAGGCGCGTGACTTGGCATTGGCCAGTGACGAGTACCGCCAGTTCCGTCAGTTGGCGCTGATCGACCATCAGGGGCGTACCGCACATTTCAGTGGCAGCGAGACCCTGGGTTGCCACCATGCCGTCTCCGGGGAGCAGTGCGTCGGTGCCGGTAACCTGTTGGCCAATCAGGCGGTCATCGACGCTTTGGTGCGTGGCTTCGAAACCAGCGAGGGCTGCCTGGCCGAGCGCCTGCTCAGTGCGATGCAGGCAGCCATGGCTGCAGGCGGTGAGGCTGGGCCGGTGCACTCGGCTGCGCTGATCGTGGTGGGAGAGCAGGCATGGCCCATCGTCGATCTGCGCGTCGACTGGGCCGACGAGGACCCGATTGGCGCTCTGGAGCAGCTGTGGAGCGCCTACCGGCCGCAGATGCAGGACTACATCACCCGCGCGCTCGACCCGACCAAAGCGCCTAGCTACGGGGTTCCTGGAGACGAGTGAATGAACAGCAAAGAGCTACTGGCCACCTTGGTCTCGTTCGACACCACGAGCCGTGAATCCAACCTGCAACTGATCGCCTTCGTGCGTGAGTACCTGGCGCAGCTGAACGTTTCCAGCGAGCTGATCTTCAACGAAGAGCGCAGCAAGGCCAATCTCTTCGCCACCATCGGACCGGCCGACGTGCCCGGTATCGTCTTGTCCGGGCATACCGATGTCGTACCGGTAGATGGTCAGGCCTGGTCGGTGCCACCGTTCCAGTTGAGCGAGCGTGACGGCAAGCTCTATGGCCGCGGCACTACCGACATGAAGGGCTTTATCGCCAGCGTGTTGGCGGCCGTGCCGGGGTTTCTGGCGCAGCCACTGCGCCTGCCCATTCACATTGCGCTGTCCTACGACGAAGAAGTCGGTTGTCTGGGTGTTCGTGACCTGATCGCGCGCCTGGCCGAACGGTCCTGCAAACCTCGCTTGTGCATCATCGGCGAACCGACCCAATTGCAGCCGGTGCTCGGCCACAAGGGCAAGCTGGCCATGCGCTGCGACGTGCACGGTGCTGCCTGTCATTCCGCCTATGCCCCGCAAGGGGTCAATGCCATCGAATACGCCGCGGAGTTGATTGGCGAGCTGGGCCGTATTGGTCGCCAGTTGCAGGCGCCAGAGTTGTGCGATTCGCGTTTCGACCCGCCCTTCAGCACGGTGCAGACGGGCGTTATCAGCGGTGGCAAGGCGTTGAACATCGTGCCGGCAGAGTGTCGCTTCGACTTCGAGGTACGCGCACTGCCGGATACCGATCCACAAGCTGTCGCACAGCAGTTGCAGCGCTATGCTCAGCAGGAAGTACTGCCAAGAATGCGTACGGTGGCGGCAGGCAGCGACATTCGCTTTGCCGAGCTCTCCGCCTATCCGGGGCTTACCACGGATGCGCAGAGCGATGCGGCGCGGCTGATCGCAGACATCTCCGGTTCGGACGACTTCACCACGGTCGCTTTCGGTACCGAGGGCGGGTTATTCGACAGCATTGGCATCGCCACCGTGGTCTGTGGCCCAGGCAGTATGGACCAGGGGCATAAACCCGATGAGTTCATTCATGCCACGCAACTTGAGGCATGTGATGCCATGCTCGAACGGCTGACCACTATGTTTCGCATGTGATTCAAACCGCACTGAAGTTTAACTTCGCTGTGGCCCTCTCGGCTGCCTGAAATAAATAAGTTAGAGCAATAAAGGCGGGTGGATTTAGTGGCGCGCTTCTTTTTTTCTGAAGCGTTGCATTTAAAAAGCGTGATTCTCAAAAGTTTCAGACTTACGCAGACTTATTACGGTCGTTGAATGCTTTGTATGGGGCGCCTGTACTTCTTCGACCGTCTGTTGGCTCCAGGCGCCAACAACATTTCACAGGTTCGACGCCCTTTAGGAAATTCGCAAATGTCCGTTGAAAAAATCAACACGTTGGTGATCGGTGCCGGCCAGGCCGGTATTGCCATGAGTGAACATCTCTCACTGATGGACGTGCCCCATGTCGTTCTGGAGCGCAGCCGCATTGCAGAGCGCTGGCGCTCGGAGCGCTGGGATTCTCTGGTGGCCAATGGCCCGGCGTGGCATGACCGTTTTCCTAGCATGAAATTCGACAATATCTCGCCCGAGGCCTTTCCGCCGAAAGAGCGCATGGCGAAATACTTCGAGGATTATGCCGCGATGCTCAAGGCCCCCATTCGTACGGGGGTGGAGGTCTTGCATGTGGAGCGCCTGGTGGCGCGTCCCGGCTTCAAGGTCACCACCTCGGCAGGTGTGATCGAGGCGGCCAATGTGGTGGCGGCAACCGGCCCATTCCAGAAGCCTACCTTCCCGCAGATCGTGCCGCAGAGTGCCAAGGTTCAGCAGTTACACTCGTCGCTGTACAAGAACCCCGGGCAGTTGGCCGATGGCGCTGTTCTGGTCGTGGGGGCAGGTGCTTCGGGCTCGCAGATCGCCGAGGAGCTGCAGCGTGCGGGCAAACGTGTCTACCTATCGGTTGGCGAGCATTACCGGCCGCCGCGCTCCTACCGCGGCCGTGACTACTGCTGGTGGCTGGGTGCGCTGGGCCTGTGGGATGAGGTCAAGATCCGCCCGAAGAAAGAGCATGTCGCCTTCGCCGTCAGTGGCTACGAAGGTGGCAAGACTGTGGATTTCCGCCGCCTTGCTCATTCCGGCATCACCCTGGTAGGTCTGACCAAAGCCTGGAATGACGGTGTTGTGGAGTTCCAAGAAGGCCTGGCGAAGAACATCGCAGATGGTGATCAGGCTTATTTCGATGTACTGCGAGAGGCCGATGCCTACATCGAGCAGAACGGTCTGCCATTTCCGCCCGAGCCGGAGGCCTGGAACCTGCTCGAGGACCCTGAGTGCATCAAGAATCCGATTCTCCAGCTGGATCTGGAGCAGGCCGGCATCACCTCCATCATCTGGGCGACGGGCTTCAAGTTCGATTTCAGTTGGCTGAAAGTCAACGCGTTCGATGACAAGGGCATGCCGTTTCACAAGCGCGGCATCTCTGCGGAAAGTGGCATTTACTTTGTTGGCTTGCCTAACTTGGTGAATCGTGCCTCGTCCTTCATTTATGGTGTTTGGCATGACGCCAAGTACATTGCAGACCATATTGTCTTGCAAAACGCCTATATGGCTTACGACAAGGTCTGAAGCCAGGCTGGCAAGTATCATCATTAACTTTGCGTGCTGCCGAAGTTGTCAGCTTCGGCAGTTTAGATTGCCCGCGATATAAACATACAGGCATGTCATGGCTGAAATAACCTGCATAGAAGATATGCGCCGCCTGGCGAGAAAGCGTGTGCCGCGCATGTTTTACGATTATGTCGATGGTGGCTCATGGAGTGAGTACACCTATCGGGCCAACGAGGTGGACTTTCAGCGTATCGAATTCCGCCAGCGGGTTGCCTGTGATATCACCCATCGCGACACGGCCAGCACCATGGTCGGAGTACCTGTCAGCATGCCGGTGGCCATCGCCCCGACGGGGCTGACAGGTATGCAGCATGCCGATGGCGAGATTCTCGCCGCACGAGCGGCCAAGCAGTTCGGCATTCCCTTCACCCTGTCCACCATGAGTATTTGCTCGCTTGAAGCGGTGGCCAAGGCGACCGGGCATCACCCGTTCTGGTTTCAGCTCTACGTCATGCGTGATCGCGCATTCGTCGAGAGCCTCATCGCTCGAGCCGAGGCCGCCAATTGTTCGGCGCTGGTGGTGACGATGGACCTGCAGGTTTTCGGTCAGCGGCACAAGGACAAGAAGAATGGCCTGTCCATGCCCCCCAAGCCGACCCTGCGCAACATCGCCAACATGCTGAGCAAGCCGCGCTGGTGTCTGGGAATGCTGGGTACGCAGCATCGTCAGTTCGGCAATATCGTTGGCCATGCCAAGGGTGTTGATAACATCCAGTCGTTGGTGGAGTGGACGCGTGAGCAATTCGACCCGACCTTGTCTTGGCAGGATATCGAGTGGATACGCAAGCGCTGGAGCGGCCGACTGATCATCAAGGGCATTCAGCACCCTGAGGATGCTCGTCTCGCGGTGAGTTGCGGTGCCGATGCCGTGGTCGTGTCCAACCACGGCGGGCGCCAACTGGATGGTGCGTCCTCATCCATCACGACTCTGCCGGAGATCGTGGATGCGGTGGGTGGGCAGACGGAGTTGCACTTCGATAGCGGTATCCGTTGCGGCCAGGACGTGCTCAAGGCCATCGCCCTGGGGGCCAAAGGCACCTATATCGGGCGAGCCATGCTTTACGGGCTGGGAGCTCTTGGAGAGCAGGGTGTCAGCAAGGCCTTGCACATCATTCGGGAAGAGCTCGACCTATCCATGGCGTTCTGTGGGCAAACGAACATACAGGGTATAACCCCTGACATCCTGCGCATGAAGTCTTGAGTGCTCTTGCCCGGTTTACTTGAAGAACTGGCTGGGCGTGGTGCCGAACTGCTTCTTGAACATGGTGGTGAAGGCGCTGGGGCTGTCGTAGCCCAGCTCCCCGGCGATATCGATGATCTTCTCGCCCAGGGCGATGCGCTCCAGCGCCAGCAACAGGCGCGCCTGTTGGCGCCACTGGCCGAAGGTCATGCCGGTGCCTTTCTGGAACAGGCGCTGGATGGTCTTCTCGTCCAGACCCAGGCGGATGCTCCAGTCGGCCAGGGTGGAGGCGTCGCCGGGGTCGTCCTGCAGTGTCGTGCAGATCGGCTGGATGCGCGGATCGGCCGGCTGCGGCAGGTGCAGCGGTAGGGTCGGCAGGATGCGCAGCTCATCGAGGATCAGGCGCATCACCCGTGCCTCGCGCGAGTCGTCGGCGTAGGGTTGGTTGATCTCGACGGCGGCGCGGATCAGCTCGCCCAGCAGCGGTGAGATGGCTACGGCGCGGCACTCGGCGGGCATATCCGGCAGGCTGTCGGGGCGTACGAAGACGCTGCGCATTCGCACGCTGCCGATGCAGCGGATCGCATGCACCTGGCCGCAGGGCATCCAGATGCCGCGGCTCGGTGGCACTGTCCACTGGTTCAGCGCCGAGGTCACCACCATCACCCCGGAGATGGCGTAGATCAGCTGGTGCTTGTTGCGGTGCGAGTGCGGCTCGATGACGGCGTTGACCGGGTAATCGGTGGCGCTGCTGCTGACCAGCCAGGGTGATGCGTCGATCTCGGCCAGTAATTTATCGGCTAAGCGCATGAGACTGCCTTTTTTGCGAGGGTTGTTTCCCGATCTTCGTGAGACAGGCGGTTGGGCGCAGCCTAGCATAGCGGCGTTCCTCATCTCGTTCGGAAGCTTCAAGCATGTCCAGCAGCCCTGCCGCTACCTCCCTGGCCGGCGCTTCGCCCGTCAGCCAGGCCAGCCCTCTGGTGATGCGCGTGATCGGCGCCTGCGCCCTGGCGCACCTGATCAACGACCTGATCCAGGCGGTTTTGCCCGCCATCTACCCAATGCTCAAGCTCAACTACGGCCTGAGCTTCGCCCAGATCGGTCTGATCACCCTGACCTTCCAGCTCACCGCCTCGCTGCTGCAGCCCTGGGTGGGCTACCACACCGACCGCCATCCCAAGCCCTGGCTGCTGCCGGCCGGCTCGCTGTGCACCCTGGTCGGCATCCTCATGCTGGCCTTCGTCGGCAGCTTCCCGGCGATCCTCATGGCTTCGGCGCTGGTGGGTATCGGCTCGTCGACCTTCCACCCCGAAGCGTCGCGCATCGCTCGCCTGGCCTCGGGCGGGCGCTACGGCCTGGCGCAGTCCACCTTCCAGGTCGGCGGCAATGCCGGCACCGCCTTCGGCCCGCTGCTGGCGGCGGCCATCATCATTCCCTACGGCCAGGGCAACGTCGCCTGGTTCGGCCTGTTCGCCGCCTTCGCCATCGTCGTGTTGTATGGCCTGAGCCGCTGGTACCGCCACCACCTGACGCTGTTCAAGCTCAAGCAGGGCGGCGTGGCCACTCACGGGCTGTCAGCCGGGCGGGTGAAGTTCGCCTTGCTGATCCTGGCGCTGCTGGTGTTCTCCAAGTACTTCTACATGGCCAGCTTCACCAGCTACTTCACCTTCTTCCTGATCGAGAAGTTCGACCTGTCGGTGGCCAGCTCGCAGCTCTACCTGTTCCTGTTTCTCGGCGCGGTGGCGGCCGGCACCTTCTTCGGCGGGCCGATTGGCGACCGCATCGGGCGCAAGCAGGTGATCTGGTTCTCCATCCTCGGCGTGGCGCCGTTCTCCCTGCTGCTGCCGCACGTCGACCTGTTCTGGACGGGCGTGCTGAGCATGGTGATCGGCTTCATACTCGCCTCGGCATTCTCCGCCATCGTGGTCTTCGCCCAGGAGCTGATGCCGGGCAACGTCGGCATGATCGCCGGGCTGTTCTTCGGCCTGATGTTCGGTTTCGGCGGCATCGGCGGGGCGCTGCTCGGTTACCTGGCGGACATCCACGGCATCGAGGAGGTGTTCCTGATCTGCTCCTTCCTGCCGCTGCTGGGTATCCTCACTGCGCTATTGCCGTCGCTGAAGTCCCATTAATCGACACGCCGCCACACGCTGGCCAGCCAGGGCTGCTGGTCGCGTGGCAGGCCGGCGGGGCGGTAGTAGTGTTCCAGCTCGACGAAACCGGCCGCCGTGAGCCGCGCGCGCCAGCGTTCCAGGTCGTGGTAGCTGCCGTAGCGCGGGCCGTTCCAGCCTTCCTGATTCTCGCCGCGCGGGTTGGAGCTGAACAGCACGCCACCCGGTTTCAGCGCTGCGTGCAACTGGCTGAGCACGCGCGGCAGCTCCTGATCGGGCACATGGAACAGGCTGGCGTTGGCGAAGATGCCATCGAAGTGGCCGGCCGGCAGATCCAGCTCTAGAAAACTTTGCTGCCAGACTTCGCAGCCGCTGTCGGCGCGAGCCATGGTGACGAACTCTGCGCAGCCATCGAGGCCGATGGCGGTATGGCCGAGGCCGCTGAAGGTGCGCAGATCACGCCCCGGACCACAGCCGAAATCGAGGATGCGCCAGGGCTTTTCGCCCTCGATATGACGCAACAGCGCGGCGATGTTCTGGCTCACGTCATGGTCGCGCGTGCCCTCGCGAAAGTCCTCGGCGCTGCTCTGATAGTGGGCCAGGGTGAGGGCGCTGATCTGCGCGAGTTCGTCGGGGCTCAGGGGCATCGCGATATTCCGGCAAAAGGAGGCATTAGACCCGCTCGGGGGGACCGGTGGCTAGCGAGACGGCTTATGCCTGCTGGCCGTTAATGAACCACCGCTGCGCTTTAATAGTCACATTTCCTGAGGGGTGTAAGTCATCTGGCTGCAGCCGGGCGCCCACAATCAAGGAGATAACGCGATGGTTACGCACTACAAAGTCTCTGGCCACCTTGCCTGTGGCTCTCATGGTGAAAAACTGCCTTCCACCACCGAGCTGGGCAAGGTCAAATGCCGCAATTGCCGCAAGACCGAAGTCTTCACCGAAGCTCGTCGTAACGCCCGTAACGCTGCGCGCCGGGCCGCCCGCCGTGAGAAAGCCGCACGTGCCGTCAATGACTGGCGCACCTCCTGGGAAGCGCGCCTGACAGCCTTGCCGGGGCGCCAGCGCCTGCCGCGCGGTTTCGGCGATCAGGCATTCGTCTAGCCTGGATATTGGCGGGCAGGATGACCTCCCGCATCCGCCCGCACTACCAATGACTGTAGGCGCCGCGCCCCACGACGAATGGATCATGCGACTCGATAGTGCGCTATGAGCGCATCCGTCTTCGCGCCGGGGCGGCGCTCCTACAGTCATCACCCACGGTTCACTTCTACGAACGCTCCGGGTTTTCTTGGGTTCGATCTGCGCAACAGGCTGTTCATCCGTTTGCCCCGCAGCAGCGCCTTGACGTAGATTGGCCGGCTCACCTCGACCGGCACTGGCCGGTCATGCCTCGAGGTTTCTGCCGTGTCCGCTGCCCCCGTTTCCGTCTACCGGCTTCCCGGTTTCCTGCCGTTTCTCATTGCCCGCATCGTGGTGGTGTTCGCCGTACAGATTCAGGCCATCGTCGTGGCCTGGCAGGTTTACGACCTGACGCGCGACCCGCTGTCGCTGGCCTATGTCGGCCTGGCTCAGTTCATTCCCATGCTGGTGCTGCTGATGCCGGCTGGCGATCTGATCGACCGTTACGACCGCAAGCTGATCCTGATGCTCAGTTGGCTGGTCGAAGGCGTGTGCGCCGGGGCGTTGTTATGGTTGTCGCTCAGTGGGGCGCCGATCGCCTGGTACTACGCCGTGCTGGTGCTGTACGGCTGTGGCCGCGCCTTCACCGGGCCGGCGTTGTCCAGCCTGCTGCCGCAGATCGTGCCGCGCGAGCGCCTGGCTGCGGCCATCGCCGCCAACAGCATGATCATGCGCGGCGCGACCATTTCCGGCCCGGTGATCGGTGGTGGTCTGTACGCCATCGGTGGCGGCGGGCTGACCTACTCAGTGTGTTTGGCCTGCTTCCTCGCCGGCACCGCCCTGATGTTGCGGGTGCCCGTGCGCTATGCGGAAAAGATGCAGGCGCTGGAGGCGACCGCCTGGGCGCGTTTTACCGCCGGCATCCACTTCATCCGCACGCGGCCGATCATCCTCGGCACCATATCGCTGGACCTGTTCGCCGTGCTGCTCGGCGGCGTGATCGCGCTGCTGCCGATCTACGCCCAGGAAGTACTGGAAGTCGGGCCGACCGGCCTGGGTCTGCTGCGCAGTGCCATGGCCATTGGTGAGGTGTCGGTCGGGTTGTACCTGAGCATGAAGCCGTTCAACCGCCATGTCGGCCTGGTGATGTTCGGCGCGGTGGCCCTGTTCGGTGTGGCCAACCTGGTGTTCGCCCTGTCCAGCCTGTTCTGGTTGTCGTTCGCCGCGCTGGTGGTGGCCGGCGGCGCGGACATGGTGAGCATGTACATCCGTTCCTCGCTGGTGCAGTTCTCCACACCGGACACCATGCGTGGTCGGGTAAATGCGGTGAACATGCTGTTCATCGGCTCTTCCAACGAGCTCGGCGAATTTCGTGCCGGTACCAGCGCGGCGTGGTTCGGCGTGGTGCCGGCAGCGCTGATCGGCTGCGCCTGCACCCTGACCGTGACCGGCGGCTGGATGCTTGGCTTCAAGAGCCTGCGCAAGGTGAATCGCTTCGAGGATGCGTCGCCGAGCAAGATGGCCTGACGTAGGGCGGATGAAATCCGGGCTACGGACTTCGACGCGAACAAACGGCCGGATCAATACGCGCTAACCAACCCTCTCCCCCAGCCCCTCTCCCATAAATGGGAGAGGGGAGCCGAGCCGCGCGCGTTCCGTAGGGCGTCGCGGGGCCGCACTAGGTCGTGCGCACCGCGGTCGAACCGAGCTCCCCGACTACCCCAAGCGCAGCAACGGCCTGAGCTTCAAGCCAAGCAGGGTACCAACCAGGCAGAACAGGCCGAACACCCAGCCTGACGCCGCGCCAGCCATCACCCCGGACAGCAGCGTGCCCACCGTGCAGCCCAACGCCAGCAGGCTGCCCCAGCCCAGCAGCGCGCCACCGAGCAGGCCGCGTAGCCAATCACGTGGTGCACCGCCGCTGGGGCGGAAATCGCCTGCGGCCAGGGCGCTGGCCCAGGCCGCGCTGACCAGGCCGATGACGAACAGGCCGTTGTTCGACAGCAGGGTTTCCTTGATCACCGTGGCGCAGCCGGAAAAGCCGTCGAGTCCCTCCAGGCGTTCGGGTAGCCAGCCCAGGCTATCGGCGCTGGTGCGCGCCAGGCTGCCCAGCTCGGCCGTCACCCCCAGCGGTGCGACGCGAAAGTAGGCCAGCACCGCCAGCCCACCGATCAGCACGCCGCCGACCCAGGCCGGCCAGCGTGCGCCGAACATCAGCGACCATAGCCCCTGTGTCTCGGAAGCTGTGCCCGCCTGGCGATAACGCAGCAGCCAGGCAGCGAGCGCGCCAAGCAGGATCAGTTGCAAGAGCAGGGATCCGCCGTAACCGAGCTTGCCCGGCAACCACAGCACCGGCGCCTCCTGCAGGGCGGCCAGGTACAGCGGATTCCAGCTGAGAAAGCCTAGGGCGAAGCCAAGCAGGGCGCCGGCGAGTGCAGCCAGTGAGGCGAAGTTGCCTTCACCGAGGCGGTACAGGTGCGCACTGATGCACGAGCCGGAAATCGCCATGCCGATGCCGAACACCGTGGCGGCCAGAGCCAGCACCCAGCTCAGCGGGCCTATATGGGCATCCGGTGGTAGGCGTCCACCGCTGGGGTCTGGCAGGAAGGCGCCGAACACCGCGTGATAGCCGAGGGTGCCGACCGCCAGGGCGGCGAGCAGGCCGAGCAGGCCGTCCGGCACACGGCGTTCGACGAAGTCGCGCGTCACGCAGAAGAAGCAGAAGCGTGCACGCTGTAGAAACAGACCGAACAGCGCGCCACTGGCCAGCGAATAGCCGAAGGCGCGGCCCTGGTTACTGCCATCGGACAGTTGCCAGATGAAGGCGAGCAGGGCGAGAGCGAGCAGGCCCGCCAGGGTGATGGGCAGCACTGCGCGAGTGGAGACGATACTGGCGGTCATAGGTTGTCCTTTCCGACCGTGATGACTAAAGCTGCCCCGGCGTTTCGGCCGGGGCCGCGTTTTGCGTGACTGACATTTGTTTTGTAGGAGCGGCTTCAGCCACGAGAATCGCGGATAAATCCGCTCCTACAGGAAGCATCAGCCTTGGGGGATGAATTCGCGTTGGTGGTGAATCGCTGACGCGTGATTCACCACCGCACCGAGTGTTCGCTTACTTGCCGCCCCAGACGGTGCCGGCCACGTTCACCACCGGTACGCCCACGGCATTGCCGTATTCGGTCCAGGAACCGTCGTAGTTGCGCACGTCGTAGCCGAGGATTTTCTTCAGGGCGAACCAGGTGTGGCTGGAGCGCTCGCCGATGCGGCAGTAGGTGATGATCGGCTTGCTACCGTCGATGCCGACTGCGCCGTAGACCTTCTTCAGCTCTTCAGCCGATTTGAAGGTGCCATCAGCAGCGACCGCCTGGCCCCAGGGCACGTTCACTGCGCCTGGTACATGGCCGGCGCGCACGGCAAGCTCCTGCACGCCCTGCGGGGCGAAGACCTTGCCGTTGTATTCATCGGGCGAGCGGATATCCACCAGTTGCGTGTCGCTGCGTTTTTCGGCGGCAGCTAGCACATCGGGGAGGAAGGCCCGCAGGCTCTTGTTGGCGGCCTGTACCGTGACGTTACCGGCCTTCGGTGTGCTGGCGCGGCTGTCCAACTGGCGCCCTTCGGCCTCCCACTTGGCGCGGCCCCCGTCGAGCAGTTTGACGTTATCCACGCCGTACACGTCGAACACCCAGGCGCCCCAGGCGGCGAACCAGTTGTTGTTGTCACCGTAGATGATCGTGGTGCTGTCGTTATTCACCCCGGCCTTGCGCAGCAGTTGCTGGAAGGCTTCCTGGCTGGCGATGTCACGGCGTACCGGGTCAACCAGGTCGCTGTGCCAGGCGAAGTTCACCGCGCCGGGAATATGCCCGCGTTCGTAGACACCGGGCGCCACACTGACTTCGATGATGCGTACCTTGGGATCTTTCAGGTTCTTTTCCAACCAGTCGGTGCTGACCAGGTATTCGCTTGTGGCATGCGCCGTCACCGATTGCAGCAGAGCGGCGGCTAGCAATGCGCCGGCGCCGAATAGGGTCTTGATCTTCATTGTGTTGACCTCGTTGTCGTTGGCAGTTTTGCGGCTGATTAGCCTTTGTCGATGCGAGATATGGGTTTTCCATGCATGTTGGTTGTGGCTCTAACCTCCTTGTCAGCTGTACAGCGACGCTTGTGGGCCCTGGCCGCTGAGCAGCCAGTGGCCGAGGTCGCGTACCTTGTAGTCGATGGGGTCGTGCAGGCTGTGCACGCGCACGTTGCGCCAGAAGCGGTCGAAGCCGTAGCGCGAGCTGGTGGCGCGGGCGCCCATGGCTTCGAAAATCTGGCTGGTGATGTCCAGCGCGGCGCGCACCGCCACCACCTTGGCCTCGCTGATGGCAAGCGCCACTTCGGCGCGTTCGGCGGCGGTCAGTGCCGGTTTTTCCCAGGCGGTTTGCAGGCGCTGGGCGGCGTGCTCGGCCAGTGGCAGGGCGCTGCGATAACGCAGCCACAGCTCGCCGTAACGCTGCTGGATAAATGGATCGTCGCTGGCATTGGCCACGCCCGATGCTGGCCAGGCGCGGCTCTGTTCGCGGGTGTAACGCAGCGCTGCATCCAGCGCGCCCTGGGCATTACCCAGGTAAAGCTGGGTGAGGATCAGTTGCGACAGGCAGGCACGCAGGGTGGTGCGCGGGCTTGGGCCGACCGGGCCGAGCAGCTCGCTGGTGTCGACGAATACCTGCTCGAACTGCACCGTGCCGCTGTCGGTCTGGCGCTGGCCGAAGCCGTCCCAGTCGCTGTTCACCGCCAGCCCTTCGCGCTGGCTGGGCAGAACGATGAACACCCGATCTTCCGGGTTCTTGCCGCGCGGTGCGCTGATCACCAGCGCGTCGGCGCCAAGCGCACCGGAGCAGAACGACTTGCTGCCATTGAGCTCGTAATGCTCCTCGCGCTGGCTGAGGGTCAGGCCAGCGTCGCGACCATTGGTGGCGTTGCCCCAGAACCAGCGCTCCTGCACCGTGCGCGTCAGCCAGTGGCGCTGCTGATCGGGGTTGCCGAACAGCAGGATGGTCGCCACCTGCAGGTGCTGGAAGGCAAACAGGTGGGCCAGCGAGCTGTCCACCGCCGCCAAGTAGCGCACGATGCGATAGATTTCCGGCCAGGCCACGCCCTGACCGCCGTACTGCTGCGGCACGGCCAGGGTCAGCAGGCCGCTTTCACGGATCAATTCGCGTTCGGCCTGGGCGCTGCCGCCAGCACGATCACGTTCCACCGCGCTGGCCGCCAGGCGCCGGGCCAGGCGTTCGACCTTGGCCGTGCGGCTGCCGAAGTCCACGGGGAACAGGTGCGCGGCGAACAGCGGTTCGTCACGCAGGCTGGGATGCAGGCGGGCCTCGGCACTCATTGCGGGCTCCAGATGCTCACTTCACGGGCATCCACCGAGGTCGGCAACAGACTGGCGCCGTAGAAGGCATCGGCGATCTTCTGTTGCTCGGCGAGGCTGTCCGGCTGTACCAGACGCACCTGGTAGCTGCGTTTGGCGTTGGCTTTCTCGACGATGGCTGGGTCGAGGTTGCCCCACAGCGGGCCGAGGATTTCAGCCGCCTGGCGCGGGTTGGCGCGCAGCCAGTCACCGGTCTTCACCAGCTCGGCAAACACGGTCTGCAGCACCTGCGGGTGGCTCTTGGCAAATTTGGCGCTGGTCAGGTAATAGCGCTGGTAGTCGGCCAGGCCCTTGCCGTCGGCGAGGATGCGCGTCGGCAGCTGTTGCTGCGCGCCGCTGAGGAAGGGCTCCCAGGTTACCCAGGCGTCCACCTTGCGGTTCTCGAAGGCGGCGCGGCCATCGGCCGGGGTCAGGTAGGCGGGTTCGATGTCGCTGAATTTCAGGCCGGCCTTGTTCAGCGCGGCGATCAGCAGGTAGTGCACGCCGGCTGCCTTGGTCACGGCAACCTTCTTGCCCTTGAGGTCGGCCAGGGTTTTGATCGGCGAATCCTCGCGCACGATGATCGCCTGGGCGCTGGGGGAGGGCGCTTCCTGGGCGAAATAGGCGAGGTCGGCGCCAGCGGCTTGGGCGAACACCGGCACGGTGTCGGCGACATCGGCGGAGAGGTCAATATTGCCGACGTTGAGTGCCTCCAGCAGCGGTTGGCCGTTGGGGAATTCGTGCCAGCTGATCTGGATGTCCTGATCGGCCAGTGCCTTTTCCAGGGTGCCCTGGCTCTTCAGCAGGCTGATCAGCGTGGAGGATTTCTGGTAGCCGATGCGCAGTTGCTCGGCAGCCTCGGTGAGCGGAGCGACGATCAGGCCGATGGCCAGCGAGGCGGCGATCAGTGTGCTGCGTTTGGAATGAGTATTGGACATGGCGGCTCTCGATACGAACACGTGCCGGCCATGGGAATGCGGCGGATCACGCGTACTTCAGTGTTTAGAAAAAGAAGTCCGGTGATCCGGTGAAGAGAAGCTAGTCGATATAAAAAATAGCTAACAAATAATTTTTAGGAATTAGCTTAGGCATGTATTGACCCGAAACACCGCCGCTCGAACGAGCGTAGGGCGGCCTCGCTCGCGAAGCGAGCAGCCCGCCGGGCCATGCCCAGACCGGCACCGCAACCTGCACCCAGCACTGCACAGTGGTAGGGCGGACCGGAACGCCGGCCGCTCGTAGCGAAGCGAACAGTTCGTCGCTTTGCGTGGTTGCGCATATCTGACGGCGTACTGCTGCGCGAGTACGCCCTACGAAGCTGCTTCGCTCGTGGATCGCCGCCCCGTAAGGCTTACGTGCTGCTTATATTCTTTTTAGTTACTACAAGGTGAAAAATAATTCTTTTTAGGGATTAGCGCTCGTCTCGTAGATTAGCCACCAGCCGACAGCGGACCACCGCATCGGGCCCGAATCAGGGGCTCTTAGAACCTGTTCCCGATCTCGCGAGCTAGAGTCAGGCAAGGCGAAACCAGGCGAAAAAGCGCAGTTTACGAGCTGTAAATGAGCATTTTGATCGGACTCGCGCCCGAGCCTGGTTTCAACGCAGCATGGCCGACGCGCAGCAGATCGTGACCAGGTTCGTATGCCAATCCGCCGAGACCAGCGCCATGTCCGCTGTCCTGCCGAGCCCCTGTGCAGTGCCAACCCCAGAACAGCACACAAAGCACTTGGAGCATCGAGCATGAAAAAATCCACCCTGGCCTTGGCCGTCACGCTGGCCGCCATCGCCAACCAGGCCACCGCCGCCGGTTTCATCGAAGACAGCAAGGCCAGCCTCGGCCTGCGCAATTTCTATTACGACCTCAACACCAAGAACACCGCCAACAACAACGGCGAGGCGCAGGAATGGGGCCAGGGCTTCATCTTCAATTACAGCTCCGGTTTTACCGAAGGCACCGTTGGCTTCGGCCTCGACGCCATCGGCCTGCTTGGCGTGAAGCTGGACTCCGGCGGCACCGCAAGCAAGGCGGGCCGTGATCGCACCCCAGGCCAGCTGTTCCCGCTCGACAGCGACGGCAGCGCCGTGGACGACTACAGCAAGGCCGGCGTGACCGCCAAGGTGCGCCTGTCCAAAACCGAGGCGCGTATCGGCACCCTGCTACCGAAGCTGCCGGTGGTGACCTTCAACGACGGCCGCCTGCTGCCGCAGACTTTCGAAGGCGGGCAGATCACCTCCAACGAGATCGACGGCCTGACTCTGACCGCGGGCCAGCTGGAAAGCACCAAGACCCGTAGCTCCACCGACGACATCTCTCTGCGTATCGCCGGCGCCACCGGTGACGCCGACACCAACAAGTTCTACTTCGCCGGTGGTGACTACAAGCTGACCAAGGACCTGACGCTGCAGTACTATTACGGCAACCTGGAAGACTTCTACAAACAGCACTTCCTCGGCCTGGTGCACAACTGGGCGATCGGCCCGGGTTCGCTGAAGACGGATCTGCGTTACTTCGACAGCAACTCCGACGGCAAGAACGGCAGCGCCTCCGGCCGTGCCGATGGCTACCGCAGCGCCGGCTACTGGCGTGCAGGCGACAGCAGCACCGGCGAGGTCGACAACCAGACCTGGAGCGCGCTGTTCACCTACACCCTGGGCAGCCACTTCGCCAGCCTTGGCTACCAGCAGGTCGAAGGCGACAGCGCCTTCCCGTTCCTCAACCAGGGCGGCGGCGGCTCGTCCTACCTGATCACCGACCGCCAGATCGGCAAGTTCCAGAACGCCGGCGAGCGCACCTGGCTGGCCGAGTACGGCTATGACTTCACCAAACTCGGAGTCCCGGGCCTGAAGGCCAGCGTCGCTTACCTCAAGGGTGACAACGTCGACTCCGCCAACGGTGACCTGAAAGAGTGGGAGCGCGACTTCCGCCTCGACTACACCCTGCAGGACGGCCCGCTGAAAGGCCTCGGCGTGTCCTGGCGCAACGCGACCCAGCGCGGCAACGTCACCACCGACGCCGACGAAAACCGCCTGATCCTGAGCTACACCCTGACTCTTCTATAAACCCCATTTCGCATCTCCTGACCGGCCCGCCAACGGGCTGGAAGGTGACTCATCCGCCCACGGAGATGATCATGAAAAGCACCACCTTGCGTCTTGGCCTGGCCGCACTGTTCGCGGCCTGGTTGCCGACTGCCGCACATGCGGCGCCGCTTGAGGAAGTACGCCTCGACTACGCCTTCTATTCCCCGGAAAGCCTGGTGATCAAACACAACGGCTGGCTGGAAAAAGACTTCGCTGCCACCGGCACCGAGGTGCGCTGGGTACTGTCCCGGGGCAGCAACAACTCGCTGGAGTTTCTCAACAGTGGCGCGTCGAATTTCGCACTGACTTCAAGCATCTCGGCCTTTGTCAGTCGCACCAACGGCCAGCCGGTGAAAGCTATCTACAACTACCTCTGGTCTGTGCCCAGTGCGATCCTGGTGCAAGCCGATTCGCCCTACCAGACGCTGCATGACCTGCGCGGCAAACAGATTGCCGCCACCAAAGGCACCGACCCTTACTTCTTCCTGCTGCGCGCCCTGGCCGCCGAAAACCTCAAGCCTGCCGACGTGAAAATCGTTCATCTGCAGCACCCCGAGGGGCGCACGGCTCTGGAACAAGGTCGGGTAGATGGCTGGGCGGGTCTCGACCCCCACATGGCCGGTGCGCAATTGGCGGGTACGCGGTTCATCTATCAAAACGCGGAGTTTGGTCTCGGCGCCTTCCTTAATACGCAGGAGCGCTTTCTCGGCGAGCAGCCAGAAGCTGTCGCTACGGTGGTAAAGGCCTACGAGCGTGCACGTCGCTGGATAATCGCCAACCCGGAAGAGGCTGCTCAACTGGTGTCCGGTGAAACTCAACTGCCGGTCGAGGTCATTCGCCTGCAACTGAGCCGTTACGACTTCAGTAAACCACTGCCTGGCCAGGTTCACATGGATGCGATCAAGCCGGTCATTCCGTTGCTGGTTGCCGATGGCGTGCTGCGCCGCAACGCCGATACCGAGGCGGCGCTGGCCAGCCTGATCGATGCCCGCATCGCCAAGGACGTTATCGAGGCCAGTGATGAGCCGCGTTGAGAGCCTGCCCCAGGCCCAGTCGAGGCTCGCCTGGCGAAGCTGGCTGCCTGGCCTGTCGAGTCTGCAGGGCTGGTTGCTGCCTGCGATGCTACTGGCCGTACTTGAGTCTGTGGTGCGTATCGGCTGGATACCTGCCTACCTGATGCCCGCACCCAGCGAGCTGGCCGTGACCTTGTGGGAGCTGGCTGAAGGGCCGCTGTGGACGCACATCCTCGCCAGCTCACTGCGTGTGCTGGCAGGGTTCGCCATCGGTGCCTCGCTGGCGCTGGTACTCGGTTCATTGGTTGGTTTGAGTCGACGGCTGGAGGTCTACCTCGATCCGACCTTCCAAGCCCTGCGGGCTGTTCCGGGCTTGGCCTGGGTGCCGCTGCTGCTGATCTGGCTGGGCATCGATGAATCATCGAAAGTCACGCTGATCGCCATCGGCTCGTTCTTCCCGGTTTACCTCAACCTGGTGGCCGGTATCCGAAACGTCGACCGCAAACTGGTCGAGGTTGGCGAGCTGTGCAACCTGTCACGCCTGGCGACCATCCGGCGCATCTTCGTGCCGGCCGCGCAGCCGTACCTGTTCACCGGTCTGCGCGCGGGGCTGTCGATGGCCTGGTTGTGCGTAGTGGCTGCAGAGCTGCTGGCTGCCACCGAAGGTATTGGCTACCTGCTGACCGATGGCCGTGAAGTATCACGCCCGGATCTCGTGTTGGTCGCCATCGCCACTTTGGCGGTCATGGGCAAGTTGAGCGATAGCCTGCTCAAGGGTCTGGAAACACGCGCCCTGACCTGGCGCGACAACTACGACGGGGACAAGCGATGAGTGCATTGATTGAACTGCGTCGGGTCAGCAAATCCTTCGGCGCCACCGTGGTGCTCAATGACGTCAGTTTGAGCCTGGCCGCTGGCGAAGTGGTCAGCCTGCTCGGCCCTTCCGGCTGTGGCAAAAGCACCCTGCTGCGCATTGCCGCCGGGCTGGATCAGGACTACCAGGGCGGACTGGAACTCAACCCGCTGCTCAACTTTGGCCGTGGCAACGGCATAGGCGTGGTGTTCCAGGAGCCCCGGCTGATGCCCTGGCTGAGCGTGGCGCAGAACGTCGGCTTCACCGATGGCTGGGTGGCCGACGACTCGTGGGTGCAGCAACTGCTGCGCGACGTCGGCCTGCACGGGCGTGGCGAGGCGCTGCCTAAGCACCTCTCTGGCTGCCAGGCGCAGCGTGTGGCGATTGCCCGTGGTTTGTACGGCAAACCGCAGGTGCTGCTGCTGGATGAACCCTTCAGCACGGTGGACGCCTTCACCCGCATGAAACTGCAGGATCTGGTGGTGGAGCTGGCCGCCCGCTACGAGATTGCCGTGCTGCTGGTCACCCATGACCTCGACGAAGCCTTCTACCTCAGCGACCGCGTGCTGATCTTTGGCGGCACACCAAGCCGCCTGCAACGCGAACTGGCCGTGCCCCTGGCCCGCCCCCGCGACCGCCGCTCGGCTGAGTTGGCCTACCTGCGTGGCGAGGCGCTGACCGAGCTGTACCAGTCGCACGTGCTGTAAACGAACTCTTCAAGGTGGAGTAACTTTTCGGGCCGTCAGGCCCGATTTTTTTGAGTGCGTCGCACGCGTTGGCTTTTGTAGCCCGGATGAAATCCGGGGGCTTTGTCAGGGCGAGGTTTCAGAGGTTATGGCGGGTATGAAACCGAAAGTTTCATTCGACTGAAGGCGCTCTACCCAGGCTACTTGCTGACGTAGGGCGGCCTCGCTCGCGAAGCGAGCAGCCCGCCAGGCCATGCGAGACCGGAGCCTGCGGCCAACACATCATTGGCGTATTGCTTCCGAGCGGCCGGCGTCCCGGTACGCCCTACGCGCTGTTCCTACCCTTGGCATGGTGGACAAGCTTCGCGTTGTCCACCGCGGCGGGTATTTCAGCGCAGGCTGTCCATGGCCTGTGGGCAAAATGCCATGTGGGTGTTTGCCGTTGGAGAAACGGCGCTCCAGACCTTCCCAAACCCACCCACAAATTCTGTTAACACCACTGTGGATAACCTTTGCAAAAGCCCTCCGCGCCTAGCATTCAAGCGGGCCTCGGCAAGCCGTTCAGTTTTTATCCAATGACGCTCTGCTGGCGTTATCGCCAGGCGGAATATCGCGTTTAATCAATCACTTGGCTCGAGTTTTCAACAGCAGGGCAGGTCGGGAGTGGGTTGCCGGGTGTCGTGCACAAAATCTGGGGAAAGCGTTGTGGATAAGATGCGGGAAAAGTCGTCCAGGCCAGGTGGGGCAAGGGCTGCGTCGGGCTGGTGATTTTTCGTGCGGTGTCGCGCGGCTGTCATCTTTCGTGGCTATAGTGGCCGGTCGATTTGCCGTCGCTGGAGCCATTCATGTCCGACTCGCCTGAACGTCCTGCCCCGGTCAGTTTGCTGCAGGCTTTCTGGTTCTGGTTGAAGCTGGGGTTGATCAGCTTCGGGGGGCCGGCCGGGCAGATTTCGATCATGCATCAGGAGTTGGTGGAGAAGCGCCGCTGGTTGTCCGAGCGGCGTTTTCTGCATGCACTGAACTACTGCATGTTGCTGCCCGGGCCGGAGGCGCAGCAGTTGGCCACCTATATCGGCTGGCTGATGCACCGCACCTGGGGCGGGGTGATCGCCGGGGCGCTGTTCGTGTTGCCGTCGCTTCTGATCCTGATCGCGTTGTCCTGGGTCTACCTGGTGTTCGGCGATGTGCCGCTGGTGGCCGGGATCTTCTATGGCATCAAGCCGGCGGTGACGGCCATCGTGCTGCAGGCCGCCTGGCGCATCGGCGGGCGGGTGTTGAAGAACGCCTGGCTGTGGGCCATCGCGGCGGCGGCCTTCGTCGCCATTTTCGCGCTGCAACTGCCGTTCCCGCTGATTGTGCTCGGTGCCGCGCTGGTGGGCTACATCGGTGGGCGACTGGCGCCGCAGCACTTCGCGGTTGGGGCTGGACATGGCGAGGCGGGCGGGGCGCATGCACCGGCGCTTATCGATGACGAAACGCGTCTGGCGCACACGCATTTTCGTTCCAGCCGCCTGGCGCTGATCCTGATGGTCGGCGCATTGCTTTGGCTGCTGCCGATGGGCCTGCTGACCCTGGCGTTCGGCTGGCAGGGCACGCTGACGCAGATGGGTTGGTTTTTCACCAAGGCGGCGCTGCTCACCTTCGGCGGTGCCTATGCCGTTCTACCTTATGTGTATCAAGGCGCCATCGAGCTCTACGGCTGGCTGACGCCCCGGCAGATGATCGATGGCCTGGCGCTGGGTGAAACCACGCCGGGGCCGCTGATCATGGTGGTGGCGTTTGTCGCCTTCGTGGGTGCTTACGGCCAGCCGCTGTTCGGGGGCGAGTCGGCCTTTGCCAGCGGCGCGTTGGCGGCGGTGCTGGTCACCTGGTTCACCTTCCTGCCGTCATTTCTGTTCATCCTCGCCGGCGGGCCGCTGGTGGAGTCAACCCATGGGAAGTTGACGTTCACCGCGCCGTTGACTGGAATCACCGCTGCGGTAGTCGGGGTGATCCTCAATCTGGCGCTGTTCTTCGGTTATCACGTGCTCTGGCCCGAGGGTTTTGCCGGCGCGTTCGATTGGGTGTCGGCATTGATCACCCTGGGTGCGGGCGTGGCGTTGCTGGGCTTCAAACGCGGGGTGATCGAGACGTTGGTGGCCTGTGCGCTGGTCGGCCTGACGGTGCACTTGGCGCTATAGCGTCAACGCCAGACGCAAGCGATCCTGATGCTGCAGGCCATTCTCGAACAGCGGTTCGGGGTAGTGGGTAAGAAAGTAGTCCGGTTCCACCGCCACCACGCGAAAGCCGGCGCGCTGATAGAACGCCAGTTGGTGGCCGAAGCTGCCGGTGCCCAGTTCCAGGCGCTTCGCGCCCAGTTGCCGGGCCTGGTTGATGGCGTGGTGCAGCAGGAGGGCGCCGATGCCCTGGCCCTGGTGTTCGGGCGCCACGGCGATGTTCATCAGTTCCCAGGTGTTGGCCGCCAGTGCCTTGATCACGTAGACGCCAAGGGTTGCGTCGCTCTGGCGCGCGACCACGCAATGACCGTCCTGTAAATAACCGGCGATGAGGGCGTTGCTCGGATCGGCTTCCAGCAGCAGCGCCATGGGCGCCTGTTCGCTGGGAATCTCGTGCAAGGTTGGGGAGGTCATGACGGTCTTTCTTTAAAGATGCTTTGGTTATAAATAAATTATTATTTATTCTTTTTGTTTCTCTTTGTTCCTGAGCATAGTGAGCACCACCCAAGCTACTGCCAAGGAGCACGATCATGACCATCCGCCTGGGCGACATCGCCCCTGACTTCGAACAGGATTCCAGCGAAGGCCGCATTCGTTTCCACGAGTGGCTGGGCGACAGCTGGGGCATCCTCTTCTCTCACCCGGCTGACTTCACGCCGGTGTGCACTACCGAACTGGGCTTCACCGCCAAGCTCAAGGATGAATTCGCCAAGCGCGGCGTCAAGGCCATCGCCCTGTCCGTCGACCCGGTGGATTCGCACATCAAGTGGATCGACGACATCAACGAGACGCAGAACACGGCGGTCAATTTCCCGATCATCGCCGATGCCGACCGCAAGGTGTCCGACCTCTACGACCTGATCCACCCCAACGCCAACGACACCCTGACCGTGCGTTCGCTGTTCGTCATCGACCCGAACAAGAAGGTGCGCCTGACCATCACCTATCCGGCCAGTACCGGGCGCAACTTCAACGAAATCCTGCGCGTTGTCGACTCGCTGCAACTGACCGACAACTACAAGGTGGCCACTCCGGCCAACTGGCAGGACGGTGAAGAGGTGGTGATCGTGCCGTCGCTGAAGGACGAAGCCGAGATCGCCCAGCGCTTCCCGAAAGGTTATCGCGCGGTGAAACCTTATCTGCGTCTGACCCCGCAGCCGAATCGCTAATGAAACGCTGAAAAAAGCTATACCTCGTCACTCTCGCGCAGGCGGGAGTCCATGTACTGCGGGGGCTGGTTTCCCGCCTGCGCGGGAATGACGACTACTTCAGACCATCGCTAAGGATCGATCATGCATGTTGTGTTGCTTTCCGGCAGCCCTGCGGCGCGTTCGCGCACCGAGGTGCTGCTGGATTACGTGCGCCAGCGCCTGGAGGCGCAGCAGGTGGAAGTGAGCCTGCTGCGGGTGCGGGATTTTCCCGCCGAGGATCTGCTGCATGCGCGCTTCGACAGCCCGGCAGTGCAGCAGTTGCAGGCTGTGGTGGCCAGCGCTGATGGCCTGGTGGTCGGTACGCCGGTGTACAAGGCGTCGTTCACCGGTACCTTGAAGGTGCTGCTGGATCTGCTGCCCGAACGCGCTCTGGCGCACAAGGTGGTTCTGCCCCTGGCCAGTGGCGGCAGCCCGGCGCACCTGTTGGCTGTGGACTACGCGCTCAAGCCGGTACTGGCCGCGCTGAAGGCGCAGGAAATGCTCTCCGGCGTGTTCGCCGTGGACAAACAGATCGCCTACCCGGAAGGGGACAGGCCCGCGCAGATCGACGACGAGTTGCGCGAACGCCTCGACGAGGCACTGGAACAACTGGGCGTAGCCCTGGCGCGACGGCCGAGGCCGATCGATTCGAACGTGTTGAACGACCGGCTGGTGAACGCCCGCTGGAGCATCTGATCCATCTGTAATACCCCGCCTTACTCGCCCGCCAACGGGCAAGCAGGTAGCCAACCAAGACATCACCGCAAAGGGAGAGCGCCATGCGCAACATTACTTTGCGTCGAAGCCTGGTCGCCCTGTTTGCCGCGGCCATTTCTTTCGGCGCCATCACTCATGCACAAGCCGAGACATTGCGTATCGGCTATCAGAAATACGGCACCCTGGTGCTGCTCAAGGCCAAGGGCACCCTGGAAAAACGCCTTGCCGAGCAGGGTGTTGAGGTCAAGTGGACGGAGTTCCCTGGCGGCCCGCAACTGCTCGAAGGCCTCAACGTCGGCTCCGTGGACTTTGGCGTCACGGGTGAAACCCCGCCGGTATTCGCTCAGGCGGCTGGCGCCGACCTGCTTTACGTCGCCCATGAGCCGCCGGCTCCGACGGGCGAGGCGATCCTCGTGCCGAAAGATTCGTCGATCAAATCGGTAGCCGAGCTCAAGGGCAAGAAAGTCGCCCTGAACAAGGGTTCCAACGTGCATTACCTGCTGGTGCGTGCGCTGGAAGACGCCGGCCTCAAATACGGCGACATCACCCCGGTTTACCTGCCGCCGGCCGATGCTCGCGCCGCCTTCGAGCGTGGCAGCGTCGATGCCTGGGTGATCTGGGACCCGTTCCAGTCCGCCGCCGAGAAGCAACTGCAAGCGCGCACCCTGCGTGACGGTAGCGGTCTGGTCGACAACCACCAGTTCTACCTGGCGACCCGCACCTATGCCGAGAAGAACCCGCAGGTGATCGGCACGCTGGTCGAGGAAATTCGCGGCGTTGGCGAGTGGGTCAAGGGCAACCTCGATGAAGCCACCAGTCAGGTTGCGCCGCTGATCGGTCTGTCCCCGGAGATCACCCGTCAGGCTGTTGAGCGCCAGGGCTATGGCGCGCAGTTCATCACCCCGGAGGTGGTCGAGGCGCAGCAGAAGATCGCCGACACCTTCACCGAGCTGAAGCTGATCCCCAAGAAACTGACCATCAAGGATGTGATCTGGAATCCGCCGGCCAAGGTCGCGCAGGCCCAGTAAACCCTACCCCAGCCCCTCTCCCGGTGGGAGAGGGGAGCGAATCCAAGGAGACAACTCCATGAGCCTCAACATCTTCTGGTTCCTGCCTACCCATGGTGATGGCAAGTACCTGGGCACCTCCGAAGGCGCGCGCGCCGTCGACCACGGCTATCTGGCCCAGGTCGCCCAGGCGGCTGACCGCCTCGGTTATGGCGGCGTGCTGATTCCCACCGGGCGTTCCTGCGAGGACTCCTGGCTGGTGGCAGCCTCGCTGATCCCGCTCACGCAGAACCTGAAGTTCCTCGTCGCCCTGCGTCCGGGGATCATTTCGCCGACCGTGGCCGCGCGCCAGGCGGCGACTCTGGATCGCCTGTCGGACGGCCGTGCGCTGTTCAACCTGGTGACCGGTGGCGACCCGGACGAACTGGCCGGCGATGGCCTGCACCTGTCGCATGCCGAGCGCTATGAGGCATCCGTCGAATTCACCCGCATCTGGCGCCGTGTGCTGGAAGGCGAAACCGTCGACTACGACGGCAAGCACATCCAGGTGAAGGGCGCCAAGCTGCTCTACCCGCCGATCCAGCAGCCGCGTCCGCCGCTGTATTTCGGTGGTTCCTCCGACGCGGCGCAAGACTTGGCCGCCGAGCAGGTCGAGCTGTACCTGACCTGGGGCGAGCCGCCGGCCGCCGTGGCCGAGAAAATCGCTCAGGTGCGCGAGAAGGCTGCTGCGCAGGGCCGCGAAGTGCGCTTTGGCATTCGTCTGCACGTGATCGTGCGCGAGACCAATGAGGAAGCCTGGGCGGCGGCAGATCGTCTGATCAGCCATCTGGATCAGGACACCATCGACCGCGCCCAGGCGTCGCTGGCGCGCTTCGATTCCGTTGGTCAGCAGCGTATGGCTGCGCTACATGGCGGCAAGACCGACAACCTGGAAGTGTCGCCAAACCTCTGGGCCGGTGTCGGCCTGGTGCGCGGCGGCGCCGGCACCGCGCTGGTCGGCGATGGCCCGACCGTGGCGGCGCGGGTCAAGGAATACGCCGACCTCGGCATCGATACCTTCATCTTCTCCGGCTACCCGCATCTGGAGGAGTCGTACCGGGTCGCTGAACTGCTGTTCCCGCACCTGGACGTGGCCCAGCCGCAGCGCCCGGAAAGTCGCGGTTATGTCAGCCCGTTCGGCGAAATGATCTCCAGCGACATCCTGCCTAAGGCGGCTTCGGCGAGTTGAAAAGCATCTCGGTCGTCCCGTGGCGGTCATCAGATGCATTTCGAGAGGGCTGGGCGCCAGCCCCCTCTCCCCAACCCTCTCCCCGGAGGGGCGAGGGAGCTGTCCGGCACCGCTTGTTCGCCCGATGGCACGGTTTGGCTCCCTTCTCCCGCTTGCGGGAGAGGGGCTGGGGGAGAGGGCAGATGTAGCCGGATGCAATCCGGGGACAGAGACACAGAATTCTTTGAGGCAATCATGAGCAACACGACCCTTCACAAACTGGCCCTGCGCGCTGCGCCCTGGGCCTTGCCGCTGGGGCTGCTGGCCGCCTGGCAACTGGCGGTGGCCAGTGGCTGGCTGTCCAGCCGCATCCTGCCGGCGCCCAGTGCCGTGCTCGCCGCTGGCTGGGAGCTACTGGCCTCCGGCGAAATCTGGCAGCACCTGGCGATCAGTGGCCAGCGCGCCGGCATCGGCTTCGCCATCGGCGGTGGTATCGGCCTGCTGCTGGGCTTTATCACCGGCCTGTCCAAATGGGGCGAGCGCTTTCTCGACAGCTCGGTGCAGATGATTCGCAACGTGCCGCACCTGGCGCTGATCCCGCTGGTGATCCTCTGGTTCGGCATCGATGAGGCAGCCAAGGTGTTCCTGGTCGCGCTCGGCACGCTGTTCCCGATCTACCTCAACACCTACCACGGTATTCGTAACGTCGACCCGGCGCTGGTGGAGATGGCGCGCAGCTATGGCCTGTCAGGCTTCTCGCTGTTCCGCCAGGTGATCCTGCCCGGCGCGTTGCCGTCGATCCTGGTCGGTGTGCGTTTCGCCCTCGGCTTCATGTGGCTGACCCTGATCGTCGCGGAGACCATTTCCGCCAGCAGCGGCATCGGCTACCTGGCGATGAACGCCCGTGAGTTCCTGCAGACCGACGTGGTGGTGCTGGCGATCCTGCTCTACGCGGTGCTCGGCAAGCTGGCCGACGTCGCTGCCCGTGGTCTCGAGCGCGTGTGGCTGCGCTGGCACCCGGCCTACCAGGCCAAGGCAGGTGGGCAATGACAGCGCTGCATAACATCCGTCAGGGCATTCCCCTGGCGATCGAGAACATCGAGAAATCCTTTGGCGAGCGTCAGGTGCTCAAGGGCATCGACCTGCATATCCCTGCAGGTCAGTTTGTCGCCGTGGTTGGCCGTAGCGGCTGTGGCAAGAGCACCTTGCTGCGCCTGCTGGCCGGGCTGGATCAACCCAGCGGCGGTCAGTTGCTGGCCGGCAATGGCTCGCTCAACGCGGTGCGTGAAGACATCCGTCTGATGTTTCAGGACTCGCGTCTGCTGCCCTGGAAGCGAGTGATCGACAACGTCGGTCTGGGGCTTTCCGGCAACTGGCGCAAGCAGGCCGAGGAAGCGCTGGCGGCGGTCGGCCTGGCGGATCGCGCCAATGAATGGCCGGCAGCACTGTCCGGCGGGCAGAAGCAGCGCGTGGCCCTGGCCCGTGCATTGATCCATCGGCCGCGCCTGCTGCTGCTCGACGAGCCGCTCGGTGCACTGGATGCCTTGACCCGCATCGAGATGCAGCAACTGATCGAACGCCTGTGGCAGCAGCATGGCTTCACCGTACTGCTGGTCACCCACGACGTGGCCGAAGCCGTGGCCGTGGCGGACCGGGTGATCCTGATCGAGGACGGCCAGATCGGCCTCGACCTCGATGTGCAACTGGTGCGCCCGCGTCCACATGGCTCGCCGCTACTGGCGGCACTGGAAGCGCGCGTGCTCGACCGCGTGCTGGCGCAGCCGGAATTACCGACACCGCCCGAACCCGTATCACCCCTGCCCACGCAATTGCGTTGGGCGCTTTGACGCCGTAGCCCGGAGGCAATCCGGGAGCGGCTCGAGGATTCCCCGGATTGCACCGGGCTACCTGTAAAACGACCTGAGGAGAAACACCATGACCATCAAAGCCATCAACGTACGTAACCAGTTCAAGGGCAACATCAAGGAAATCGTCATCGGCGACGTGTTGTCGGAAATCGACGTGCAGACCGCTGCCGGCATCGTCACTTCGGTGATCACCACCCGCTCCGTGCGTGAACTGGAATTGCAGGTGGGCAGCGAAGTGATCGCCTTCGTGAAATCCACCGAAGTGTCCATCGCCAAGCTGTAAGAACCTTTTCATATTTTTCAGCCAATTTTCGTCGGCTTTGGCAGCCAACTGGCGAAATAAAGCACTTGCGATCTTGTAGGAGCGGCTCTAGCCGCGAGCTCTTTGCGCACCAATAAAGCTCGGGGCTGAAGCCCCTCCTACATGCTCGCCGAACGCTTTTGCCTTGTAGTATTCAGGCACATAAAGATCGTGAACAGGCTCTAAGAGTGGTTGCCTGAGCAGCCTTCGGATACGAGAGCTGCAGGGTGTTTTCGCAGGCAAAGAGATAATGGTTATAAGAGTCGAATAAAAAGATATTTTTCAGCTATATGTTTTTTCTGCAGAATCGCGCCATCAAATAGCCTGCCTGCAGGTTCCTCTCGCGATAAGAAGGACGCCATAGATGCTGAAGAAGATCGTTCTGGCCACCGTGGCCAGCGCCACCCTGCTTACCGGCTCGCTGAGCCATGCTGCCGCTGATACGCCATTCCACAACGCCTCCTATGACATCGCCCGCGAACTGTTCGGCGAGATCAACCCGCTGTTCGTCGAGCATTGGAAGCAGCAGAGCGGCAAGGAAGTGAAGATCATCCAGTCCTTCGCCGGCACCTCGCGCCAGGCGCAGGACATCATCCAGGGCAAGAAGGTCGATGTAGTGACCTTCAACCAGGTGAGCGACGTGGACATCCTGGCCAAGCGCAAGCTGCTGCGTGAGGACTGGGCCAAGCAGTTCCCCAACAACAGCTCGCCGTACTACAGCACCACCGCCTTCCTGGTGCGCGAAGGCAACCCGAAGAACATCAAGAGCTGGGATGACTTGATTCGCGATGACGTGAAACTGGTGTTCCCCAATCCGAAAACCTCCGGCAATGCCCGCTACAGCTACCTGGGCGCCTGGCTGTTCGCCAACGAGAAATTCAACGGTGACGAGGAGAAGGTCAAAGCCTTCGTCGGCAAGCTGCTGAAGAACGTCGAGAACTTCCCCACCGGCGGTCGTGGCGCCACCGTGGCCTTCGCCCAGAACGGCCAGGGCGACGTGCTGCTGACCTTCGAATCGGAAGTGATCAACATCGCCAAAGGCGACGAATTCAAATCCGCCAACCTGGAAATCGTGGTACCGGAAGTCAGCGTGCTGGCCGAGTTCCCGGTCGCCATCGTCGACAAGGTTGCCGACGAGCGCGGTACCCGCGAGCAGGCCAAGGCCTTCCTCGACTTCCAGTACAGCAAGGACATTCAACAACTGCTGACCCGCTACAACTACCGTGTGCACCACCCGGAAGTGGTCGAGGCGACCAAGGCTCAGTTCGCTCCGGTACGCCTGATCAACCCGAACGAGATCCTTGGCAGCTGGGATGACATCACCGCCAAGCACTTCGACAACGGTGGTATCCTCGACCAGCTTCTCGCGACTGGGCGCTGAGCGCGCCGGTCTGGCGTAGGGCGCCTAAGAGTGGCGGGTTTCGCCCGCCCTACGCGAGCATCGTAATGGTCCTTTGGCCGCCTTATTGGCGGCCAACTGCATTTGTAGAGCCGAGCTTTTCGTGAGTAAACCAACGCTGTTCTTCCTGCAGACTCCGCTGCTGCCAGGCTTCGGCCTGAGCTTCGGCGTCAGTGTGTTGTACCTCTCACTGGTGATCCTGTTGCCGCTGTCTGCGCTGCTGCTGTACGTCAGCGACATGACCTGGGCGCAGTACTGGTTCGCGATCAGCGACCCGCGTGTGGTGCAGACCTACAAGGTGACCATCTCGGCGGCGTTCTACTCGACCCTGGCGGTGCTGGTGATCGGCCTGCTGCTGGCCTGGATCATCACCCGCTACGACTTCCCCGGCCGGCGTATCGTCGATGCGTTGATCGATTTGCCGTTCGCCCTGCCAACCTCGGTGGCCGGCCTGACCCTCGCCGCGCTGCTGGTGCCCAACGGCTGGATCGGCCAGTGGCTGGGCTTCAAGGTGGCCTACGCCTACGCAGGTATCGTGGTGGCGATGGTCTTCACCAGCATTCCATTCGTGGTGCGCACGGTGCAGCCGGTGCTGCAGGACCTCGGCTCGGAATACGAAGAGGCCGCGCGCACCCTCGGCGCCAGCCGTGTGCAGACCTTCCGCAAGGTGATCCTGCCGACTCTGGCGCCGGCACTGGTCACCGGTGGCTCGCAGGCGTTCATCCGCAGTCTCGGTGAGTTCGGCGCGGTGATCATGATCGCCGGCAACATTCCCTATCAGACGGAGGTCAGCTCGCTGATGATTTTCGTCCGTCTGCAGGAATTCAATTACCCGGCGGCAGCAGCCATCGCTTCGGTGATCCTGCTCGCGTCGCTGGCTCTTCTTTTCCTCCTGCAGGTCGTGCAGGGGCGTCTGTTCGCATGGCAACGGCAAGGTCGATGAAAAAGCCTCAGGATTGGCGCCAGTGGGCGTTGGTAACCCTCGGTCTGTTGGTGGTGGCGCTGATTCTGCTGGTGCCGCTGGCATTGATTTTCAGCAAGGCGCTGGCTGGCGGGCTCGACCTGCTGTGGAGCAACCTCGGCGAGGACTACATGCTCCACGCCATCGGCCTGACCCTGCTGGTGGCAGTGATCACCGTGCCGCTGAATCTGTGCTTCGGCATCTGCCTGGCCTGGTGCGTGACCCACTACGATTTTCGCGGGCGCAAGCTGCTGACCACAGTGATCGACATTCCCTACGCGGTGTCGCCGGTGGTCGCCGGTCTCTGCTACCTGGTGGTCTACGGTCTGGAGAGCTTCATCGGCCGCTGGTTCTACGATCAGGGCCTGCAGCTGATGTTCGCCTGGCCGGGCATCGTCATGGTCACCGTGTTCGTCACCGCGCCCTACGTGGCACGCATCCTGATCCCGGTGATGCAGACGCAGGGGCAGGACGAGGAAACCGCCGCGATGTGCCTGGGCGCCAGCGGCTGGCAGATCTTCCGCCGCATCAGCCTGCCGAAGATCAAGTGGGCGCTGCTGTATGGCGTCGTCGTCACCAATGCCCGCGCGGTGGGCGAGTTCGGCGCGGTGTCGGTGGTGTCTGGCACCATCATCAACCAGACCCTGACGTTGCCGCTGCTGGTCGACCAGCTCAACAACGACTACAAGCCGGCGGCCGCCTTCACCGCGGCCGGGCTGCTGGCGTGCATGGCGCTGCTCACGTTGTTCCTCAAGACCTTCATGGAATGGCGTCAGCGCCGCCTGATGCAGCGCGCCGAGGCGTGACCTGCGCCTGAATAGCGTAGAGTTTCGCGGCTGAAGCCGCTCCTACAGTTGCATCTGTGCTCCCTAGGAGCGGCTTCAGCCGCGATGTTCTTCCGACGCCGCTATCTGCACCTGATTGCGCCCGTTGTATTTGGCCGCATACAGCGCCTTGTCGGCGCGCTCACGCAGTTGCTCGGCATCGCTGTGCACATCGGTGCCGGCGATACCGGCACTCAGGGTGCAGGAGAATTCGCCACCATCGGCGATGAAGCGCAGCTCGGCGAAGCGCTGACGAATCTCGTCGACGATCAAACCTGCCTGCTGCGGTGTGCAGTCCGGCAGCACCGCAAGAAACTCCTCGCCGCCGTAGCGGCCCAGGCTGTCGACCCGGCGCAGGCGTTGGCGCAGCAGGTTGGCCAGGGCGCGGATGACGTTGTCGCCGGCCGCGTGACCGTGCTCGTCGTTGACCCGCTTGAAGTGGTCGATATCCAGCATCACCACGCTGGCGCGGTCGCCGCTGCGCAGGGCGCGCTCCAGTTCGATGGCCACTTGCTCTTTGATGTCGGCGTGCTTGAGCAGGCCGGTGAGGCTGTCGCGCGCCAGGGCGTCGGAGAGCAGGCGTGCGCGCTGAGCGCGGGAGAACACGGTGGCGACCAGCGCATTGTCGGATATGGGCTTGGTGACGAAATCGTCGCCGGCCTTGATCAGCGCGTTCATCTGTTTGCCGATATCGGTTTCCGCCGACAGGTAGATGATCGGAATGCGCAGCCAGTCGTCATTGCAGCGGATGATCTGCGCCAGTTCGGGGCCGGTGCAGTGCGGCATGTTGACGTCGAGCAGCACTACCTCGGGGTTGAAGTCGCGCAGGTGGGTGAAGATCCGCGCCGGTTCGCTGAGTATCTCCACCAGCATGCCGGCATCGCGCAGCACCAGGCTGTAGCGGCTGGCCAGGTCCTGGTCGTCGTCGGCGATCAGCACGCGGTAGGGTTCGCCGTGCTGTTGCGAGAAGCAGCGTTCGAGGCGGCTTTCCAGCTGCGGGATGTCCACCGGCTTGCTGAACAGGCCCATGGCGCCGGCGCGCACCGCATGCAGCTGGGTAGCGAAGTCATCCTGCTGGTCGGTGAGCACCAGCAGCGGCAGTGGTTCGTCCAGGCGTTCGCGCAACTGGTGGGCGTAATCCAGACCGCAACTGGCTTCGCCGGGCAGCTTGGCGTCGATGATCAGCGCATCGGGCAGGTGCTGCTGCAGCGCGGCGTCGAGCCCTGCGGTGGAATTGAAATGCTCGGCGCGGTAACCGAAGTTGCTCAGCGTCTGGCGCATGTTCTCGCCAAACGCGGCTTCGCCTTCGAGGATGTAGATGGTGCGGCTGCCGTCTTCCTGGCGCGGCAGCTTGCGCGCTTTGCCTGCCTGTTCAGTGACGGCCCCAGCGCTGGTCGGCTGCTCACCGAGTGCCTGCAAGGCAGCGACGAACTCGTTGAGGCTCTGTTGTTGCCGTAGCAGACGCTCCATCCAGCGCTCGGCATGCTGCTCCAGTTCGCGCGCCTGCTGGCCAAGCTGGCTGAAACCGAAGGTGCCGGCACTGCCAGCCAGACGGTGCAACTGATCACGCAGCTCCTGCAGCAGGCGGGTGCGTTGGGCTACATCGGCCTCCAGCAGTTGCCTTGCCTGTTGCGCCAACTGGGGCAGTGCCTGGCTCAGGCGCTCACTGAATTGCTGACCGAGCTGTTGCAAGTGTTGTTGCAGCGCCTGCGGGATGGCGCTGCCTTCGTGTTTATCCATTACGCTGGTTCCAGATCTGCCGTACCTGGGCGGCGAGCTGCATCGGGTCGAATGGTTTGATGATCACGCCATGGGCGCCGAGGCTGTGGTAGTGGGCGACCTCGTCAGGCTGCACCTTGGCGGTCATGAAGGCCACCGGAATGCGTGCGGTATCGACCAGCTGGCCAATCAGCTCCAGGGTCTTGGGCCCATCCATGTCGGGCATCATCACGTCGAGCAGAATGAAATCCGGTGCGAAGCCCTGCACCTGGTCGAGCGCCTCCTGGCCACTGGCACAGCTCAATACCTGAAAGCCGCCGACGGCCTCCAGTGCGACCTTGGCCACGGCCTGGATCGAGGGATCGTCCTCGACATGCAGGATGCGTTTGAGCTCAGTCATGACGGTCTCCCCGGCCGTTGGCTGCTATCTGCAGTGTGGTACAGCTTTGTTAGCCTTGCGTAGGCTTCATGTCTCGCCTTCATCGACGCGCGGCAGTTCGAACCAGAAGGTCGCGCCCTGGCCAGGCACCGAGTGGAAACCGATACGCCCGTGCATGCGCTCGATGATTTCCTTGCAGATCGCCAGACCCAGGCCGGTGCCGCCTTTCTGCCGGGTATCGCCGGCGTCGGCCTGAGAGAACTTGGCGAAGATGTGCGAATGGAATGCTGCGGGGATACCTGGGCCATGATCTCGCACGTTGACCCGCAGCTTGTCAGCCATTGTCTCCAGGCTGACCTGCACCACGGCGCCTGCCGGTGAGAACTTGGCGGCGTTGGACAGCAGATTGGCCAGCACCTGGGCCAGGCGCTGGGAATCGACCCGGACTTCGACATCATGCTCTGCGTGCAGTTCGAGGCGTACCTGATGCTGGTCGGCATACGGTTGGTTATGCAGCAGTGCCAGTTCCAGCAGTGGTTTGAGTGGCCTGCGCTGGAGGTCGAAATGCATCTTGCCAGCGACCAGCTTTTCCATGTCCAGCAGGTCATTGATCAGCGTGCTCAGGCGCTGGCTGTTGGCCTCGGCGATGCTCAGCATGTGCGCCATGGCCTGCGGCACGGCGCCGAGTGCGCCGCCATTGATCAGGCCCAGCGAGCCGGCGATGGCGGTCAGCGGTGTGCGCAGTTCGTGGCTGACGGTGGAGACGAACTCGTTCTTCATCTGCTCGATGCGTTTGCGTTCGGCGATGTCACGAATCACCGCGATGAAGCGCACCTGGCCCTGGTGGCTGATCTGCGACATCGCCAGTTCCAGCGGGAAGCGTTCGCCGCCCTGGCGCAGGCCTTCCATCTCGCGAATCTGGTCGCTGGCGCAGCCTTGGCGCAGGGTGTCACTGGCCATGCCTGGAATCAGCGTGGCGATGTCACGCCCGGCGACCTCGGCCTGGCTGTAGGCAAAGATGCGTTCGGCCGCGTGGTTGAAGGTTTCGATATGGCCCTCGTCGTCGAGAGTGACGATGGCATCGATGACGTTGTCGAGCAGGGTGCGCAGGTAATGCTCGCGTTCGCGAATCGCGCGCTCGGCGGCAACCCGATCGCTGAAGTCCTGGATCTGCGCGACCAGATGCACGGGCTGGCCTTGGGCGTTGCGCACCAGCGCGCTGCTGAGCAGTACCCAGAGCACCTGACCCTGTTTGTCCAGATAGCGCTTTTCCATCTGGTAGGCGCTGATGCGCCCGGCCAGCAGGTCGTCGACGTTGCGCAGGTCCGCACCGAGGTCGTCGGGGTGGGTGATGCGCTGAAAATCGAGGGCGAGCATTTCCTCGCGGCTGTAGCCGAGCATGCGGCACAGCTCGTCGTTGACCTCCAGCCAGCGTCCGTCGATGGCCACCAGCGCCATGCCCTGCGGCGCGGTGGCAAAGGCGCTGCTGAACAGCTGCTGGCTCAGGCGCAGGTCGTCTTCCATGACCTTGCGCTCGCTGATGTCCCAGATGAACCCGTCGACCCAGATCAGGCGCCCCTGGGCGTCGTGCTCGCCGCGACCTTTCTCGCGCACCCAGACGCTGTGGCCATCGGCATGACGCAGGCGGTAGGTCAGCTCGAAGGTTTCCTGGCGAGCGATGCTTTCGTTGGCGAGGTAGGTGCTCGGCAGGTCGTCGGGATGGACGATGCTGGAGAAGCTGCGCACGCGATTGTCGATGAAGTCGCTGGGCGGGTAGCCAGTCAGGCTGAGAATCTCGTCGCTGACGTAACGCATGCTCCAGTCGCTGTCGTTGGCGCAGCGATAGACCACGCCGGGCAGGTTGGCGACCAGGCCACGGAAGCGACTTTCGCTCTGCTGCAGTGCGCGAGTGGCCTGCTGCAGGGCGCTGATGTCGCTGGCGATGCCGAGAAAACCGGTGATCTGTCCGCTGGCGTCGAAGATGGCGTTGGTGGTGAGGTTGACCAGGCGCTGGCTGCCGTCCTTGTGCACGTACGTCCATTGGCGGGTTTCCGACTCGCCATTACGTACGTTGTGAGTGAAGATCTGGAAGCCGCTGACCAGATGCCCGCAACTGATGCTGAGCTGCTCGGCCCGAGCGTCGATTTCGCTGGGCAGATGGAAGCGTTCGGGTGTCATCTGGCCGATCACGGCGTCGCTGCTATAGCCCAGCAGGCGCTCTGCGCCAGAGTTGAAGAGGGTGACCAGGCCGTTCGGGTCGGTGGCGATGATGGCAACGCCGCTGGCCGAATCCAGTACGGTCTGCAGGAACGCTCGCGCCTCGATCACCGCATCCTCGCGCTGCCGCGCTGCGCTGATGTCCGTGTGGGTGCCATACATCAGCAGCGGCCGGCCTTGCTCGTCGCGGCTGGAGAGGCGGCCGCGCACCTGTACCCACAGCCAGCGCCCGTCTCGGTGCTGCATGCGTATCTGCCGGTCGTAGAAGGCTAACTCGCCAGCGAAGTGGCGTCGCAGCATGCGTTCGCTGGGCTCGCGATCATCTGGGTGACAGAAGCGCTTCCAGGTTTCGACACTGGTGGGCTGCAGTTCCTGGAGTTGGTAGCCGAGCATCTGCGCCCAGCGCTCGTTGAACACGGTGGCGCCGCTCTGCACATTCCACACCCAGGTGCCGACGTCGGTGCCTTCGATGATGCTGGCAAGGCGTTCGAGCAGGTTCTGCCGTGCCTGCTGCTGCTGCTCGCGCTCCAGGGTGGCGCCGACCCAGCGGGCGAACAGGCGCAGGAATTCGCGTTCGTTCTCGTCGAACTGACGGTCACGGGCTTGCTGGTCGCAGAAGGCCAGGGTGCCGACTCTGCGGCCATCTACCCAGATCGCCGTACCGATATAGCTTTCCAGGGCGAAGCGGGTGTAGCAGGCGTGCTCTCGATAAGGTGAGCTGGCCATGCGCTCGATACTGAGAATGTCGTCCTGGGCGTAGGTCAGGCTGCAGTAGGTTTCGTTGAGGGCGAAGGTCTGGCCGTCCTCAAGCTGCGTGTCAGGACAGACCTGGACCAGGACGCGATAGTGATCGGCGTCGATCATGCCGATTACGCCGAGCGGCATGTCGAAATAGTTGGCCCCCATGCGCAGCGCTTCGCGCAGTTGTTCCTTGCTGCTCAGGCTCGATAGCGCAGAAATCTCGTTGAGTGCGTGCAGCGCGCTCTGTTGGCGTTGCATCAGGCGCTGGGTACTGCGATGTGTCGCGTGTAGCAGGATCATCAGCAAGGCTTCGGCGCCGCACCAGGCGAGCAGCCATTTGACTACCAGCCAGCGCTTGTCGCGTTCATGCACGGCATAGAGTTCGCTGACGTCACGCCAGGTCAGCACCGTGGCCATGGCCGCAGAGCCGGGCTGTGGCGAGGTCGCCATCGACAGCTGGCTGAGCAGGTAGTGTTGCCCGCCATCCTCCAGCAGACGCTGGCTGTTACCTTCGCTGGGAGAGGGCAGAAGATCCGCTTGCAGCCAGATATTTGCCTGCGGACGTGTCTGCTGGATCAGGCGCCAGGCGGGGGCGTGATCGGCTTGCGTACCGACCTCGGCCGCTGCGTTGAGTAGTAGCGCGATGCCGGCGCCGAGATCCCGATCCAGTTGCGGCAGATCCTCGAGCACATCCATTGCCACGCTGATGGCGCCAACCTGGCGCTGACCGTTTTGCGTATCGATCAGCAGCGGCGCTGCGGCACGGATGCCGATGCTTTTGTTAGCAAGGTTCAGTTCTGCACGGCTGTCGCCAGTGCGCAGGGCTTGCAGCAATAACGGGCGCATGGCCTCCTGGGTGTCACCAAAACGCTGCGGCTCGTGTACCCGCAGCAGGATGCGTGCGTCGTCTGGCAGATGGACGTAGAGGCGAAACGGCCGGTGCACCTGCATGTTGCGCCAGCGCGGCGCCAAGCGGGTGTAGAGCTGGTTGCGGATGCTGGCCAGACCGCCCTGGTCATCCTTGGGCAGGACTGACGCCTGGCGCACCAGCTCGGCTACCCAGGCGTCGGCGGCGATGGCCTCGGCCAGCAACTGTGCACGCTCGCGCAGGCCGTGCTGAACGCTTTGCAGTGCCAGACGTTGCGCCTCGGCCTGCTTGTTCATCTGCAATTGCCACAGCGCCTCACGCTCGTGCAGTGCCTGGCGCCCGAGGAAGGCGAAGAGCAGCGCCAGACACAGACTGCCGCCGACCACGATCCAGCGAATGGCAATCGGCCGCGAATTGCTGGTCATGGTGCGCCTGTCCGCGCCAGGCCAGCGAGACGCCTAAGACGCTCGATTTCCGGCGCTTCGGCGCCCAGCAGTTCGGCACTGGCCAGGCGCATCACCACCGTGTCACGTCGTGTATTGCCGGGGGGTAGGGCGTAGCAGGCACCGATCAACTCGCGTAGCGCGATAGGCAGGCGCCAGTGCGCCTTGAGTCGATTGGCCAGTTGGCTGCTATGACGCTGCAGGGCGGTGTTCAGGGTCTGTTCGTCCAGCTCTCGGCCGGCACTGCGCCAGCGTTGCGCCTGATCCAGCAGGGCCAGTTCGCCCATGCGTTGTAGCAGTGCGGCGCTGTGCAGCGGCGCCGGATCAACCCGGCTGCTACGCGCCAGCTCAGCAATACGCTGGCGCAGGCGCAGGGCATGAACGAAATGCGCATCGCCCTGGCGCTGGAGCTCGGGGTCGCTCAGTACCGCCTGCGGCCGAAGTGCGAGGCCTTGAACCAGGTTGACGGCAGTGGCCTGACCGAGGCGTTGCACGGCTTCGTTGAGGGTGACGCAGGGCTGCCCGGCGCTGTTGTAGTTGCCGCTGTTGGCGGCTGCGATCAACCGCGCGTGAACGGCTGGGTCGTTCTGCCAGAGGTCGCCAAGCTGTTGCAGGTTATCGAAGGGTTGAGGCACATCGCGCAGACGCTGGTACAGGGATTCACGCAGCGGCAGTTCGAGTGCGTCATCGGTCAGGCGTGCAAGTTGCTGGAGGAAATCCCCAGCGTGGTCGACTTCACCGGCGATGCTTTGGGCATTCGCCAATAGTGGCTGCAGGTTGGCGATCACCTTGGGCACCTGAAAGGGCTTGCTGATGAAGGCGCTGATATTCAACGGGCGTATGGCTAGCACGCTGTCACGGTCGGCGCGGGCCGTGACCATGACCAGCGGGATATCCTGGCTGCGTTGACGCACAGCTTCCAGCAACTGGGTGCCGTTACCGTCGGGCAGGTGCCAGTCGGCGATGACCAACTGGGCCGCCTGCCGCTTCCAGGCTGCAAGGGCATCGACGACGCGGCTCTGACAGTCGACCTGGGCGCCTGGGCAGAGGCTGAGGACGATCTGTTTGAGCAGGTCGGCTATCCAGGGATCGTCTTCGAGAATCAGCACGCGCATGCTCAGTTCCTGGTGCTGGGGTGACTGCCCTGCGTTTCGCCTGGGGTGTTGGCGTCAGCGGTGTTGACGGGCACCGGCTGTGGGCGACCGAAGTGATAGCCCTGACCATAGTTGCAGCCTAGCTCACGCAGAAAATCGGCCTGGGCTGGTTGTTCGATACCTTCGGCGAGGACCTTGAGGCCCAGGCTTTTGCCCAGCGCGATCACGGCGCGAGCGATGGCGGCGTCTTCAGCGTCGTTGGGCAGGCCGCGCACGAAGCTCTGATCGAGCTTGAGCTTGTCCACGGGCAGGCGCTTGAGGCGCGCCAGAGAGCTATACCCCGTTCCGAAGTCGTCGATGGCCAGGCGTACGCCCAGGGCACGCAGACTGATGAGCTGTTTCTGCGCTGCATCCGGGTCTTCCATGATCGCGCTCTCGGTGACCTCCAGCTCCAGCTGCTCAGGCGGCAGGCCTGTTTCTGCCAGTACCTGCGCCACTTTCATATCGAGTTCACCGCGACTGAACAGCCGGCTGGAGACGTTCACTGCAACGAAGCTCAGCGCATGCCCTTCGGCGTTCCAGCGCATCATCTGGCGGCAGGCCTGTTCCAGAACCCAGGTATCGATAGCGCCGATCATGCCGTTGTCCTCGGCAATCGGAATGAATTCGCCAGGGGGAATCAGCCCGCGTTGCGGGTGTTGCCAGCGCACCAGCGCCTCCATGCCTACCTGGCGACCGTCACGCAGGTCGTGCAGCGGCTGGTAGTACACGCGCAGCTCGTCGTTGTCCAACGCATGACGCAGGCTGCTGGCCAGCTCCACGCGCTGCCGGGCGTAGTCGGTGAGCTCCTGCACGTAGAAGGCATAGCCTTCGCGACCGCTGTTCTTGGCCTTGAACAGCGCCGAGTCGGCGTTACGCAGGATTTGCTCGACGCTGTCGGCATCTTCGGGGAACAGACTGATGCCGATGCTGGCGCCGATGTAGAGCTCGTGGCCGTCGAGACGAAAGGATGTTTCCAGGCTGCGCAGCAGGCTTTGTGCCAGTTCGGCTGCCTGGGCGGCGTCAGCGCAGTTTTCGCTGAGTAGGCCGAACTCGTCGCCGCCTAGCCGGGCTAGGGTGGTGCCAGTGGGTAAACCTTGCTGCAAGCGCTCGCCGACCGCCTTGAGCAACAGATCACCGACGTTGTGGCCGAGGCTTTCATTGATGTGCTTGAAGTGGTCCAGATCGATCAGTAGTACTGCGCCGCGCAGCACCTCGATCTTGCTGCGCTCCAGCGCATGAGCGACGCGCTCGGTGAACAACAGGCGGTTGGGCAGGTTGCTCAGCGGGTCGTGGTGGGCCAGGTAGTCCAGCTCGCGTTGCGAGCGCTTGATTGCGGTGATGTCGGAGAACACCGCCACATAGTGGCTGACTCGCCCTTGTTCATCGCGAATGACTCGGATGCACTGCCACTGCGGGTAAATCTCCCCACTTTTGCGCCGGTTCCACACCTCGCCACTCCAGGCTCCACGGTTCTGCAGTGCCTGCCACAGGCTCTGATAGAAGGCGGCGTCATGGCGGCCGGACTTGAGCAGGCCGGGGTGCTGACCGAGGATTTCCTCGCTGCTGTAACCGGTGATGCGGCTGAAGGCCGGGTTGACGTGAACGATGCGCTGCTCGGCATTGGTGACCAGTACCCCTTCCTGAGTCGCATCGAACACCGCTGCGGCCTGGCGCAGGCTGTCGTCGATGGCGCGTTGCTGGGTGATGTCGCTGGCGATGCCGATGAAGCGCTGTGGTTGGCCGTTTTCGTCACGCAGCAGGCGGCCGCGTGAATGAATCCAGCGATAGCTGCCGTCGGCGTGGCGCAGACGGTATATGTTTTCATAGGCCTGCTCGCTCAACTCGGCGTTGAGCGCATGCAGCGCGCGCTCCGCGTCATCCGGATGCAGGCGTGCGGCCCAATCTTCGCGGGTGTTGCCCAGGGTTTGCGGGGTGAGGCCCAGCAGCCTGGCATAGCCCTCGGAGAAGAACGCTCGGCGGTTGCTCACGTCCCAATCCCACAGGCCGTCGCGCGTGGCATCTAGCGCCAGGCGCAGGCGCTCCTCGTTGCTGGCCAGCGCCAGGCGTGCGCGTCGATATTGTTGAGCGTGACGGTGTAGCACCAGATAAAGCAGTGAACTGGTGAGCGCGACGAACAGCAGGCCCTTGAAAGATTGCAAGCGCTCCAGTTGCGCCACGGACAGGCCGAGGGCTGTCAGCAGTCGGTCGCTCAGCAGTATCCAGAGGCAGGCCAGCAACAGATAGCCCAGAGTAAAACGCAGGGCGGCGGTGTCGATACGCATGGGTAGGCTACTACGCTCCCTGTTAATGTGGGTCAGTATAGAAGAGGGTTGGGCTGAAACATTCTCATCTAAAAGACCAACTGGTTTTCTGGCATGGGTCAGGGATAATGTGAACAGGTTCGTCCTTGTAGGACAAACCGCGTTTCCCTATCAAGAGGCAACACCGCCCATGTGGTACAACGGTTTACTCGACCTGTCGGTCTGGCAGCTGGTGACTGCGACCCTGCTGATGACACACGTGACCATCGTCAGCGTCACTGTCTATCTGCACCGCTACTCTGCGCACCGGGCATTGGAACTGCACCCGGCGCTCAAGCATTTCTTCCGTTTCTGGCTGTGGCTGACCACTGGTCAGAACACCCGTGAGTGGACCGCGATTCACCGTAAGCATCACGCCAAGTGTGAAACCGCCGATGATCCGCATAGTCCGGTCGTCAAAGGTCTGGGCACCATACTGCGTAAAGGTGCCGAACTCTATCAGGAAGAGGCGAAGAACCAGGAAACTTTGCGCATTTACGGCAAGAACTGCCCGGATGACTGGATCGAGCGCAATGTCTACAGCCGTTACCCGATTGGCGGCGTGATCCTGATGGCGATCATCGACCTGGCCCTGTTCGGCGTACTCGGCATCACGGTGTGGGCCGTGCAGATGATGTGGATTCCGGTATGGGCCGCGGGTGTCATCAACGGTCTTGGTCATGCTGTCGGCTATCGCAACTTCGAATGCCGCGACGCTGCCACCAATCTGGTGCCCTGGGGCATCCTGATCGGCGGTGAGGAACTGCACAACAACCATCACACTTACCCTAACAGCGCCAAGCTGTCGGTGAAGAAGTGGGAGTTCGACATGGGTTGGGCCTGGATCAAGCTGTTCAGCTTCCTCGGCCTGGCGAAGGTGCAGCGCGTGGCGCCGATTGCGCATCGGGTCGAGGGCAAGGCCAGTCTGGACATGGACACTGCCATGGCCATCCTCAACAACCGTTTCCAGATCATGGCGCAATACCGCAAGTTGGTGATTGTGCCGTTGGTCAAGCAGGAAGTGGCCAAGGCCGATGAGTCCGTTCGTCACCTTTTCCGTCGGGCAAAACGCCTCTTGTCGCGTGAACCGAGCCTGCTGGAAGAGCAGCATCATGCGCACATCGCCGATATGCTGGCGCAAAGCCAGGCACTCAAGGTGATCTACGAGAGGCGCCTGGCGCTGCAGCAAATCTGGGTGAAGACCAGCAGCAACGGCCACGACATGCTCGAAGCCATGAAACAGTGGGTACACGAGGCCGAGGCCAGCGGTATCCAGTCGCTGCGTGAGTTTGCCGAGCACCTCAAGACCTACTCGTTGCGACCATCCAGCGCGACTGCCTGACCTCCGCTCGTTACCAGCAAAGGCCCGCCGAACTGGCGGGCCTTTGTGTTTGTCCAACAGCTCGCACTATGCTCATTTCAATGCGAGGCGAAGGACGGATGGCCGCTGTAATGGACGATCAAGGCAGGGCTGTTTCCGAGTTGGAAGAACTGACCTTGGCTCTACTGCACAGCCGTGCCGAAGTAGAGCGTCTGGGTGCGCGCGAGCAACTGTTCAGTAGCTTGCTTGGCAGCGTCAATGCCGTGCTCTGGGCCTTCGATTGGAGCGAGCAGCGGATGATTTATGTCAGCCCTGCTTATGAGCGAATCTTCGGTCGTTCCGCCGCGTTACTGTTGGCCGACTATGGCGAGTGGCGTAACAGCATCTATCCCGACGATATCGACTACGCCGCTGAAAGCCTGGCCAAGGTATTGGAAACTGGCGCGGTGGAGTCGCGTGAGTACCGCATCATTCGCGCCGATGGCCAATTGCGCTGGCTCAGCGACAAGTGTTTCGTCAGCCCCCGGCTGGGTACCGAGCAGGGGCATGTGATCGTCGGTATTGCTGAAGATATCACCGAGAAGAAGCGCCTGGAGGGCGAGTTGCATCGCCTGGCAACCACAGATGTGCTGACCCAGAGCAGCAACCGGCGGCACTTCTTCGAATGCGCTCGCCGTGAGTTCGAGCACGCGCGCAAGTTCGGCAGCCCGTTGGCTTTCCTGCTGCTCGATCTCGATGACTTCAAGACGATCAATGACCAGTACGGCCACCAGATTGGCGATGAGGTGTTGCGGCGCCTGGCGCAGTGCGGCAGCAACGCCTTGAGGCGCGGCGATCTGTTCGGACGTATCGGTGGTGAGGAGTTCGCGGCGCTGTTCCCCGGCTGTGAGCAGGATGTGGCATTGCAGGTGGCTGAACGGCTACAGCGCGAGGTGCAACGCCTCGGCTTTCAGCATGAAGGTCGGCACTTCGGCATTACAGTCAGTCAGGGGCTGACCAGCCTGCTAGCCACTGATGTCAGCCTCGATGCGCTCTATGCACGTGCCGATGCAGCGATGTACGTGGCCAAACGCCAAGGCAAGAATCAGATCGTACTAGGGTGATGGTTGGCGACTTTCCGCCTGAGACCTGGTTATCATGGGCGGAAAATTGCCGATAATGTGCTGTCATCGGTTAGCCACCGACTTGTCGAAAAAATGTAACCTGCTGTTCTAGAAGCCTTGTGCGCCGACTTCGCCAAGCTGGCGCGCTATCTGCATAGGCCCCGAAAGATGCCGGCTAGGATGTCGGCGCACAATAACAACGACGAGAGCACTCACCATGCGCCACTCTGCCCGCCTCATTCCGGCCGTCCCGCTGCGTTCGCCGTTGTTTCGTTCTTCCTGAATTTTTCATGCGCCCATTCGAGCCCGGCTTTGCCGTGCCATGGCTCATGGGTGTGTGTGCCCTATTCGTTCCGGCCTGCCTCTTCGTGCCGAAGTCTGAGCCGGACGATGCGTCACCTTAAACACACTGGAGAGAAACATAATGAGAAAGACCTCCCTGGCACTGGCCGTAGCCGCCAGCACCCTGGGCCTGAGCCAAGTCGCCTTCGCCGATTTTATCGGTGACAGCAAAGCCAGCCTGACCATGCGTAACTTCTATTTCGATAACGACGTTAAGAACACCACCAATAACGATGGTGCCGCTCGTGAGTGGGGCCAAGGGTTTATTCTCAACTATCAGTCTGGTTTCACTGAAGGTACCGTCGGTTTTGGCGTCGATGCTGTAGGTATGCTGGGTGTGCGTCTTGATGGCGGTGGTCGCAGCGATAAGGCCGGTCGGGATCGCACCCCGGGCCAGCTTTTTCCTCGTGAGACCGACAACAGCGCTGTTGATGATTTCAGCAAGGCCGGTGCTACCGCCAAAGTTCGTTTCTCCAAGACCGAGGCTCGCATCGGTACCCTGATGCCTAAGCTGCCGATCTTGACCTCCAACGACGGTCGCTTGCTGCCGCAGATGTTTGAAGGCGGCATGATCACCTCCAACGAGATCGACAACCTGACCCTGACCGCGGGTCAGATTGAGCACGCCGTAGGCCGTGCCTCGAGCAATAGCACCAGTTTGTCGATCGATGGCCGTGCTGTTGGCCAGGCTGACTCCAACAAATTCTACTTCGGCGGCGGGGACTGGAAAGTCGCCAAAGATCTGACTGCCCAGTACTACTACGCGAATCTGGACGATTTCTACAAGCAGCACTTCGCCGGTTTGGGCCACAATTTGGCACTGGGTGAAGGTAGTCTGAAAACCGATCTGCGCTATTTCCGCACTACATCCGACGGCAAGAACGGTAGCGCGGCCGGGCGTGCTGCAGGCTATACAGCTAACACTACCTTTGGTGATGGCACTGGTGAGGTCGACAACAACACTTGGAGCGCAGCCTTCACCTACACCCTGCAGAGCCATGCGTTTATGCTGGGCTATCAGCGTGTTTCCGAGAATAGCAACTTCGTCCAGCTGAACCAGGGTGGCATTGAAGGTTCCGCAGGAGCCAGCGTTTATCTGCTGACCGACCGCTTGGTCAACAGCTTCACCCGTGCCGGTGAGCGCACCACTTTTGGCCAGTACAGCTATGACTTTGCCAGCCTCGGCGTGCCGGGTCTGAAAGCTTCGGTAGCCTACCTGAAGGGCACCAACATCCAGCGCGCCGACGGTTCGCAGAACAAAGAGTGGGAGCGTGACATCGCTCTGGACTACGTGTTCCAAGACGGCGCCCTGAAAGGTCTGGGTCTGGGCTGGCGTAACGGCATGCTGCGCGGCGATGCCACTACCGACGCCGACCAGAACCGCCTGATCGTCAGCTACACCCTGCCGCTGATGTAAGGCGAGAGTTTTCGGGAGGCTTGCCAAGGCCTGAGTCCCGAAAGCCAATCAAAAATGCCCGCACCCTATGGATGCGGGCATTTTTTATGCGCGACCGGGATAGCTCAGCGTGGGGTGTCAGCTGGTGCTGCCGAAGTCGCGAGAATGGCGCTGGCCAGCGCCATGTCGTCGGCTTCCTGCAACTGCGGGTTGGCGCTGCGCAGTTGCTGCATCGCGGCTTCCAGATGCGGGCCGCGGATTTCGCCGTTACTGGCGACGAAGCTGCTCGCGTCCTCTTCGGCCGCGGCGACCAGCTTGCGATCCTTGAAGGTCAGGTAGGTCGAGGCGGTGGTTGCGCCCGATGAAAGAATGTCGCGCAGCATGCCATCGGCTGCTGCGGTCTGGGCGATCAGAAAGGCACTGAACGCCAGTGCGGCCCGGCTCGTTACACGCATGATGAAACTCCTTAGGGGTGGCTCCTCTCCTAGGAGTCGCGCAAGCCGCTGGTGGTTCCTTACAGGCGATGGCCGGTTGCCAGGCCGATCAGTTGCTGAGCTTGCGAGCCCGCTGTTGGTGGCGCCACCAGATCAATGCCGAGAGTATTGCCAGTGCGCCGAATAGCAGAAATTGCCAAACCCAAGACAGGTCCGGGAACAGATAAGTCAATGCGCCGACAGCGACGGTCACCAGGCCGATCCATAGCAAGTAGCCTCCGGCGCCGAACACCTCGAGAATCAGCAGCAGGGTGGCCAGGGCCAGCCAGTCCCAGAACGACAGATGTTGCAGGTAGGTGATCATGGGAAGGCGTGGCTACCCATACTCAGACTGTTCGCTGATCGCCCTTCGGTGTGCATCGCATAGACTCCATTGCCAGATCAATCAATCTAAGCACAGTCGCCTGGGCTCTGCCGCCGACCCCTTCGCAAGGTGGGCAGATGCCAGGTCATCCGTGGGAGCCAGGGCATGTTTACGCGTTCGCTGATGGTGTTTTTGCTTAGCGTTCTGTTGCTGGCTGGAAAGGGCGCTGTGGCCAGTGAACTACTGAATGCCCTGCACCGTGCAGCGCCGCAGTTGGAACAGCGTGCGTTGCAAGAAGCACTATGGGCGCTGCGGTGCGCCGAGCGCGAAGGTGCGAGTGAAGGCAGACGGTTGGCGGTGATCGATTACTCGCGCTCTTCGCTGGAGCGGCGCCTATGGGTTTTCGATCTGGCGCGCGGGCGTCTGCTGCAGCGTGAGTTCGCGGCCCATGGTCGCCAGTCTGGTGAATTGTTTGCCGAGCATTTCTCCAATCAGCCTGGCAGTAATCAGACCAGCCTAGGCCTGTTTCGCGGCGCTGAAAGCTACAAGGGGCGGCATGGGCATTCGCTGCGCCTCGATGGTCTGGAGCCCGGCCTGAATGATCAGGCGCGTGCCCGTGCGCTGGTGATCCATGGTGCTTATTACGTGGCGCCGACATGGGCGCAGAAATATGGGCGTATGGGGCGCAGCCTGGGCTGTCCGGCGGTGCAGCAGGAGGTGATCGGTGTGCTGGTGGATCAGCTCAAGGACGGCCAGTGCCTGTTCGCCTGGCATCCTCAGATAAGCGATGAGCGCTATCGCGATTGTGCGAGCGTCAGCGTTGCTCGCTCTGTGGAGTGACGCGTAGCACTTCCTCGATGGTGGTCAGCCCTGCAGCGACCTTCTGCGCGCCGGACAGACGCAGGCTGCGCATGCCGTCCTTGAACGCGGCGCGGCGCAGGGCGGTAAGGTCGGTGTCAGCGTTGATCAGTGGCTTGATGGCATCGTTGATCAGCATGATCTCGTAGACGCCGGCGCGGCCGCGGTAGCCGGTTTCGCGGCATTCCAGGCAGCCGACGGCGTGGTGTGCCTGACTCGGCGGCGGCGAGCTCCAGGGCCGGGTCAGACCGTTCCAGGTGTCTTCGTCCAGTTGCAAGGGCGCCTTGCAGTGCGGGCACAGGGTACGCACCAGGCGCTGGGCCATGACGCCGAGGATGGTGGCCTTGAGCAGGTAGTGCGGCACGCCCAGTTCGAGCAGGCGGGTGATAGCGCTGGGTGCATCGTTGGTGTGCAGGGTGGACAGCACCAGGTGGCCGGTCAGCGCCGCCTGGATGGCCATCTCCGCGGTTTCCAGGTCGCGGATCTCGCCGACCATGATGATGTCGGGGTCCTGGCGCATCAGCGCGCGCACACCGCTGGCGAAGTTCAGATCGATGTTGTGCTGCACCTGCATCTGGTTGAAGGCACCTTCGATCATCTCGATCGGGTCTTCGATGGTGCAGACGTTCACCTCCTCGGTCGCCAGCTGCTTGAGGGTGGTGTAGAGCGTGGTGGTCTTGCCCGAGCCGGTGGGGCCGGTGACCAGGATGATGCCGTTGGGCTGGCTGGTCATGCTGGCCCAGCGGCGCAGATCCTCGGGGGAAAACCCGAGTTGATCCGGGCTTTTCAGCAGCACTTCCGGGTCGAAGATACGCATCACCATCTTCTCGCCGAAGGCGGTTGGCAGGGTGGATAGGCGCAACTCCACTTCGTTGCCGTCCGGGGTCTTGGTCTTGACCCGGCCATCCTGCGGTTTGCGCTTCTCGGCGATGTTCATGCGGCCGAGGTTCTTCAGGCGGCTGACTACCGCCATGGTGACCTGCGCGGGGAACTGGTAGACGGTGTGCAATACGCCGTCGATGCGAAAGCGCACCGTGCCCTGTTCCCTGCGCGGTTCGATGTGGATATCGCTGGCGCGCTGCTGGAAGGCGTACTGGAACAGCCAGTCGACGATGTTGACGATGTGCGCGTCGTTGGCATCCGGCTCCTGGTCCTGGGCGCCGAGGCTGAGCAATTGTTCGAAGTTGCCGACACCGCTGACCTTTTGATCGGTGGCATTGGCGCCGCTGACCGAGCGGGCCAGGCGATAGAACTCGGTGGTGAAACGCTGGATATCGCTGGGGTTGGCCACCACGCGCTTGATCGGGCGCTTGAGTACGTGGACCAGGTTGGCTTCCCAGCTGTGCACAAGCGGCTGGCTGCTGGCGATGGTCACGCTCTCGCTGTCCACTGCCACGGCGAGAATCTTGTGACGCTGAGCAAAGGCGTAGGACATCAGCGGGGTGATGGCCGGCACGTCGATCTTCAGCGGGTCGATGCGCAAGTAAGGTTGCCCGGCGAAGTTGGCCAGCCAGGTGGTGAGGGTTTCCAGGTCGAGTTTCTTGCCCGGCCTTTGCTGATCGTCCACCTGCTGCGCGGCCAGAAACTCCAATGGATGCTGGGCGTTGTTCAGTGAGCTGCGGCGGATTGCCAGGCACTGTTCAGCCACATCCTGGTCCACCCGGCCTTGGGCCACCAGCTCGCGCAGCAGGTCGCCAAGATCCAGTACACGGTCGGGGGCAGTGGCGGTGAAGGCGGACATGCGGGCTCCTCGGGGTCGGCCTGAACAAGGGTAGCAGGTCGTTCTTCAACGATCTTCTAGCCGAGCTAGGATGCCCGAAAAGTGGCACCAGGGCGAAGTGCCCGGCGTGATCGATCACCCGCTTCAGGCCACCTCCGTCACCAGGTTGTGATCCAGGTGCTGCCAGGTAACCTCCCATACGCACACCAGGCCGCGCAGTTTCTGCGCCAGCACGCCGGCTCGATGCAGCGAGATACCGGGCAGGCGCAGACTGATATGCAGGTCATCTTGCAGGCGCTGCATGTGCAGGGTTTCGGGGAGCAACTGCAATTGTGCGAACAGGCCGAGCAGCCGGCACATGACGTCGGCCTCGGCGTCGGTGCGCAGTTGGTATTCGACACAGGCATCGGGGCGATCCTGCCAGGGATCGCGGCGATTATGGGCGGACGGAAACGGCGTGGTATCAGGCATGGTGGCAGCTCAGGCAGGTTTTGCCTAAGTTTCCGCCTTATTTCGGCAAAAGTTCTGCCTGGTTTGCTGTGTTGATGGCGTTTATGTGGATAGACTCACCTGAAAAAGTGGCTGGTGAGGAATTTTTATGTCCATTGCGCTGGATGCCTACGATCAACGCATTCTTGCTTTGCTACAGGAGGATGCAGGCCTCTCCACGGCGGAGATCGCCGAGCGCATCGGTCTGTCGCAGTCGCCCTGCTGGCGACGTATCCAGCGGCTCAAGGAGGAAGGGGTGATTCGCAAGCAGGTGACCCTGCTCGATCGCAAGCGCATCGGCCTGCATACGCAGGTGTTCGCCCAGGTCAAACTCAACGCCCACGGGCGCTCCAACCTGACCGAGTTCGCCGAAGCCATGCGCGAATTTCCCGAGGTGCTGGAGTGTCACGTGCTGATGGGGGCGGTGGACTTCATGCTGCGCATCGTCACCCGCGATATCGAGGCCTATGAGCGCTTCTTCTTCGAGAAGCTGTCGCTGGTGCCAGGGATCCAGGAGGTGAACTCGATCGTGGCGTTATCGGAGATCAAGTCCACCACCAGCCTGCCGCTTGCCTAGGAAACACTGAAAAAGCTGTCATGCCCGCGCAGGCGGGACAGCAGCCCTATCGCTGAACAGCGCTTGCGCTGGCCTGTAGATCTCGAGCCTTCGAATTTCCTGGGCTCCCGCCTGCGCGGGAGTGACGCAGGACATATTCAGGGTTTGATCACCACTGGCGGCGACTGCTCGACGTTGCGCCTGCTGGGTGGCGTGAGCCCCATGGACACATAGATGCTGGTCAGTTGATCCACACCCATGTCGGCGGGGCGAATCCACTCTTCGGGTACATAGAGCAGGCCGCCACCGACCGGAATCGGTGCGGTGGGGATGAGGATGGCGCAGTAGGGGCGGCCCTCCAGTTCGACGCTTTCCGAACTCGGGCGCAGGGCGAGCACCGCTGCGCCGTCGCCGCCGAAGAAGCACCAGACCGGCGCCATGGTGGTGATATCGGGGTTCTTGCTCTTGTCCAGCAGGCCAACGAATCGATCAGCCAGGTTGTAGAAGTTACCGATCAGCGGCGTGCGCCGCAGGGTGCGATCGATCAGCCAGGACAGCGGGCGGCGCAAGCCCAGTTGTACCGCCAGGCCCAGTGGGTAGAGGCTGGCCAGCAGCACCAGACTGCCCAGCATGTAAGCCAGATAACTATTGCTGGAGAAGGGTTGGCCGAGGGCTGCGAACACTTGGCCGATCAGGGTCGAAGGTCCGACCAGGCGATTGAGCAGGCTGAATATCCAGGCAAGCAATGCCAGGGTCAGTGCCAGCGGCAGTAGCGCGAGTAGACCCGTCAGCCAGGTGGTTACGACGGATTTCAGGCTGCGTCTGAGCATGTATCGGTTTCCTTGACGATCTTGGCGGTGACTTTACGCCAGGCGCGGCAATTCTGTGCAGTCTTGCCCGTGCGCGTGGTTGGCGAAATGGCTACAGCACTTTTCGTCAGATTGTTTCGAACAAAAAAAGCCCGGCACTAAGGCCGGGCGTAGTAGGTACACAAGGTACCGAAGTAGTAGCGTTCGGTCGAACCGTTACATGCCAAGCATATTTGGCAGGGCCATGGACACGGCCGGGATGTAGGTGATGATCATCAGGAAGCTGAGCAGCAGCATCAGCCATGGCATCGCCGCGCGGATCACTGCTGTTAGTGGCATTCCCGTCACCGCCGAGGTGACGAACAGATTCAGCCCCACCGGCGGCGTGATCAGGCCGATCTCCATGTTCACCACCATGATGATGCCCAGGTGAATCGGGTCGATGCCCAGCTGCATGGCGATCGGGAACAGGATCGGTGCGAGGATCAGGATGATCGCCGATGGCTCCATGAAGGCACCGGCCACCAGCAGCACGATGTTCACCACCAGCAGGAACTGCCACGGCTGCAGGCCCAGCTCCACCACCCAGGCGGTGATCTGCTGCGGAATCTGCTCGGTGGTCAGCACGTGGGCGAAGAGCATGGCGTTGGCGATGATGAACATCAGCATGATGGTCAGCTTGCCAGACTCCAGCAGCACCTTCGGGCACTCGCGGATGGTCAGGTCCTTGTACACGAACAGGGCGACGAAGCCGGCGTATACCGCCGCCACGGCCGCAGCCTCGGTCGGGGTGAACATGCCGGTGTAGATACCGCCGAGGATGATCACCATCAGCAGCAGGCCCCAGAACGCCTCACGTGCAGCACGCAGCCACTCGCGGAAGCTGGCGCGCGGCAAGGCTGGCAGCTTCTTGATGCGCGCGACGATGTAGATCGCAATCATCAACACCAGGCCGAGCATGATGCCGGGGATCACACCGGCCATGAACAGCTTGCCCACCGACTGCTCGGTGGCGGCGGCGTACACCACCATCACGATCGACGGCGGAATCAGGATGCCCAGGGTACCGGCGTTACACACGATGCCGGCGCCGAAAGCCTGCGGGTAACCGGAACGCACCATGCCGGCGATGGCGATGGAGCCGACCGCGGCGACGGTGGCCGGCGAGGAGCCGGACAGCGCGGCGAACAGCATGCACGCCAGTACCGCGCCGATGGCCAGGCCGCCACGGATGTGGCCGACGCAGGCGTTGGCGAAGTCGATCAGGCGACGCGCGACGCCACCAGTGGTCATGAATGCACCGGAGAGCAGGAAGAACGGAATCGCCAGCAGGGTGTAGTGCTCGGAGGTCTCGAACAGCTTGATCGCCAGCGAGCGCACCGAGTCCGGGCTGAACAGCATGATGGTGATCGAACCGGCCAGGCCGAGCGACGCGGCGATCGGCACGCCGATGAACATCAGCAAGAACAGCAGCAGGAAGAGGAACAGAACGGTCATTGCTTGGGCTCCTCGTGCTCATTGATTTTCAACGCATCGGCGGCTTCGTCAGCCAGGCCGAGGCCGGTCTGCTCGTTGCGCAGGATACGGACGAGGATTTCCAGGAAGCGGATGAACACCATGGCGTAGCCGAAGGGCACGATCATGCCGATGTGCCATTGCTGGATGCCGTAGTGGCCGAGGTCCTCGGCACCGATGCCAGCCTTGAACAGGGTGCTGACCCAGTCGAAGCTGCCGACGGCGATCAGGCCGGCGTAGCCCAGGCAGGCCGAGCAGGCGATCACACCGATCACGCGTTGTACGCCGCGTGGGGCGAGTTTGACCAGGGCGTCGACGCCGATGTGGCCGGCGGTGCGCACGCCATAGGCCAGGCCGAAGAAGATCAGCCAGCCGAACAGCGCTTTGGTCAGGGCATTGCTCCAGGTCATCGCCTGAGCCATGTCGAGAATGGCGTCGCCGATAGCGAGCAAAGTCTCGTTACCGCCGAAGGTGTCACCCAGCCAATAGAACAGGGTGTAGAAGTTGTTGAGGATCACGTAGACGAAAGTGATCAGCGTCATGGTCGCCAGGAGGAAAGCGATAAAGCCTTCCTCGAAGTGCTCCCAGCCGCGCCGCAAGGCGTTCATGGTCGGTTCTCCCGAATGGAAAGGGCGTAGGGTGGGACGGTAGCCGGCCCACCGGTTACAGCGTTGATCGACGCCCGTCGCGGGCGTCGTGGTGGGTCAGAGCATCGACGCTCTGCCCACCCTACGGCTCTCCGGCCTTATTGCTGGTTGGCAGCTTGCGCGGCCTTGATCAGGTCAGCGCCGATCTCACCTTCGAACTTCTTCCATACCGGCTGCATGGCATCGCGCCATTGGCCACGCTGCTCAGGGGTCAGGGTCAGGATCTCGGTGGTGCCTGCTTCGGCGATACGCTGCTTGTCGCCTTCGTTGAGGGCGTCAGCCTGCTTGTTCACCTCGACGGTGACCTCGGCGATGATCTTGTCCAGCTCGTCGCGTACGTCAGCCGGCAGACCGTCCCAGAACTTGGTGTTGGTGATCAGCATGTAGTCCAGCAGGCCATGGTTGGACTCGGTGATGTACTTCTGCACTTCGTGCATCTTCTGGCTGTAGATGTTCGAGTACGGGTTCTCGGCACCGTTGACCACGCCAGTCTGCAGGCCCTGGTAAACCTCGGCGAAGCTCATCTTGCGCGGGTTGGCGCGCACAGCCTTGAACTGCTCTTCCAGTACGGCGGAAGCCTGTACGCGGAATTTCAGGCCACGGGCGTCTTTCGGCTCCAGCAGCGCCTTGTTGGCCGACAGTTGCTTCAGGCCGTTGTGCCAGTAGGCCAGGCCGGTGATGCCCTTGTCGGTCATGGAGGTCAGCAGCTTCTGGCCTTCCGGACCTTTCTGGAAGCGATCGACTGCAGCCATGTCGTCGAACAGGAACGGCAGGTCGAACACCTGCAGCTGCTTGGTGTAATGCTCGAACTTGGCCAGGGACGGAGCGATGATCTGCACGTCGCCGAGCAGCAGCGCTTCCATTTCCTTGCCGTCGCCGAACAGCGAGGAGTTCGGGTAGACCTCGACCTTGACCTTGTCGCCCAGACGCTCTTCAGCCAGTTGCTTGAACAGCACGGCGCCCTGACCTTTCGGGGTGTGCTCGGCAACCACGTGGGAGAACTTGATGACGATCGGGTCGGCAGCGTGAACCACGCCAGCGATGGACAGGGACAGGGCGCAAGCCAGCGCCTTGGCAGTCAGTTTGAACATGCGGATGCTTCCTCTTGTTGTGTTTATCGCATTTGCGCCGGGGCGCAGCTGACGAACGGACAAGAGCAAGTCTAGGCGGCTTGGAGAAAAACGCCGGTGGCATTAGCGAGGCCTGGACTTGTACTTGTGGGTTCGCTTGACGTTAGCCTAGAGCAACCCTTGTGCCAGTCTGCGATATGCCGACCTTGCGTGCCGTGCAAAGGCCCATGGCTGCGGGCTTTTATGTTCCTTTACCGACCCTCTGGTCGGCGCATGGGCCCGCCAGCATCAGGTATGGATGGCTGAAAATGGCGGTTTGCCGCCAGTCAGTCGAAGTCCTCTGGCGAGCTTCCGCCAGCCCCGGAGAAATTCAGCCCATGTTTGCGCAGTTTGTCGTGCAGCGTCTTGCGCGGTACGCCCAGCGCTTCGGCCAGGCTGCGCAGCGAGCCGTGCGGGCGGCTCAGCTCGGCAGCGATCAGGGCGCGTTCGAAGGCTTCGACTTGTTCGCTGAGCCCGCCGTTGACCGGCGGCAGATTTGGCGCGTTGCTGTCGAGCGCCAGCTCCAGGCCCAGGGCGAAGCGTTCGGCGGCGTTTTGCAACTCACGCACGTTGCCTGGCCACGGATGACGCAGCAGCAAGGCGCGCTGTCCTGGCTGTAACTCTCGCGGTGCCAAGGCGTGGCGGGCGGCCGCCCCATCGGCGAAGTGCTGGAACAGCAGCAGGGCGTCCTCGCCGCGCTCGCGCAGTGGTGGGATGGACAGCGGTGCGACGTTGAGGCGGTAGTAGAGGTCGGCGCGGAAACGCCCGGCATCGGCGGCCTGACGCAGATCTTCCTTGGTCGCGGCGATCACGCGGATATCCAGCGGGATCAGCTGATTACCACCGAGGCGCTCGACTACGCGCTCCTGCAGCAGGCGCAGCAGCTTGACCTGCACATCCATGCTCATGCTCTCGATCTCGTCGAGGAACAGGGTGCCGCCGTTGGCGAACTCGAACTTGCCGATGCGCCGTTTCTGCGCGCCGGTGAAGGCGCCGGCCTCATGGCCGAACAGCTCGCTTTCGACCACCGACTCGGCCAGTGCGCCGGCGTTGATGGCGACGAAGGGCCCTTCGCGGCGGTTGGACAGGTCGTGCAGGGCGCGTGCAACCACCTCTTTGCCGGCTCCGGTCTCGCCGAGAATCAGTACGTCGGTGGCGATGCTGGCAAGTGCACCGATCTGCTCGCGTAGGCGCTGCATGGCCGGCGATTGTCCAACCAGGCGGCTGGACAGTTGCTGGCGGTCATTGAGCGCCATGCGCAAGCTGCGGTTGTCCAGCACCAGGCGGCGCAGCTCCAGCGCACGGCGTACGCTGTCGAGCAGGTCATCGTTGGCGAAAGGTTTTTCCAGGAAGTCGTAGGCGCCGGCACGCATTGCTTGCACGGCCAGCGGCACGTCACCATGGCCGGTGATCAGCAGCACCGGCAGCTCGGCATCACGCTCGCGTAATTGCTCTAGCAGTTGCAGGCCATCGATGCCGGGCATGCGGATATCGCTGACCACTACGCCTGGCCAGCCAGCGGGAATGCGCGCGGCCAGACCCTGCGCGTTGCCCAGGCTGAGGACCTTGAGCCCAGCCAGGTCGAGCGTCTGGCTGAGTGCCTGGCGCAGATGGGCGTCGTCGTCGATCAGCAGTACCTGAATGCGGCTGTCGATGGCGCTGTCGCTGGTCATGGCGAAGGGTCCTCAGAAGGTTGCAGATTGACGCCGGGGCTGGCCAGGCGCAGGCGCAGGGTAATCAGCGCGCCGCCGGCCGGATGATTGGCCAGCAGCAGTTCGCCGTCCAGCGCCCGCACCAGACTATCGCAGATGGCCAGGCCGAGCCCCAGGCCCTGGGCGCTGGTCTTGGTGGTGAAGAAGGGTTCGCGCGCGCGGGCCAGGGATTCGCTTGAGAAGCCGGGGCCGTTGTCGCGCAGCAGCAGATCGAGGTGCTCGGCCTGATGCTCGACGCTGATCCAGATACGCCGTGGCGGCGCCTTGTCGAGCAGGGCGTCGAGCGCATTGCCGAGCAGGTTGCCGAGTACCTGCCGCAGGCGCGTTTCGCCAGCCTGAACCCAGAGCGTGGCGTCCGGCAGGTCGCGAATCAACTCTACATCCATCGCCCGGCGGCGTTTGGCCAATAGCGCCAGGGCATCATCCAGTGCTGGCTGCAGGGCAACCCGCTCCGGCGCGTGGCGGTCGCGGCGGGCAAAGGAGCGCAAATGGGTGATGATCGAGGCCATGCGCTCGGTCAGCTCGCTGATCAGCTTGAGGTTGGCGCGAGCATCGTCGCTGCGCTGATGGTCAAGCAGGGTGCTGGCGTTCTCCGCGTAGCTGCGGATCGCCCCGAGCGGCTGGTTGAGTTCGTGACTGATGCTGGCGCTCATGGTGCCGAGCGCCGACAGTTTACCGGCCTGGACCAGCTCGTCCTGAGCGCGCACCAGCTCCTGCTGAGCCTGTTCACGCTCGAGCACTTCCTGCTTGAGGCGGCTGTTGAGCAGTTCCAGATCATGCGTTCGTTCTGCGACGCGCTGCTCCAGTTCGGCCTTGGCGCGGGCGTCGAGGGCAATGCGCTCCAGGTAGTGACGGCGCCGCAGGATCAGCAGGCCAAGCAGCAATAGCAGCGCTAGAAGTGCTGCCGCCCCGACGGCCACTGCACTGCGCACGGGGCGATCGAGCAGGATGCGTGGGGCGAGAATGCTCACCGTCCAGCCGGTTTCTTCCAGGGCACGGCTTTGCGTCAGCCAGGCGTTGGGATCGATGTCCAGCGCCGGCGGCGCCTGAGTCGGGTAGGGCTGGTTGGCGGCGATGGCCGACTGCTCGACGCGGTCCAGCGGACGGCTGGAGTGGAAGCGCCAATCCGGGCGCGAGGTAAGAATGACCACGCCGTTGGTGTCGGTCACCAGCAACTGTTCCGGCGTATTGCCCCACAGGGTTTCGGTGTGGTCGAGGTCGACCTTGACCACCAGTGCGCCGATGTTGTGCTCGTCCTCGCGCACCGGGTAGGCGAAGTAGTAACCGCGCTTTCCAGACGTTGTACCCAGGCCGAAGAAGCGCCCCAGGCGCCCGGCCAATGCTTCGCGGAAATACGGACGGAAGGCGAAGTTGCCGGCGACGAAGCTGTCGGGTTTGTCCCAGTTGGAGGCGGCCAGGGTGACGCCGCGCGGGTTCATCAGGTAGATCACGTCGGCGCCGGTCTGGCTCTTCACGCGGGCCAGCAAGCGGTTGGCGTTGTCCAGGGCGGCTGGGTCTTCAGGGGCATGCAGGGCGGCGCGCAGGCCTGGCAGATCGCCAAGAATCTGCGGCAGCACTTCGTAGCGGCGAAGCGTGCCGAGCAGGTTGGCCACATACAGATCGAGGGTTTGCCGATTTTGTTCGATCAGCACTTCGCGGTAGTAGCGCTCGGCCAGGAAGTGGACCGGCCACAGCAGTGGCGCAAGCAGCAGCGCCAACAGCACGAGGCTGCGCCAGCGCAGGCGACGGGGAGTGGCAGTGTTCGTGCTCATGGCAAACCGTGCAGAAATGATCGGCGCATTATGCACGTTAAGCGCGCGGCCGGTGATGGGCACTGGCCGCGCGGATGAAACGCAGGGGCTCAGTTCATGCGTTGCAGGCAGGCGTCCAGGGCGGTGTGCCAGTCCGGTAGGCGAACCTGCCAATCCTGCTCCAGGCGGTTGCCATCCAGGCGTGAGTTGAGTGGGCGCTGCGCAGGTGTCGGGTACTCGCTGCTGGGGATGGGACGCAGCCTGGCGCAAGGCTTGCCGGCTGCACGCAGGCGTTCGGCGATGGCACTGGCGAAGCCGAACCAGCTAGTTTCGCCCTGGCAGGTCAGATGGTAGGTGCCCCAGTGATGGCGCCCGTGCTGCCACTTGTCGATCAGCTCGGCGGTAGCGCTGGCGATACTGCCAGCCCAGGTCGGTGCGCCGATCTGGTCGTCGACGACGCTGAGCTCCTCACGCTCCTGCAGCAGGCGCTGCATGGTCAGCAGAAAGTTGCGACCGTGCTGCGAGTAGACCCAGCTGGTGCGCAGGATCAGGTGATCGCAGCCGCTGATGCGCAGCGCCTGTTCACCGGCCGCCTTGCTGGAGCCATAGACGCCCAACGGATGTGGCGTATCGGCTTCACGGTAAGGCGTGGTCTTGCTGCCATCGAAGACGTAGTCGGTGGAGTAGTGAATCAGCGGAATGTCCAGTTCGAAGCAGGCGTCGGCGATAGCGCGCGGCGCATCGGCATTGATAGCGAAGGCCAGCTCGCGCTCCTGTTCGGCCTGGTCGACGGCGGTGTACGCGGCGGCATTGATCACCAGCGCCGGTCGCTCGCGCAGGATGATGTCGCCCAGGGTTTCCGGGCGCGACAGGTCGAATGCCTGCCGGCCGAGACTGATCAGTTCATGCTCGCGCAGGGCCAATTGCAGCTCACGGGCGACCTGGCCGGTGTGGCCGCTGATCAGAATCTTCATGCGAAGGTCTCGGCGTCGGTCAGGCTCAGGCCTTGCTGATCCTTGGCCGAGAGTTGCGGGCTCAGGCCGTCTATGGGCCAGTCGATGGCCAGGCTCGCATCATCCCAGCGGATGCAGCGCTCATGGGCCGGTGCGTAGTAGTCGGTGGTCTTGTAGAGAAATTCGGCGTATTCGCTGAGCACCAGAAAACCGTGCGCGAAGCCTTCCGGCACCCACAGCTGACGCTTGTTCTCGGCGGACAGATGCACGCCGACCCACTTGCCGAAATTTGCTGAACTGCGGCGCACGTCGACCGCGACATCATAGACCTCGCCAGCAGTGACACGCACCAGCTTGCCCTGGGCCTGCTGCAGTTGGTAATGCAGGCCGCGTAGTACGCCGCGTGCGGAGCGCGAATGGTTGTCTTGAACGAACTCGCGGGTCAGCCCGGTGGCCTCGGCAAAGCGTCGCGCGTTGAAGCTCTCATAGAAGAAACCGCGCTCGTCACCGAACACCTGGGGTTCGAGAATCAGCACTTCTGGCAGTGCAGTGGCGATGACGTTCACAGCGATTCCTCCACCAGCTTGTACAGGTACTGGCCATAGCCGGTCTTGCCCAGCGCCTTGGCGCACACGAGCAATTGTTCGCGGTCGATCCAGCCCTGTTGATAGGCGATCTCTTCGAGGCAGGCGACCTTCAGACCCTGGCGCTTTTCCACGGTCTGCACGTAATGCGAGGCATCCAGCAGGCTGTCGTGGGTGCCGGTGTCGAGCCAGGCGAAGCCACGGCCGAAACGCTCCACGCGCAGATCGCCACGGGCCAGATAGGCATTGTTCACATCGGTGATTTCCAGCTCGCCACGCGGCGAGGGTTTGACCGCCTTGGCAATCTGCACCACGTCGTTGTCGTAGAAATAGAGGCCGGTCACGGCAAAGCTGGACTTGGGTTGCGCCGGCTTTTCCTCGATCGACAGCGCATTGCCAGCCGCATCGAATTCGACCACGCCGAAACGTTCGGGATCGCTGACCCAGTAGCCGAATACCGTGGCGCCGCTGTCGTGGCTGGCTGCGCGCAGCAGCTTCTCGGTGAAGTGCTGACCATGGAAGATGTTGTCGCCGAGGATCAGGCACACCGAGTCGTTACCAATGAACGACTCGCCGATCAGGAAGGCCTGCGCCAGGCCATCAGGCGAGGGTTGCTCGGCATACTGCAGTTCGATGCCGAACTGGCTGCCGTCGCCAAGCATCTTGCGGAAGTTGGGCAGGTCTTCGGGGGTGGAGATGATCAGAATCTCGCGAATGCCGGCCAGCATCAGCACCGACAACGGGTAATAGATCATCGGCTTGTCATAGATTGGCAGCAACTGCTTGGAGACGCCGAGGGTGATGGGGTGCAAGCGAGTGCCGGAACCGCCGGCGAGAATGATGCCTTTCATTATTCCTGCTCCTTAGAGTGCGCCGAGTCGCTGACCTTGATAACTGCCATCCTGCACGCGGCGGCACCAGTCGAGGTTGTCCAGGTACCACTGCACCGTCTTGCGCAGACCGGTTTCGAAGGTTTCCTGCGGTACCCAACCCAGCTCGCGCTCGATCTTGCTGGCGTCGATGGCGTAGCGCTGGTCGTGACCGGGACGATCCTGCACGTAGGTGATCAGGTCTTCATAGCGCGCGATACCGGCCGGCTTCTGTGGGGCCAACTCTTCCAGCAAAGCGCAGATGGCGCGCACAACATCGAGGTTCTTCTGCTCATTATGGCCGCCGATGTTGTAGGTCTCTCCGACCTTGCCCTCGCTGACCACCTTGAGTAGGGCGCGAGCGTGATCTTCCACGTACAGCCAGTCGCGCACTTGCTGACCATTGCCGTACACCGGCAGCGGTTTGCCCGCCAAGGCGTTGAGGATCATCAACGGGATCAGCTTTTCAGGGAAATGATAGGGGCCGTAGTTGTTCGAGCAGTTGGTGAGCAGCACCGGCAGACCATAGGTGCGCTGCCAGGCGCGCACCAGATGGTCGGACGCCGCCTTGCTCGCCGAATAAGGCGAGCTGGGCGCGTAAGGGGTGGTTTCGGTAAAGAGATCGTCGACGCCATGCAGGTCGCCGTACACCTCGTCGGTGGATATGTGATGGAAGCGAAAGGCCGCCTTGCGCTCAGCGCTCAGGCCAAGCCAGTAGGCGCGGGTGCTTTCTAGCAGGCCATAGGTGCCGACGATATTGGTCTGGATGAACGCGGCCGGGCCATCGATGGAACGGTCGACGTGGGACTCGGCGGCCAGGTGCATGATGGCGTCCGGTTGGAACTCGGCCAGTGTCGCCGCAACGCATTTGCAGTCGCCAATGTCGCCCTGGACGAAGCGGTAGCGCGGGTTGTCATCAACGGGGGTGAGCGACTCCAGGTTGCCGGCGTAGGTCAGTTTGTCGAGGTTAAGTACCTCGTGTTCGGTGTTCTGAATCAGATGACGAATCAGAGCCGAACCGATGAAGCCGGCGCCGCCGGTAACAAGAATGCGCATCTGCTCATAACCTCGCTATGTAACCTTTCGCCATACCCACGAGCCGAGAGCGGTAAGTGCAATGAACAAGCGACGGATGTGGGCAGGAGCAAAAACAAAAAAGGCCTGCATGAAAGCAGGCCTTGATATTAGATGGTGCCGGCACCAGGAGTCGAACCCGGGACCTACTGATTACAAGTCAGTGTCAAAGCTAGGTTTTCCACAGGCCGTATCAGCAAAATTGACAAGCCTTAAAGCTATCTAAGTGCATGAATATAAAGGTATGTATCGATTTTACTGGGCTGCGTAGAAAAATCTAACCGCTGTTTAATCTTTGGTCAAATCCCTACCCCAAACCTACCCCAGGCGCTATAGTCCTACCCCAAACCTACCCCGGTATTAGTCAGGAGCGGGCAGATGAAACAGCGCGGCGCGATGAAGGAACACATCCTCCAGCGGCTCAAGTACGACCCCCAGAAAGGACGTCAGGATTACCTCGATCCGCCCATGCCGGGGCAGGGTACGTTCGGGGTGCGGGTCAACAAAACATGCATAAGTTTCATCTTGCTCTACAGCTTTCATGGCCATCCCCGGCGCCTGACACTGGGCAAATACCCTGAGCTATCGCTTGCTGAGGCGCGTGCCAAGGCCGCGCAGGCCGGTGAGCTGCTGAAGCAGGGTATCGATCCCGGGCAGAAGAAAATCGTCGAGTTGGTCGAGTACCGCACCAGTCCGACGTTCGAAGAGGCGGTTGTCAGCTACCTAGAGTGGGCCGAGAAGAACAAGAAATCGTGGCGTGAAGATGAGCGCATGCTGCGCACTGAGTTTGTTCCGCACCTCGGGCGCACCAAGATCGGTGATGTCACGCGCAAGCAGGTCGTGGCGCTGCTTGATCATAAGGCCAAGACCGCGCCGGTGCAGGCCAACCGTCTGCTGGCCGTGATCCGAAAGATGTTCAACTTCTGCGTCGAGCGCGAGATCCTTGCTGCGACACCCTTGGTGCAGATCAATAGGGTGGCCAAGGAAACGCCACGGGAGCGCAGCCTCAATCGTCACGAATTGGTGTGGTTTCTGCACCAGTTGGCCGGTGCCTCGCTGACGACCAATACGCGGTTTTCCCTGTTGCTGAGTCTGATGCTGGCGCAGCGCTCGGGGCGTATCGTGGCTATGCGATGGGTCGATATCGACTTGGACGAGCAGATCTGGGATCGCAGTGGCAAGTTCGAGAAGAACAACAACCCGATTGCCATTCCGCTTTCGGACGATGTGCTGAGCATTCTGAATTACCTGCGTGAGCGGCAGATTCAGAAAGTGATTTCGAATGACCTTGAACACTGGGCTAATAGTAAAACTCAACCTAAGCCTGGGCAGTATGTGTTTCCAGGGCGTTGGCCTGCTAAACCGCAGACGCAGCCCTCGCTCAACCGCGCCATGCGCCGCTTCTACGATGACTACGTGAAGGATTCAGGTCGGGTCGAAGAGGAGAGTCTGCTGCGCGTTGCCGATGGCTATCCGCGTCCAACCGTGCATGACTTGCGCCGCACGGCAACCACGCACATGTCCAAGCATGGCTTGGGCAAGGACGTGCGCAGTCGCATCCTCAACCATAAGGACCTGTCGGTGGATGCGATCTATGACCGGTACTCATACTTTGAAGAAAAGGCTGAGGCTCTCCAGGGGTGGCATGACTATCTGAAGGGGTTGCTGCAGAAGGAGTTTGGTGACGTGGATTGGGTAGGGTTCTACGGGCGGCGCATGGAGGCCTCTGCACCAGATGATGAGGGGGAATAAAGCTATGTCCTGAGCAGCCTCGCTGCTGCGGGCGATCAGGGGTCGTTGATCAATCATTAGCCCGAGCCGCCTCCCTCCCCTGATTCCAGGCTGGTGGCGTGGGGGAGGGCGGTATTGCCAGCGTAATCTGTCTCACTGGTGCGTAGGATTTTCAGTCCTACTGTCTACACATTTAATTTCTCCAGCTTCATGATCGTAGTCGGTGTGGCCGACCTACAGGCAAGGTCAGCTACGAGCTGAGATCATAAGCTGTGGTAGTCGACTATGGCCGGCATCCAGTCTGATGCGGCAGGCTCAAAGCATCCAGTAGCGGGCATTGGCTCTATCTCCGATGCAACCCGGTGCAGAAAAGGGCGCGGCTAGGAAGTGGCCATTTGCCATGAATCTGGATAGTCTCGTACCCGTACTATGGCTAAGGATAATGTTGTAGTGGCTTGTTGCCATATTGCCCGGTGGTATGGGCTGAGGAGAGGGAATTGAGGATAACGAATCCGCCCCAGGCAAGGGACCTGATGGCGACCGCACGAAGTTTTGGTAACTACGACCTAGCGGCAGCTCTCGCGGACTTAATCGACAATAGCATCAAGGCCAAGGCCTCTCGGGTGGATATCTCGTTCGAGCCCGAGGAGAGTGATGTTGTCGTAAGGATCCGTGACGACGGGACTGGCATGGACTTGGAGACGCTAAAGATCGCCATGCGCCCCGCCAGTGCCAATCCACAGGATGAGCGGGAGCCCGACGATCTTGGAAGATTTGGCTGGGGACTGCTCGGTACTGGCCAAGGTCTTCGCCGCATTTGGTAATCGCCTACTCGAGCAGAACGTCAGGACGTACCTGCAGGCAAAGACCGGTGTCAACAAAGGCATTCTGCGCACCATCGCGGAAGAGCCCGGGATGTTCTTTGCGTACAACAATGGCGTAACGGCTACGGCGTCCTCCGTACAGACGCGAAGGCTCCCCAGCGGTGCATTGGCTATTTCCCACATCAAGGATTTCCAAGTTGTAAACGGAGGGCAAACCACTGCGTCTCTGCTCTATGCTCGCGATGGTTTGGGCAGGAACCTTGATCATGTTTACGTTCAGGTCAAGCTGTCCGTAGTGGAGGAGGATCGGTTAGCCGATGTGGTTCCCCGAATCTCCGAATACGCCAACACACAAAACAAGGTTTCGCTGGCTGATCTTGCCTCTAACAGTCCGGTACAGATCCGAATTGAACGCTTCTCCAAAGAGGTGTCCGTTCCCCAGAAAGCGGGCGAGCTTCACAGCAGCAAATGGTTCTATGAACGTGCTAGAGGCCAGTACAAGAATCTCTTCTCGTACAAGACGCCGTCTGAGCGCAAGAAGCTTGAGTTGATGTATCCCAAGACACGTCTCGTGACAAAGACCGACCTTGCGAAGTACGAGCTTTCCTTCGATGGGCGCCCCCAACATGTCAGTGAGGGCGCCCAGAAATGCTTCAACCGCTACACGACATCGGTGCTCGCGAAGCTCGGAGATGGATCCTCGCTCAGTGAAACCTGGTTCCGTCGGGCCATGGCTAAAGCATTGCTCTTCATTGACCTTGATGAAGCCGTGCAGAACTCGTCGTGGTACCAAGCAGACCGAGGCTATAAAGCTCAAATTGTCACGTACACGATTGCAGCCTGCGCTGACGGGTTCCGAGCAAAGGCCCAGCAGTTGGATCTGGATAGGATATGGCGAGAGCAGAGTGTTCCCTCAGCACTGCTTGGATGGATGCTAGAGCAGGCCCGTCTGGTGGCAGACATTCTGAGATCCCCGCCGGACAATGTCAGGAACATCTCAGAGTTCGCCAAGCGGGATTTCTGCTGGGAGCAGTATGTGAGGGGCAAGGTTGGCGTACCAAGCGAAACCGCCGCCCAGTTTGGTGTTTCGATCGAGGAATACTGTGACGAAGCACGACAGGGAAGCCGCGAAGGAGCCATGAATCTCGAGGTTGACTTCGATGTTGCCCTGTTTGGCTTGGTGCCCCGCGCGAACGACATCATCACCCAGGCGCAGAAGAATGGGATTGCATCACCCAAGAACATTAGTGCCTTGACCGTATGCGCTCCATAGACCCCATCTTCAACTGACCTCTCCGTATCCCGGATGCTGGGCTCCCTATTTTCCCGTGGAGTTCCGTCATGATGCGTCCCGACGCCAAAGTGCAG
>NZ_JBLUPX010000011.1:0-153167 GCF_048068235.1 Pseudomonas sp. NY15364 | reverse complement strand
TGATTGGCGCTGGCATGCCAGCGTTGTTGAGTCAGGGAAAAGACTTCTCGCACCGCAGCGCTGCCCAAACGCTGGCGACCTTGCACGATTGCACTGGGTGCTACCAATGGCTTCTGCCCAGGCAGCATGATGCCCATACGGCTCGCGGCATCCCAGGCCGACATCCGGCGAAACAACGCCATGGCGATCACGCACCAGAGCATGGCTTCAAGAGGGAGACGTCGCTTACGCAGGGTCGCCACTCCCGCCGTTTCCAGTGCGGCGCTAACTAGGTCTGGATCAAGCAGCGCCCCTAGTTCGTCAAGGGAGTAAGTAGCAGAAGCCACTTCGTGAGTCAGTGCCAAGGCGCGGGAAAGTCGCATAAAAAATCCGATGCTCAAAACAAACATCGGATTTTCGTTTCAGCGCGCAGAAGGTCAAGCTGTAGCGCTTAACTGACTGGCATTAGCTCTCGGGCTCCCTTTTAATCTTCCGCTCGCCGCTCATGAGCGCGCGGTGTTCTTTACTCTCTGGGCGGGCTATGAGGATCGTACCGATTCAGTGAACGAGGCCTTGCTTGCTTTCCCAAGTGGCGTCTCTTCGTCTTCGGCAAGCCCCAGATCGACGGGAATGCCTTGGGCGTCGCAGCTCAGCATCTTTTCACTCTTGGCCACCAGCATGGCGCCCAGCACGTCACCGGATACGTTTAGCGTCGTGTGCCCCATGTCGATCACCCGGTAGATACCGGCAATCACGCCGACGAGCTCGAACGGCAGGCCCATCAGTTGCAGCATCAGCGTGCCCATGACGATACCGCCGCCAGGAATGCCGGGTGCTGCCATGGCCAGGAGGGTGCCGATCATCACTACATTGATCATCTGCGCGGTGCTCAGCTCGACGCCGTAAAAGCCTGCGGCGAACACGGCCAGAACCGACAGGTAGACCGCTGCTCCCATCAGGTTGATGGTGGCGCCCAATGGCAGCATGAACGAGGTGATCCATTTCGGCACCCTGAAGTCGCTGTGGGTCACATGCATGCTCATTGGCAGCGTTGCGGCGCTGCTGGTGGTCGACAGCGTGACTACCCAGACCTTGCTGATCTTCTTGAGCAGGTAGACGTAGCTGACCTTGGTATAGGTGACGACCAGAACGGAGGCGATCAGCCACACAACCAGCAGGCCGATGTAGTCGGCCAGAATGAACTTCCCGACCTGATCGAAGATTTCCAGGCCATAGTTGCCCATCGTGTAGGCCATCAGGGCAAAGACGCCGTAAGGAGAAAGCGCCATGATCATGTCGAGAATCTTCAGGATGACCGCTGATGCCTGATCGCACAGGTTTTTGATGCCTGAGGCTTTCTCTCCTAGAGAAACCAGCGCTATGCCAACCAGAACGGCAATCAGAATCACCTGAATCACACTGCCCTTGGCCATGGCGTCCAAGATGTTGGATGGGATGATACCGAGAAAGAACTGACCGAGCGTCGGTACTTCGCTCGCTGGCGACAGTGCCACTGCTGCGTTCTTGCTGATGAAGCCGACGCCAGGTTGCAGCAGGTGCGCGACAGTCAGGCCGATCATGCCGGCTATCACCGTCATGACGGTATAGACCACCAGGGTCTTGCCGCCTACCCGCTTGAGTTTGCCCACATCACCCATGTTGGCGATGCCTGCCGCCACGCTGAAAAACACGATCGGGATGATCAGCATCTGGATCGAGCGAATAAAAGCATCGCCCACCGGCTTGATGGCGACTCCCCATTCTGGCGCGACCAAGCCAAACAGGACGCCAAGGGTGAAGCCGAGAAAAATCTTGGTGGAAAGCCCGAAAGACAAGGTTAGGCCTTTCATTTCGACTCTCCTGCGCATGAGAGGTGTGGGGCGCCTGAGAAAACGCGGTTGATGTTCATGGGATGCCTCTTTCGATAGTGGATATTGTTGTAATGCGATGGGGCAGTGAAGTCGCAAGCCATCCCTGGCCGATATTGTTTTTTGAGGCTCAGCGCAGCCGTGCGCAGGCATGAGCGATGCGTCGGCATCCCTCGTCGATGGTGTCGATCGCGCTGGCGAAGGACAGGCGCAAATAAGGCGACATGCCGTAGGCGGCGCCGCTGACCGTCGCCACATTACCCTCCTGCAACAGGTAGTCGACGAGTTCAATGTCGCTGGTGATGCGCTGGCCATCGGGCGTAACCATGCCGATCAGGCCCGCCACGTTGGCGAAGACATAGAACGCCCCCTGCGGCGGTATGCAGCGCAGCCCCTTGATGCCACTCAGGCGCTCCAGCATGCGTTGGCGGCGCAGGGTGTAGATGGCGCGCATATCGGCGATCGGTTGCTGGTCGCCAGCAAACGCGGCAACGGCGGCCGCCTGGCTGATGGAGCTGGGGCAGGTGGTGGTCTGCGAAAGCAATTTGCCGATGGCGGCAACCAGCGCGCGTGGGCCCGCAGCGAAACCCAGGCGCCAGCCTGTCATGGCGTAGCCCTTGGAGGCACCGTTGATGATCAGGGTGCGGTCTTTGAGGTCGGCGGCGACGTTGACAATGGAGAGGTGGTGCGCGCCTTCATAGACGAAATGCTCATAGATTTCGTCAGACATGATCCAGACCTGCGGATGCCGACGCAGCACGGCCGCCAGCTCTTGCAGTTCGGCACGGCTATAGACAGCACCGCTCGGGTTGTTAGGGGTATTGAGGATGACCCACTTGCTACGTGGGGTGATGGCCTGTTCGAGAGCAGCGGCCGTCAGCTTGAAGCCATTATCCTCATTGCCGGCAATGATCACTGGCGTGGCCTCGTTGAGGCGTGCGATGTCGGGATACGACACCCAGTACGGGGCATGCACGATCACCTCATCGCCGGCATTCAGGGTTGCAGCCAGTGCGTGGTAGATGACGTGCTTGCCACCGCTTCCCGCGACCACTTCATCCAGCCTGTAGTGCAGGTCGTTGTCACGCGCCAGCTTGTCGACGATGGCCTGGCGCAGCGCCAAGGTGCCTGTGGTTGCGGTGTAGTGCGTGTCGCCGTTGTGCATGGCCACGCTGGCCGCTTGCAGGATGTGCGTCGGGGTGTCGAAGTCGGGTTCGCCGACGGTGAAGTTGACGATGTCGCGACCCTGCGCACGCAGCTCTGCGACCAGGGCGTTGGCGGCGATGCTGGGTGACGGTTGAATGCTCAGAACGCGCTTGGAGAGGAAGTCGCTGGTCATCATCGGCTCCTCAGTTGGCCAGGCCATTTTGTTCGAGCACACGCTGCAGCCAGCTTTGTTGCAGCTTGCCGGTGGCGATTTCGGCCTTGACCGCCTCTTCATGCGCGGCATGGAGGGCTGCGGCCTCCAACAGGGCGGGGGCGTGCTCCGGGGCGAAGGCGACCAGGCCATCTTCATCACCCACCAGGATGTCGCCAGGCTGCACCAGCATGCCGCCGATGCTGACAGGCACGTTGATTTCCCCTGGGCCGGTCTTGTAGGGGCCGCAGTGCACGACGTCCAGGGCATAGCAAGGGGTGCTTTCGAAGCTGGCGACATCGCGAATCGCACCGTTGACGACGAAGCCGGTGCAGCCTCGCTGCAGGGCATACAGCTTGATCAGTTCGCCGATCACAGCGTTGCAGGTGTCGCCCTGGGCGTCGATGACCAGCACATGCCCCGGTTGCAGCATGGTCATGGCCTTGTAGACGAACAGGTTGTCACCGGGGCGCGTCTTGACCGTCAGCGCGGTGCCAACGAGCTTCCCCTGGCGGTTGAAACGGGTCAGACCACGCGCACCGACATGGCGGCCCAGGTTGTCACTGATATGCGGCGTGACCACATCCTGAAAGGCCTGGATGATCTCTTCAGATACCAGAGGTGGGTTGGGCTGGATACGAGAACCGGGGAGAGACATGGTGGGCTCCTATGAGAATGACGCATCAGTCGCGCGTGGCGTTGAGGCCGATCTTAGGAGTCGCCAATAAATAGTTTTAGCGATATTTTAAGATGATAATTCATCGATTTTTTTCATTTGGTGAGCCGTGGTTACATTCAAACAGCTAGAAGCGCTGTACTGGATCGCTGAGTTGGGCAGTTTCGAGACGGCGGCCAGCAAGTTGCACATGTCTCAATCGGCTATCTCCAAGCGGATTCAGGAATTGGAGGAAGCTTTTGGCGTGCAGATATTCGACCGCAGCAGGCGTAATGCCAGGCTTTCCGAGAAGGGGCAGGAGCTGTTGGACTACGCACGCGACCTGCTGGAAAGACGCGACTACCTGATCGAACGCATCAGCACCCGTGAGGTACTGGTCAAGCGTTTTCGCCTCGGTGTCACCGAGCTGACGGCGCTGACATGGCTGCCTGCGCTGGTCGACGAGATCCGCCGTACTTATCCACGGGTACAGATCGAGCCATCGGTCGAGTTGAGCAGCGATTTGTTTCGCAAGCTGGGTGAAGACCAGCTCGACCTGATTATCGTCCCGGATGCCTTCAACGACGCCCGCTTTGTGGCAACACCCTTGAAAAGCGTCGACAACGTGTGGATGTGTGCCCCCAGTCTGGCGCCGGAAGGTGGTGCCATTGGCCTCGATCAGTTGGCCAATTACACGGTGCTGACGCAGGGGCCAAATTCCGGTACGGGGCTGATCTATGACTACTGGTTCGCCACCCACAATGTGCAGATGCCGCGCACGATCACCAGCCATAGTCTGTTGGTACAGGTAGGCTTGGCACTTTCCGGCCTGGGTATCAGCTACCTACCGAAACGCTGTCTGGCACACTTGGTGCGTCAGGGCGCGTTATCGATCATCGAAACCAAGCCGGGGCTGCCAATGGTTCGCTACGCAGCGCTGCACCGGGTTGATCGAGAACAGGGACTCAACCTGGCCGTTGTCAAACTGGCGCAGCAGTGCTGTGACTTTTCGCGCCTAGTGTTATCGGAGATTCGACCTCAAAGACTTTCAGAAGTAGTAGCGCACTAGAAACCCAGCTGTGGTAATCGCCGGTTTCGAGATCATCGAATTATCCATTCAGCCCATGTATGAGTGGATCGCTGATCCGTTGCCTTAGCCGCGTTCGGCGCGAATCCGGGCGATGCGCTCATCCTTCTCCTGCCAGAGCTGCGATACCCAGTCCTGCATGTACTGGCGAAATACCGGGTCGTTCTGGTAGTCGCCCTGCCACAGTTCGGCAGCCAGGTTGCGCGTCTGGATATCGATGATCACCTTGTCCACCTGACCGCTGAGCAGCGCCCAAAAGCCCGGCGCTTTGCCCTCGGGATACACCAGTGTCACGTCCAGCACGGCATCGATCTGCTCACCCAATGTAGCGAGTACGAATGCCACGCCGCCGGCTTTGGGCTTGAGCAGATAGCGGTAGGGCGACTGCTGCTGCGCCTGCTTGGCCGGGGTGAAGCGGGTGCCCTCCAGGTAGTTGACCACGGTGACCGGCAGGCGCTTGAACTTCTCGCAGACGGCCCTGGTGATCTCCAGGTCCTTGCCCTTCATGTGCGGGTTCTTCTGCAGAAAGGCCTTGGAGTAGCGCTTCATGAAGGGGTAATCGAGTGCCCAGAAGGCCAGGCCGAGGAAGGGCACCCAGATCAGCTGCTGCTTGAGGAAAAACTTGAAGTAGGGCGTCTTGCGGTTGAACGCCTGCACCAGGGCAGGAATGTCGACCCAGGATTGGTGATTGCTGATCACCAGGTAGGAGCGGTCGCTGCGCAGCTCGGCGTTGCCGCGAATGTCCCAGTGAGTCGGGGTGAGCAGGGCGAAGATGCGCTTGCAGTTCTCCGCCCAGAATTCGGCCACCCACATCACCCCGCGTGAACAGGTATCGCGGGCGCTCTGGCCGGGTAACACGAGCTTGGCGAGGGCGATCAGCAGCAGCGGACCGATCAGGATCAGGGTGTTGGCGAGCAGTAAAACGATGTTGGCTAGGCCGGTCAGCAGAGGGCGCATGTCGACTCCATGGCGGGCGATGAGCGGACATCTTATGCAAGCGCAACAATTTGCTCAAAGCTCCACCCACTGGCCTATTGCCAGATCAGTGTCTATAAGCCAATGATCGTCACCACGGGACATCCCGCCCACGGAAGGCGCTTCAACCTGCCGGTACGTACCATGCTCAAACGGATCGCCGTCGCCGATCTACGCGTCGGAATGTTCATTCAGGAATTCTGCGGCTCCTGGATGGATCATCCCTTCTGGAAGTCCAAATTTCTCCTCAGTTCCGAAAAAGATCTCGCTCGTATTCGCGATAGTGCGATCAGCGAGCTGTGGATCGATGTCAGCAAGGGCACCGATGTCGCCGCTGGTGTCCATGCCGCTACCGAGGCTGAGGTCCAATGCGAGGCTGAGGCCCGCCTGTTGGCGGCCATCGAGCCGCCCAAGGTCAAGGCACTGTCGATGGAGCAGGAGCTGGAGAATGCGGTGAAGCTCTGCGCGCGCTCCAAGCAGGCGGTAATGGACATGTTCAGCGATGCGCGCATGGGCCAGGCGCTGCAGTTCGAGCAGGCCGAGTCGCTGGTCGAGGAAATTTCCGAGTCGGTGATGCGCCACCCCAATGCGCTGATCAGCCTGGCGCGGCTCAAGCACAGCAACGAATACACCTATATGCACTCGGTGGCGGTCTGCGCCTTGATGATCGCCCTGGCGCGCCAGCTCGGTCTGCCCGAGGCCGCTGTGCGCGAGGCCGGGCTGGCCGGTTTGCTGCACGATATCGGCAAGATGGCCGTACCGCAGGAGCTGCTGGACAAGCCCGGCAAGCTCACCGACAACGAGTTCGCCAAGGTGCGCCGGCACCCGGAGGCTGGCGGCAATATCCTGATTGCCAGCAAGCAGGTCAGCGCTCTGGTTCTCGACGTGTGCCTGCATCACCACGAGAAGGTCGACGGCAGCGGCTATCCGCATCATCTGCAAGGTGACCAGATCAGTCTGCTGGCAAAGATGGGCGCGGTCTGCGACGTGTACGACGCGATCACGTCCAATCGCCCCTACAAGCAGGGCTGGGACCCGGCCGAGTCGATCCGCAAGATGGCCGAATGGAAAGGGCATTTCGACGAAGTGGTGTTCCAGGCCTTCGTCAAGACCGTCGGCATCTATCCGGTCGGCGCCCTGGTGCGTCTGCAAAGTGGACGCCTGGCGGTGGTCATGGAGCAGAATCCCAAGGCGTTGCTGGCGCCGAGGGTCAAGGTGTTCTTCTCGGCCAAGTCGCGTTTGCCGCTGCCACAAAGCGTCGTCGACCTGAGCAAGATCACCGACCAGGATCGCATTGTCGGGCGTGAATCGGCCGAGGAGTGGGGTTTCGAGCGGCTCGATGAGCTGTGGAGTGGCGTGGATCTGGAAGGGCGCGGCCGCTAGTTTGCAGCACGTTGTAACGCTTTTGGCGGAACATGCCAGGCGCATGGCAGTCGTAGGTTCGGTCACCGCAAACGAGAGGACCTAACCTTGAAATACGCTCTGCTCCTGCTGGCCGCCGCCATCAGTCTGCCGACCATGGCCGATGAACAACCGGACCTTTACGGCCGCTACGAACTGATCAAGCTCCCCGCTCTGGGCCAGACTCTCAAGGCCAAGATGGACACCGGCGCGATGACCGCCTCGCTATCGGCCAAGGACATCGAACCCTTCAAGCGCGATGGTGAGGATTGGGTGCGCTTCCGCCTGGCCGTCGATGGTGCTGAAGACAAGGTGTATGAACATCCGCTGGTACGCATCGCCGAGATCAAGAAGCGTACCGAAGAGAGCGACGCCGAGCTCAAGGAAGTCGCCTACTCGCAGCGCCCGGTGATCGAGATGCCGATCTGCCTGGGCGAGGAAGAGCGCACCATTGAGGTCAACCTGACCGACCGCAGCACTTTCAGCTATCCGCTGCTGATCGGTGCCAGCGCCATGCGCGATCTTGGTGCAGCGGTGGACCCAGCCGAGCGCTACACCCGTGATCGTCCCCAGTGCTGAGTTAATTGTCGCATTTCGGAAAAGGCTGATACCCATTGGCCATTACACTCGTTGAGAGTGCCCCGTAACGACTAGCTGCCCAAAATGGGCGTCGGGCCTGCTTTTTGCTACATGCAATTCTTTGCCAGGCCTGTAGGCCCTTTAGGTCGTTGAGGTGTCGCTATGACGGGAGTACTCAAGCCGGGTGTACGGCTGCTGCAGCGTTTCAGTTTTGCCCACAAGTTTCAGTTGGTGTTCCTGTTGTTCGCGTTGCCGCTCGGTTATGCGCTGTGGGTCATCAGCAGTGACTACCTGTCGCGCCTGCAATCCGTGGACTACGAAGTGGAAGGCGCGCAGGCGCTGGAACGTATGGCTCAGGTGCAACATGAGCTGATCGCCCAGCGCACCCTGCTGGCGCGATGGAAAGGCACCGAGAATGCCGCACAAGGTTTGCTGCAGCAACGCGAGTCCAAGCTCGACGAGGCCTTGCAGCAGGCGGCCGAGCCGCTGCAGAGCGAGCTGATCAGTGATCAGGCGCGCCAGCATTTCCAGGCCCTGCAGGGCGAGCGCGACGGTTTGCGAGCCGCGGGGCTGACCAAGGTGCCCTTGCCCGATGCACTGGAGCGCTACCAGAAGGCGCTGTTGTACCTGATCGCCCTGCGTGAGCAGGTGGCGACCGACAGCACCCTGATTCTCGATCCGCGCCTCGACACCTACCTGATGATGGAGCAGATCACCTACGTCATGCCGCGGCTGCTCGAGCAGCTTGGCACCTTCGCCGCTCAGGGCCATGGCGCCGTGGTCTCGCAGCATTTCACCCTGCAGAGCCGGGTGCTGATCCGCGACCTGCGGCGCAGCCTCGACGAGCAACGGGCGCAGCTGGTCAAGGCGCAGATCACCCTGTCACGCGAGGCGCCGCAGGCCATGCGCCAACTGAGCGCGCCTTTCGATGCCTCGCTCAAGGCGTTCGACGACTTCCTTGTCCAGATCGACCGCGACATGTTCGAGGCCAGCCCCATGGCGCTCACGCCCGAGGAGTTCGTGCAACGTGTCGAAGCGCTGGAAACCCAACTGCAGGGCCTGCAGCAAGCGCTCTACCAGCAGTTCTCCGCCAGCCTCGGTTATTACCGGCAGCAGGCGCTGCACTCGATGGTCCAGGTGATCGGCGCATTCATCGCGCTCACCTTACTGGCGATGTACGTATTGATGTGCCTGAACGCCTCGATCCGCATCAGCACCAGCAACATCATCGAAGCCGCGCGCGGTCTGCGTGACGGCGACCTGCGCGTGCGCATGGAGGTCAACGGCCGTGACGACCTGGCCGCCATCGCCCAGGCGCTGAATACCGCAGTCGAGCAGATGCGCGACTCGCTGCAGGGCGTCAACCGCGAAAGCCAGCAACTGGATAGCACAGTGCAACTGCTCGGTGGCCAGGCGCGTGATGCGCTGGACGCCGTCGAGCAGCAGCAAGCGCAGATGAGCCAGATTGCCACCGCCGCCACGCAGATGGCCGCCACCGCACAGAGTGTGGCGCAAAGCTGCGAGCAGGCGGCGGTGGAAGCGCAGCAGACCCGTGAAGTGGCGCTGAGCAGCAACCAGCGCAGTGAGCGCACCAGCGCCAGCATGCGCCACCTCAGCAGCCGTCTCGGCGACAGCGCTGCGGCATTGCAGCAACTGCGTGATCAGACCCAGCAGATCAACCGAGTGGTCGAGGTGATCAAGGGCATCGCCGAGCAGACCAACCTGCTGGCGCTGAATGCCGCCATCGAGGCCGCGCGTGCGGGGGAGGCCGGGCGAGGCTTTGCCGTGGTCGCCGACGAAGTACGCTCGCTGTCCAAGCGCACCCAGGACTCGACCCAGGAAATCGCCCAGACCGTGGACAACCTGCAGCGCGTGGTCGGCCAGTCGGTCACCCTGATGGAAGAGGCCTGCAGCCAGGCCGATGGCGACATCGGCAGCGTGCTGGCCATGGGCGACGAGCTGCAAAACATCGTCGACTCGGTGCAGCGCGTCAGCGACCGCCTGGCGCAGATCGCCACGGCCGCCGAGCAGCAAGCGGCCACCGCGGATGAAGTCAGTGGCAATATCCAGCAGGTCGATCAGGCCGCCGGACAACTGCTCGATGGCGCCCAGGCCGTGAGCAGTGCTGCCGAGCAACTGCGTCGTGGCAGCGAAGGGCTGGCGCACAATACTGGACGATTCAGCCTCGACTGAGGCTGACCGCGGCGGCCAACTCTGCTAAAACCGGATAACAACAACAGGAGCCGCCCGCATGAAAACCGTCGCAGAGGTTATTCGCAATAAAGCCAACGCCTACGTTTACAGCGTCGACAGTGAGGATTCGCTGCTCGACGGGCTGCGTATCCTCGCCGAGCAAAGGATCGGTGCCTTGGTGGTGCTTTCCGGTGGGCGCCTGGTCGGCATCGTCAGCGAGCGTGACTACGTGCGCAAGGTGGCCTTGGCCGAGCGCTCGTTGCTCAACACCAAGATCAACGAAATCATGACCAGCGAAGTCATCAGCGTCGGCCCGCGTGACAGCGTGCAGTACTGCATGGAGCTGATGACCGAGCGCCGCCTGCGTCACCTGCCGGTGCTGGCCGAAGGCGAGCTGATCGGCCTGCTGTCCATCGGTGACCTGGTCAAGGAAACCATTGCCGAACAGGCCGACCTGATCCGTCAACTGGAACAATACATTCGCGGCGAGATTCCCTGACCGGGCTACGGGTGAGCGACAACCTCGTGGGAGGCGCTTTCGACTCTGGCCTCCTGCTTCGTTCTACCTCCTGCATCCATCCAGTCGCAGTGGCGCTTGTCGTGTAGGGCGGGTGAAACTCGCCAATACCTCGCTTGACGCTGGCTCCCGCGCTCGGCAGTCTCCTGCCGTCGCCCCACAGGTGCAGGCCGCCCGATGCCGCAGATACTCATAGTCGAAGACGAAGCCGCGATTGCCGATACGCTGGTCTATGCCCTGCAGGCCGAAGGTTTCGCCACGCACTGGTCGAGCCTGGGTGGCGAGGCGCTGACGCTGCTGGAAAATGGCGCCTTCGACCTGGCCATTCTCGACGTCGGCCTGCCCGATATCAGCGGCTTTGAAGTGTGCAAACGCCTGCGCCGTTTCTCCGAGCTGCCGGTGATCTTCCTCACCGCACGCAGCGAGGAGATCGACCGCGTGGTGGGTCTGGAAATCGGCGCCGACGACTACGTGGTCAAACCCTTCAGCCCGCGTGAGGTCGCCGCCAGGGTCAAGGCCATCCTCAAACGCGTGGCGCCGCGTGAAGCACCAGCAGCCAGCGCGCCGAGCACCTTTCAGATCAATGATGCCGCCTTTCGCATTCACTACCATGGCCAGGCCCTGAGCCTGACCCGCCACGAATTTCGCCTGCTGCGCACGCTGCTCGGCCAGCCACGCCGGGTCTATGCGCGCGAGCAATTGCTCGATGCCCTCGGCGTGGCCAGCGAGGCCGGCTACGAGCGCAACATCGACAGCCATATCAAGAGTGTGCGCGCTAAACTGCGCGCCATCGCCCCGAGCGAAGAGTCGATCCAGACCCATCGCGGTCTCGGTTACAGCTACGAACCGGAGAGCTGAACCATGCCACTTGGCGTACGCATCTTCCTCGTCTACTTCCTCTTCGTCGGCCTGGCCGGCTGGTTCGTGCTCAGCACGGTGATGGACGAGATTCGCCCTGGCGTGCGCCAAAGCACCGAAGAAACCCTGGTCGATACCGCCAACCTGCTGGCCGAGATCCTGCGTGACGACCTCAAGGCCGGCACGCTCGGTCAGGGCCGCCTGAACGACGCACTGGAGGCCTATGGCCGGCGCCAGCCGCAGGCGAGCATCTGGGGGCTGACCAAGGCCGAGGTCAACCACCGCATCTACGTCACCGACGCCAAGGGCATCGTCCTGCTCGACTCCAGCGGCCAGGCCATAGGCCAGGACTACTCGCGCTGGAACGACGTGCTGCTCACCCTGCGCGGCCAGTACGGCGCCCGTTCGACCCGTGAAGACCCGAACGACCCCGACTCCTCGGTGATGTACGTGGCCGCGCCGATCAGGGATGGCGAACGCATCATCGGCGTTGTCTCGGTGGCCAAACCCAACCGCACCCTGCAGCCCTATATCGAGCGCTCGCAAACGCGCCTGGGCTGGCTCGGGGCCGGGTTGATCGGCCTTGGCCTGCTGGTCGGCGCGCTGCTGTCCTGGTGGCTCAGCGCCGCGCTGGGCAAACTCACCCGCTATGCCCAGGCCGTCAGCGAAGGCCTGCGTGCCGAGCCGCCCCAGGTACGCGGCGGCGAACTCGGGCAACTGGCGGTGGCGGTCGAGCGCATGCGTACCGAGCTGGAAGGCAAGGCCTACGTCGAGCGCTACGTACACACCCTGACCCACGAACTGAAAAGCCCGCTGGCGGCCATTCGTGGCGCTGCCGAACTGCTCGACGGCGAGATGTCCACCGACCAGCGCCAGCGTTTCGTGGCCAATATCCAGCAGGAAAGCGCACGCCTGCAAAACCTGATCGAACGCCTGCTGCACCTGGCCCAGGTCGAGCAGCGCCAGGGCCTGGAAGAGCGCGTGGCGGTGCCGCTGGCGCCACTGGTGGACGAACTGCTGCAAGCGCAGCAGGCGCGCATCACCGCCGCCAGTCTGCAGATCGAACAGGCCCTACCGGTCGGCCTCAGCCTGCGCGGCGAGCGCTTCCTGCTGCGCCAGGCACTGGCCAACCTGCTGGACAACGCCCTGGACTTCACACCACCCGACGGCCGCATCCGCATCGCCGCCGAACGCGATGGCGAGCGCATCGTCCTGCGCCTGTTCAACCAGGGCGAAGCCATCCCCGACTACGCCCTGGCACGTCTGACCGAACGCTTCTACTCCCTGCCGCGCCCCAATGGTGGCCGCAAGAGCACCGGCCTTGGCCTGAACTTTGTGCAGGAGGTGGCCGAGTTGCATGGCGGCGAACTGCACATCGGTAATGTCGAAGGCGGGGTGGAAGTACGTCTGACGCTACCCGCGTAGGCGACGCTGCTGTTGCCTTGTGGGAGGGGCTTTAGCCGCGACTCGCCGCTAAAGCGCCTCCCTCCACAGCCTAAGCGTCAGCCTTCATGTAGGAGCGGCTGGGCGGCACTCCGCTTCAGCCGCGAAACTTCTCGGCTGTTCAGGGTGGGTAGCAACGCGACGTTCCTGTTTTCGCTACGCTCAATCCAGGCATGGTGGACAAGCTTCGCGTTGTCCACGCCACTATGTCTTCCTTAGCGCCCAAAACAGGCCGGATATACGAATGCAACCGCGCTGACGACAGGTGCAAAGGCAAAGCTTTGCTCACTACTTGTGGGGAGAGTCCATATGCGTTGTTAGGCAGCGTAGTTATATTGGATTCCGATGGTGAATGCCGCACAGAAATACAATTAAATTAATCATAATATGGGTCTAGCGAGATCTCAGGTGGTGTTTTTGATCTTATTGCTCTTGCGAAATGGTTCCAATATGCTGTGAGCATTATTACATTTAAGAGATCTTGATTGCAGTAGCCAAACACGCAACTGGTGACGCACTCTATTTCTTCTCTATAGTAGTCAAAAGGTTTTTTTTCGTTGAGAAAGAATAGGTGGTGTCCATCACCTCCAGGGTAATACATGTTTACTCCGGTAGGGTTAACAACCTTGCCAATGTACTTTCCCGAAACATCTAGATAAGCGTATTTTTCTGAAAAATACCTTCGGTATGCTCTTGCGTTCCTTGATGTATTAAGCATGGGAACTAGCTGTCTTAAAAGAAACTCAAATCCTGGCCAAGGCCGATAGTGGGCCAGTTCTTTATTAGAGCCAAAAAATCTCTCGATAAAATTCGGTGCTTTGTAGTCGGCGCGTACCTCTACACATTTCTGCATTAAGTCACACCATGGTTTGATCTCTTTGTTGAAATATAAGCGCCACTCATTGTCGAATTGACTTTGTGCTTTTTTCAATTCCAGCCTTTGCTGCTCTTTTTTCTCCTGCGCTCTGCGCTTTTTTCCAGTTTTCTGAGTTCGGCTGGAGAAAGACCGTCATCATTTATCGCTCCGTATGTATGGAGTAATTTGGATACTCTATTTATCGCATCATTTAATTCAAGTTTGAAAAACTCACCGGTAACTCTTTGTGATGATAAGTCCTTGAAGATTCTTTGTTCCAGGCTGTGCGCGTTTTCAACTAACCAATGTTTCTGTACGATCCAATAGCCAGGGACGCCTGTGTTATTGCTAAGCTCTCGTGCACGAACCTCCGGGTCACGATCTGTAAAGCCAATTTTCAATAAATTAGGAACGTGCTCATTGCTAAGAATGTAAACATGGCCTTCCACGTTGAATCACCCTGTCCGTATTTATTTTATTTGAATATTATGCATTGCTTAATCTTCTTCGGTAGCTTTTGCCAATAAGTGGAAGAGTAGCTCAGTTGACTTTGAGGTTTCCTAGAAGGCCTAGCTATAATTACACACCAAATGGTGTATAACCTGCGGGCGGTTTTGGTGGATAACCTTTCTGGTCATTTTCGAAATCCTTCTCTATCTCGCGGCCTGCAGCGAGGCGGTGGGGTGTTTGGCAGGTTATACACCATGTCGGATAACCGCTGGCAAGTCGTATTCAGGCGAGTCTTACAGATGCTCCCGATCCTCCCGGGTATTGCTTCGCTCAGCCCTGGCTACGGTTCTCTGGCGGTGATGATCGCGGCTAAAACGGAATGCCGCCCAGCCGATCCTACAGGTCGGGTTGCGGCTCGGGTGTGGGTGTTTTGAGCGGCAAACGCAGCAGCTCCACCTGCCACCAGCTCGGCAGCAGTCTGCGTACTTCGGGGCGGGCGAAGCGGTCGTCGATCAGGTAGAGCACGCCTTGATCCTCCGGGGTTCGGATCACTCGGCCGGCGGCTTGTACGACCTTTTGCAGGCCGGGGTAGAGGTAGGTGTAGTCGTAGCCATTGCCGAACAGGGTGTCCATGCGCTGGCGGATTTCTTCGTTGATCGGGTTGAGCTGGGCCAGGCCGAGGGTGGCGACGAAGGCGCCGATCAGGCGTTCGCCGGGTAGGTCGACGCCCTCGCCGAATACGCCACCGAGCACGGCGAAGCCGATGCCGCGCCCACCGATCTGAAAACGCTCGATAAAGCCCTGGCGCGCCGCTTCGTCCATCTGCCGGGATTGCGTCCACACCGGTATCTGCGGGTGATCGCGGCGTAGCTCCTGTAGTACCTGTTCCAGATATTGATAGCTGCTGAAGAAGGCCAGGTAGTTGCCGGGGCGTTCGGCGTACTGGCGCGCCATCAATTGGCAGATCGGCGCCAGCGAGGCGTCGCGGTGCTGGTAGCGGGTCGACAGGTTACGCACTACTTGTACGTGCAGTTGTTCGGCGCTGAACGGCGAGGCGACGTCCAGGCACTGGGTCTCTTCCGGCAGGCCGAGCAGGTCGAGGTAGTAGTGACTGGGGCTTAGAGTGGCGGAGAACAGCGTGGCGCTGTGCGCGTCCTCGAAGCGCGGACCGAGGAAGGGCGCCGGCAAGATATTGCGGATGCACAGGGTCGAGTAGCTGCGACCATTACCCGCCTCGATGCGGTTGATATCGAACAGCGAGTGCGGGCCGAAGCTTTCCGCCAGCCGGCAGAACAGCATGGCGTCCATATAAAAGCTGAGCAGCTCGCCGCCATTGCCTTCGGGCTGGTCGGTGAGCAGGTCGGTGATGGCGCTGACCGCCTTGCCCAGGGCGGCGAGCAGCAAGTCCGGCGCCAGCGGGTAGACCTGATAGGGCACCTCCTGCTCGCGGTGCAGTTGATCCCAGTGGCGGTCGACCCGTTCCAGCACGCTTTTCAGACGCTTCGGCGCGTCGCGGCACATGGCCTTGAAACGGGCCTGATCCAGCTCGGCGCTGTACATGCCGCGCCCGCGTTCCACCAGGTTGTGCGCTTCGTCCACCAGCAGGCAGACGCGCCACTGGTTGATCAGGGTGAGGCTGTGCAGCAGGGCGCCGAGGTCGAAGTAGTAGTTGTAGTCGCCCACCACCACGTCGCTCCAGCGACACAGCTCCTGGCTCAGGTAGTAGGGGCACACGCCATGGGCGATGGCGATATTGCGCACCGCCTGCTGATCCAGCCAGCGTTCCTTCAGCGCCGCGCTGCGTGCTGCCGGCAGGCGATCATAGAAGCCCTTGGCCAGCGGGCAGGAGTCGCCATGGCAGGCCTTGCTCGGGTGTTCGCAGGCCTTGTCACGGGCCACGTGTTCCAGCACGCGCAGCGGCGTGTCGGGTTCGCGCAGGCGTTGCAGGGCATCCAGCGCCAGGCGCCGGCCTGGCGTCTTGGCGCTCAAGAAAAACAGGCGGTCGAGCTGTTGGCCGGGCATGGCCTTGAGCTGCGGGAACAGGGTACCGAGGGTCTTGCCGATGCCGGTGGTGGCCTGCGCCAGCAGGTAGTGGCCGTCGCGCGCGGCGCGGTATACGGCCTCGGCCAGTTGTCGCTGGCCGTGGCGAAATTCGCCGTAGGGGAACTGCAGCGCGTCCAATGCCTGATTGCGTGCTTGCTGATGCGCCTGTTCCTGCCTCGCCCAATCGATATAGCGGCGGCAGTGCAGGGCGAAGAACTCGCCCAGCGACGCCGCGCTGTGGCGCTCGCGGAACGCCGTTTCCTGCTGGGTCATGACGTTGAAGTAGACCACTGCCAGATCCAGTTCCTCGAAGCCCAGCTCCTGGCACAGCAGCCAGCCGTAGATCTTCACCTGCGCCCAGTGCAGCAGGCGGTGGTTGGCGGGGATGCGCGTGATGTCGCCACGGTGGGTCTTGATCTCTTCCAGCAGGCGAAACTCCGGGTCGAAGCCATCGGCGCGGCCGCTGACCGTCAGCCCTTCGAAGTCGCCTATCAGCGGCAGCTCGGCAACGTAATCCGGGCCGCGCCGGGCCACCACCGTGGCGTGCCCGGCCATACCTTCCTGTGCGGTGGGCGAGGGGGTGAAGCGCAGGTCGAGGTCACCTTCCTTGGCGGTGAACTCGCACAGCTCGCGCACAGCGATGCGCAGGCTCAATCGCTCCACTCCACGTAGCAGACGCTGACCGGCATGCCGTGCTCGGCGCAGAAGGCCAGCCAGCGTTTCTGGTTGTCCTGCAGGCGGTCGCCAGGGCCTTTCACCTCGATCATCCGGTAGCGGCCTTCGGCCGGCCAGAACTGGATCAGGTCAGGCATGCCGGCGCGGTTCTCGCGGATATCGGCCAGCAGGCGCCGGAACCAGGCGCCCAGGTGCGCCGGTGGCAGGCAGGCCAGCGCCTGCTCCAGGCGCTCGGTATCGAGCAGCTCCCAGAACACGAAGGGCGACTGGATACCGAACTTATCGTTGTGGGTGCGACGCATGGCCTCGATATAGCTGCCGTCCTCCAGGCGCGCCAGGCAGGCGCTGAACAGCTCGCTGCGACGGGCGTGAAAGTCGGCGCGGTGCAGATCCACCGGACCGGTGTGGAAGGGGTGGAAGAAGGCGCCGGACAGCGGGGCGAAGATCGCTTCCCAGCAGAGCAGGCCGAACAGCCCGCAGATCAGCGTGTTCTCCACGTAATGTACTGGCGCGTCGGGTTCGCTCAGGTGCATGGCCACGGCCAGCTCGACGCTGGCAGCGCGCGGCAGGCGCAGGTCGAGGCGATCCTCGATCAGCTTCGCCGCCTTGGCCGCTGGCGGCAGGCCGAGGCGTTTGCGCAGGCGGGTGCGGGCTCGTTCGGCCAGTTGCGCTTCTTCGGCATTGTGCGGCGCTGCGATTACCTGTTCGGCCAGGGTCAGCGCTTCGGCATCCTGGCCCAGACGCTCCAGCACGCGGATTTGTCGTTGCCGCGAGCCGACCGCGCGGGTGTCACGGTACAGTGTCAGCGCTGATTCCAGCTCGCCGGCACGTTCCAGATGCTGCGCCAGTTGCAGAAGCAGGCGCTGGTGGCGTTCGCCGATATGCGCGCTGTCGCTGCAGAAATCGCCGAGGTGCTGCAGCACCTCGGTGACCGCCATGCCGGCCTCGAAGGCGTCGCGGCAGGCGCGCAGGTGCAAGTAGTCGTCGACGTCCTGGCGGTGACGAAAGCCGCGCGAGCCCGGCGTGATCGGCACTTGCTCGTAGCGGAATATCCCCAGGTCGGCGAGTACGAACTCCGACCAGTCCTGCGCCAGGTTGCCGAAGAACATCAGGCGCAGGCGGTCGCACAGCGGCCCGATGGCCAGGCTCAGCAGACGTTCCTCCATATTCGGGCACCAGTCGGCCAGGCTGCGCGGCTCTGTGTGCAGCTCGCGCAGATGGTCGAGCACTTCGCTTTTCTTCAGGTTGCCGCGTGGCAGATCGCTGGCGAAATGCGCAGCCAGTTCGTCCTTGAGCAGCAGGGCGCCGAGTTCGTCGAAGTTCAGCGCGGCGCTGTCGATCAGCCAGCCCAGCTCCAGCAGCGGTGCGGCAGCGCTCGGTATGTCGCCGATCTCGGCGTAGCGCAGTTTACTCACGCGAAAGTGCACGCCCTTGCGCATCACCAGGCGCACCAGCAGCGCCTGGGTGGGTAGGGGGAGCTGAGGGAAATCCGCGATGAAGGCGTGCTCGGCGGCGTCCATCAGGTCAACGTGATGGGCGTCGAGCCAGGCGAGGGCCTTGCGAAAGTTCGCCAGGTAATAGAGTTCGGGGGCATCGAGGCTGAGCATGGACGAAGTTTTACTGGTTTTTTATACAGATGCCAGTGCCGCCGAGCTGCTGGATGACGAATCGGCGTACAGCGCTCCCGCATTCTCCACACAATCTCCACGCGCGCCCCACACGCCTCCCATCATCGCTGCCCAGACTCTGCCGTACTTTCACTCGCTACGGAGAGCCGTACCCATGAGCCGTTCCCTGAGTTTCAAGCTGGGCGCCATTGCCCTGTTGATTCTGCTGCTGATGATTCCCCTGTTGATGATCGATGGCCTGGTCGATGAGCGCCAGGGCCTGCGCTATGAGGTGATGCAGGGCATTGCCCGCAGTTCCAGCTACAGCCAGCAGATCACCGGGCCGATCCTGGTGTTGCCCTATATCAAGACCACCCATGAATGGAAGACCAACGAAAAGACCGGCGAGCGTTACAGCGAAGAGCGTCAACGGCGCGGGCGCCTGTACTTCCTGCCGGAGCGCTTCGTGCTTGAGGGCCAGGTCGGCACCGAGCTGCGTGCCCGTGGCATCTACGAGGCGCGCCTGTACCGCAGCGACAGCCAGGTCAGCGGCCAATTCCGCCTGCCGGCGCGTCTGGGGCTGGGCGACGACCTCGGTTTCTACCGCTTTGAGAAACCCTTTCTCTCGGTCGGCATCAGCGATATCCGGGGCATCAGCAACGACCTGCAACTGCGCCTCAATGGCCAGACCCTGAGCTTCGCGCCGGGCAGCGGCGACGACAATTTCGGTGCAGGCGTGCATGCGCCGCTTCCTGCGCTGGACGCGCAGGGTGGGCAGACGCTCGAGTTCGCCTTCGATCTGAAACTGCAGGGCACCGAGCAGCTCTCGATCGTGCCGGTCGGGCGCGACAGCTGGGTCAAGCTGAGTTCCCTGGCCGCACCCGAGCTTCATCGGTGAATACCTGCCGAGCAGCCGCGAGATCTCTGACAAAGGCTTTAGCGCCGAGTGGCAGACCAGCTTCTTCGCCACCAACCTGGAAGAGGCATTGCGCGGCTGCGTGGGCGCTGAGCGTTGCCAGGGCCTGTTCGGCCGCAACTTCGGGGTGAGTTTTGTCGACCCGGTGGATCAGTACCTGAAGACCGACCGCGCGATCAAATATGCGCTGCTGTTCATCGCCCTGACCTTCGCCACCTTCTTCCTCTTCGAGGTGCTCAAGCGCCTGGCCGTGCATCCGGTGCAGTACGCCCTGGTCGGCCTGTCGCTGGCGTTGTTCTACCTGCTGCTGCTGTCGCTGTCCGAGCATCTGGCGTTCGCCCTGGCCTATCTGCTGTCGGCCAGCGCCTGCGTTGGGCTGATTGGCTTCTACGTCAGCTTCGTGCTGCACAGCTGGCAGCGCGGCCTGGGCTTTGGCGCGTTGCTGGCAGCGCTGTACGCCATGCTCTACGGCCTGCTCAATGCCGAGGACTACGCCCTGCTGATGGGCTCGCTGCTGGTGTTCGGTGTGCTCGGCAGCGTGATGGTGCTGACCCGCAAGCTGGACTGGTACGGCGTCGGCCGCACTGCGCCGCAAGCCTGAATCCAATCGGCGCGGCGAGTGCCGCGCCCCTTCTCTGGAGGTGATCCCATGCGTCTTCTCATGCAGTTTTCCGCCTGCCTGGGCCTTGGTCTGGTGGTGGCGGTGATGATCCTGATCGGCTTGATGTTCTGCGGCTGGTTCAACCTGATCGACGGCTTGCTGCTGACCGGCAAGCCGCTGGCCAGCCTGAGCCTGATGCTGCTGCCGGAAGGTTTCTGGAGTGCCCTGACCGGCATTCAGGATGCGGCGCAAAACAGCACGTTGCGCTCCTTCCTATCGCTGTGCGCGGCGCTAGGTCAGGTCGGCCTGCTGCTGGCGCCGGGCTTCATGCGCCTGTGGTACCGGGCATGAGCGGGCATATCGGTTTGCGCGAGGAGGCGCGTGCCGGGTACCTTCTGGCGCGGCGGATTGCCGGGTTGTTTCGTCGATGGCAGACGAGGCAGGGTGATCAAAAGGAATGTGCTGAGGTGCGGCAGAAGCCGTGCTTGAGGAGGGAAATTTTGTAGCCCGGTGCAGTCCGGGAGTATTGCGTCAGGCATTTCCCAGACGCTCCAGGTGTGCTCTGCGATGCGGCTAATACCAATGTCTATCTGTCGGTCGGTACTGGCCTGCTGCTAGTTTGAAGCTGCATCAGAATAACAATAACCGGAGGCGTCTATGACTTCTGAACAAAGCAATGCCGCGGCCTATTGGAAGGCCAATGTGCGGCTCATCACCTGGAGCCTGATCGTCTGGGCGCTGGTTTCCTACGGATTCGCCATGATCCTGCGCCCGATGGTCGCGGGAATCTCCGTTGGCGGTTCCGACCTCGGATTCTGGTTCGCGCAGCAAGGCTCAATCCTCTTCTTTATCGGGCTCATTTTTCACTACGCGTGGAGATTGAACAAACTTGATAAAGAATTTGGCGTCGAGGAGTAAGTGGTCATGAGCCAGTTCGTTATCAACATGTTGTTCGTAGGGGCGTCCTTCGCGCTCTACATCGGCATCGCCATCTGGGCGCGTGCCGGCTCCACCAAAGAGTTCTACGTCGCTGGCGGTGGTGTGCATCCGGTCACCAACGGCATGGCGACAGCCGCCGACTGGATGTCCGCAGCTTCCTTCATTTCCATGGCGGGCCTGATCGCCGCTGGTGGTTATGCCAACTCCACCTTCCTCATGGGCTGGACCGGCGGCTATGTGCTGCTGGCGATGCTGCTGGCGCCCTACCTGCGCAAGTTCGGCAAGTTCACCGTGCCGGACTTCATCGGTGATCGCTTCTACAGTCGCGGCGCACGCCTGACTGCGGTGATCTGCCTGGTGATCATCTCCGTGACCTACGTGATCGGTCAGATGGCCGGTGCCGGTGTTGCCTTCTCGCGCTTCCTCGAAGTGAGCAACTCCACTGGTATCTGGATCGCTGCGGCGGTGGTCTTCGCCTACGCCGTATTCGGTGGCATGAAGGGCATCACCTACACCCAGGTCGCTCAGTACGTGGTACTGATCGTGGCCTACACCATCCCGGCCATCTTTATCTCCCTGCAGCTGACCGGTAACCCGATCCCGCCGCTGGGCCTGTTCGGTGACCACGTCGAGTCCGGCGTGCCGCTGCTGCAGAAACTCGATGAAGTGGTGCGTGACCTGGGCTTCGCCGCCTACACCGCGGATGTCGACAACAAGCTCAACATGGTGCTGTTCACCCTGTCGCTGATGATCGGTACTGCCGGTCTGCCGCACGTGATCATTCGCTTCTTCACCGTACCGAAGGTAGCCGATGCGCGCTGGTCCGCTGGCTGGACCCTGATCTTCATCGCCATGCTGTACCTCACCGCTCCGGCCGTTGCCTCGATGGCGCGCCTGAACCTGATGACCACTATTTATCCGGAAGGCGCTTCCGCCCCGGCTCTGTCCTATGAAGAGCGTCCTGAGTGGGTCAAGACCTGGGAACAGACCGGCCTGATCAAGTGGGAAGACAAGAACGGTGACGGCCGTATTCAGATGTACAACGATGCTGCACCGGCCTTCACCGCGACCGCTCAGGAGCGCGGCTGGAACGGTAACGAGCTGACCGTGAACAACGACATCCTGGTTCTGGCCAACCCGGAGATTGCCAACCTGCCTGGCTGGGTAATCGGTCTTATCGCGGCCGGTGCAATTGCAGCGGCGCTATCGACGGCGGCTGGTTTGTTGCTGGCGATTTCTTCGGCGATCAGTCATGACCTGATCAAGACCTTGATCAATCCGAAGATCAGCGAGAAGAACGAGATGTTGGCAGCGCGGCTGTCTATGGCTGCAGCGATCCTGCTGGCGACCTACCTGGGCTTGAATCCACCAGGATTCGCTGCGCAGGTGGTGGCGCTGGCGTTCGGTATCGCTGCTGCGACCCTGTTCCCGGTGCTGATGATGGGGATCTTCTCCAAGCGCATGAACGACAAGGGCGCGATCTGCGGCATGGTTGCGGGTCTGGTGATCACCCTGGTGTACATCTTCACCTACCTGGGCTGGTTCTTCATTCCGGAGACCAACATGCTGCCCAACACTCCGGATCAGTGGTTCATGGGTATCTCCCCGGCCTCCTTCGGTTCCGTTGGCGCGCTGATCAACTTCGCCGTGGCTTACGCGGTGTCGAGTGTCACCGCTGCGCCGCCGCAGGAAATCCAGGACCTGGTGGAAAGCGTGCGTACCCCCAAAGGTGCTGGTGCCGCTCTGAACCACTAAGCATAATCCTGGCCTGAGGCCATCTTCCGATGGTCCAGGGTCTGACAGACGGGCCTCCAGTGGAGGCCCGTCTTTTTTCGGGAACAGTCATATGTTGTGGACTTTGCTTGCCATCGTGGTCGCGGGGCTCGGCGCTGCCGGTATCGCTCTGCTGCTACGCAAATTGACGCGCAACAAGCTGCCGCGGTGGATCGTGCCACTGTTTGGTGGTCTGGGGATGCTGGGCTATCAGGTGTTCTACGAGTACTCCTGGTTCGAGCATCAGCAGGCACGTCAGCCCGCGGAATCGGTAGTCGTTGCGACCGAGGCGGGTCATGTGTTCTGGCGCCCGTGGAGCTACTTCGTGCCGATGGTCACCGCGTTCACCGTGCTCGACAGCAAGAGCGTCGTGCGCGAGCAGATGGCGGACGCGCAAGTGGCCGAGTTCATGCTCTATCGTTTCGAGAAGCAGCACATCGACCACGTCTCGCACCGAGCTCATCTGCTCAATTGCACAACTGGCGAGTTGCTGCCGCTGGACGAGAAGAAACAGCCTCAGCTTGCCCAGCTCAAGCGCATCGACAGGGACGACGCGCTGTACCGCCAAGTGTGTCGCTAGCCCGCCATTCTTGTGTCGCGGCAGTGGTGCGCACGGCGCACCCTACGCGAAAGTGCAGCATCGGTGCGCGTGAACTGGGTGACCACTCCTTGCGGATGTCTCTCACTGTAGGATGTGCCGTGCGCGCCGCCCCTTCACTGGTGGTGCCTGGCTCGGCCGCTTTTATGCGCCCGATAGACCCAGATCAATATCCACGCCTGCCACCTGCATAGAATCGCCAGCCCCTGATTTTCGAGCGTGCGGTCATGCCCTGTTTCCCCGAACTGCTGTCGCCAGCCGGCACCCTGAAGAACATGCGTTATGCCTTCGCCTATGGCGCCGACGCGGTGTATGCCGGGCAGCCGCGCTACAGCCTGCGCGTGCGCAATAACGAGTTTGACCACGCCAACCTGGCCCTTGGCATCGCTGAGGCGCACGCGCAGGGCAAGCAGTTCTACGTGGTGGTCAACATCGCCCCGCACAATGCCAAGCTGAAGACCTTTCTCAAGGATCTGGCGCCGGTGATCGAGATGGCGCCGGATGCGCTGATCATGTCCGACCCGGGCCTGATCATGCTGGTGCGTCAGCATTATCCGCAGATGCCGATTCACCTCTCGGTGCAGGCCAATGCGGTGAACTGGGCCAGCGTCGAGTTCTGGCGTCAGCAGGGGCTGACGCGGGTGATCCTCTCGCGTGAGCTGGCGCTGGAAGAAATCGAGGAAATCCGCAGCCAGGTGCCGGGCATGGAGCTGGAGGTGTTCGTCCATGGCGCGCTGTGCATGGCCTATTCCGGGCGTTGCCTGCTGTCGGGCTACATCAATCGCCGCGATCCCAACCAGGGCACCTGTACCAACGCCTGTCGCTGGCAATACCAGGCCACGCCGGCAAGCGAGAACGAACTGGGCGAAATCGTCCGTGTGGTCGAGCCGACATTAGGGCAAGGCGCACCGACCACCCAGGCTTTCGTGCTCGAAGAGGCCGGTCGTCCAGGTGAAGAAATGGCCGCTTTCGAAGACGAGCACGGCACCTACATCATGAACTCCAAGGACCTGCGCGCGGTGCAGCACGTCGAGCGCCTGCTGCGCATGGGTGTGCATTCGCTGAAGATCGAGGGGCGCACCAAGAGCCATTTCTACGTGGCGCGCACGGCGCAGGTCTACCGCCGAGCCATCGACGATGCGCTGGCCGGCAAACCCTTTGACCCGAGCCTGCTGGGCAGCCTGGAGTCATTGGCGCATCGCGGTTACACCGAAGGCTTTCTGCGTCGTCACGTGCACGACGAATACCAGAATTACGAGCGCGGCAGCTCGGTCGCGGAGCGCCAGCAGTTCGTTGGCGAACTCACCGGTGAGCGCTGTGGCGAGCTGGTCGAGGTGCGGGTGAAGAACCGCTTCGCCGTGGGCGATGGCCTGGAGCTGATGACGCCGCAGGGCAATCTGCGCTTCACGTTGGAACACCTGCAGAACGCCCAGGGCCAGGCGCAGCAGGTGGCTCCGGGCGACGGTCACGTGCTTTATTTGCCGCTGCCGGCAGATGTGCAATTGGAGTACGGGCTGCTGATGCGCGATCTGTAGGCATCCGTAGGATGCATTGCTTGCCGCAAACCAACCTGTAGGAGCGGCTTCAGCCGCGATTCCTGGTAGTTCTGATACGCACGAGGCGTGCGCTAAGATGGAGGAGCCCGCTGCTAGATGATTGGCAGCGTACGGCTACATGGCCTGCTGACGCCGCCGCCGGCTGGCCAGCTGGCGCTCCAGCTCGCAGAGACTGTCGATGCCCTGGCGGCGCGCTTTGCTGAACAGCATCAGCGCCAGTTCGGCGGTGACCAGGGCGTCGGCGCTGGCGTTGTGGCGCTGGTGCACCTGCAGGCCGAATTCGGCGACCCAGTCGTCGAGCCCGCCCTGACGAATGCGCGCTTGCGGACACAGCAGCGGGGCGATTTCGGCGACATCGAAGAAATGGTGTTGCAGGCGATAGCCCAGGCTCTGGCGTAGTGCGCGCGCCAGCATGCGTTGGTCGAATTCGGCATGGAAGGCCAGCAGCGGGCTGCTGCCGACGAACTCCATGAAATCCAGCAGCGCCTCGCTCGGCTCGACGCCACGGGCCACTTCACTTGGGGCGATGCCGTGAATCAGGGTGCTGGCGCTGGCTTGGTGATCGGCGCGGTGCAGGGTGCATTCGAACTGTTCGGCGAAGTCGATGGCGCCGTTGTCGATCACCACCGCGCCGATGGCCAGCACCTGATCACGGCGCATGTTCAGGCCGGTGGTTTCCAGGTCGAGCACGACGAAGCGCTGCTGGTGCAGCGGACGGTCGTCGAACGCTGCCGGGGCGCTCAAGGCGTCGCGGCGTTGCAACTGCTGCTGGGTCAGGGCCGGACCGCGGCCGGTGAACCAGGTGAACTTGCTCATAACTGATACCTCATGGCCAGGCTGCTCTGCAGGCGCTGCGCCTGGCGGAACGACTCGCGCAGAATACGCCGGTCCAGGTGGTTGAGGTGGTCGGGGTCGACGCGGTTGGAGTAGGGTAGCTCGTCGCGTGCCTGCAACTGATGTTGCTGCATGCGCGTCTGCTGAATGAAGTGGTAGGCCTCTTCGTAGGCGGCGCCGTCCAGGGCCTCGATCACGCCCTTACTGATCAGCGCGCGCAGGCGCTCCAGGGTACCGACCGCACTGATGCCGTTGGCCAGCGCGAGCAAACGGGCGCCGTCGACGAAGGGGGTGAGGCCCTGCACCTTGAGGTCGAGGGTGTCCTTGTCGGCGCCGGAGCGCGCCACCACGAAGTCGCGGAAGCGTCCGACCGGCGGGCGGTGGCGCAGGGCGTTCTCGGCCAGCATCTTCTGGAACAGGCTGTTGCTGGCGACGCGGCCGAGCAACTCTTCGCGCAGTTGTTCGCAGCCTTCGTCCGGCCCCCAGATGGTGCGCAGGTCGAAGTAGATCGACGAGCCCAGCAGATTCTCCGGCGTGGCTTCGAGAACGAAGCCAGCAAAGCGCCGTGACCATTCCTGGCGCGACAGGCATAGCTCGGGATTGCCGGCCATGATGTTGCCCTTGCACAGGGTGAAGCCGCACTGCGCCAGGCGCTGGTTGATCTCGCGGGCGATTGGCAGCAGGCGTTCGCGAATCGCCGCAGCCTCGCTGGCGTTTTCCGCCTCGAAGAGGATGCCGTTGTCTTGGTCGGTGTGCAGGGTTTGTTCGCGGCGGCCTTCGCTGCCGAAGCACAGCCACGTGAAGGGGATGCCCGGATCGTCCATTTCCTCGAGGGTCAGCTCGATGACCCGGCATACGGTGTGGTCGTTGAGCAGGGTGACGATATGGGTGATCTGCGTCGAGCTGGCGCCATGCGCGAGCATGCGGTCGACCAGCAGGCGGATGTCGCTGCGCAGCCCGGCCAGGGTTTCGACTTTGCCGGCGTGGCGGATGGTGCGCGCCAGGTGCACCAGGTCGACACGCTGCAGGCTGAACAGGTCGCGCTCGGAAATCACCCCGCAGAGCTTTTCATGCTCCACCAGGCAGACGTGGGCGATGTGCCGCTCGGTCATGGCGATGGCGGCATCGAAGGCGCTGGCATCCGGCGCCAGATGAAACGGATTGGGTGTCATCAGATTGTCGATGGGCTGGGCCAGGTCGACGCCATCGGCGACCACCCGGCGCAGGTCGCGCAGGGTGAAGATGCCCAGCGGTTTGTCGGCCGGATCGAGCACCACGATGCTGCCCACGTGCAGCTCGTGCATCAGCCGCACAGCATCGCGAACCGGCGTGTCGGGCGCGCAGCCGATGGGTTGGCGCATGGCCAGTTCGCCCAGACGGGTGTCCAGCGAGTATTGCGCGCCGAGGGTTTCCACCGCGCGCAGCTGTACCTGCTGGTTGACCTGATCGAGCAGGCTGCTGACCCCGCGCAGGGCGAAGTCGCGCAGCGGGTTGGAAACGGCGAACAGCTTGATGAAGGCGTGTTTGGCCAACAGCAGGCAGAAGGTGTCCTCGGCGGCCAGGTGCTCGGTGCGCGTGGCGCGTTCGCCGATCAGCGCCGCCAGGGGGAAGCACTCGCCGGCGGTGATCTCGAAGGTGGTTTCCGTACCACGCCGGGCGCTGTGTGGGCGCTCACCGTGCACGCGGCCCTGTTTGACGATGTAGAAGTGCTCGACCGGGCCATCGCTGGGTTTGATGATCGAGTCACCTTCGGCATAGAAGCGCAGCTGGCAGTGCTCGACCAGATACGCCAGGTGAGCGGTGTCCATCTGGTTAAAAGGCGGGAACTTGTGCAGGAACTCCATGGTGCCGTGGATGTTCTGAAGCACCGCAGTCTTGCCCGCATCGGCCATTGCGTCGGCCTTGCTCATGGGCTTGCGCCTCGCAGTTTCGGGATGTTCTCAGTGTGGCTCTGGCCCGCCGGGTTGCCCATTGCACCTAAGTAGGGTGCAGGCAGCGCCGTTTTGACGAAATTTTGACTGGTGCCCAGGCAGACTGCTCCCGCCCACGTATTCCGTAAAGAGCAAGGCATATCCATGCAGTCATCCGTACCAGCTGCCCACAAGGCGGCGCAGGTCAGTGTTGGTAGTCACCTGGCGTTCATCCTCGGCAGCGCGCTGTGCATGCTGCTGCTCTTCGCCCTGGCTCGCCTGGGGCTTCTGGCCTACAACCACGCGCTGATCGCCGATACGCCGGCCAGCACCTTCGTCGACGCCTTTATCAATGGCGCGCGTTTCGACCTGCGCCTGATCGTCTATTTGTGCGTGCCGTTGAGCCTGTCGCTGCTCAGCGTCACGGCGATGCGTGCACGGCGTCTGCACGTTGCCTGGCTGACGTTCGCCACCAGCCTGTGCCTGTTCTTCGCCGTGGTCGAGCTGAACTTCTACCGCGAATTTCACCAGCGCCTGAACAGCCTGGTGTTCCAGTACATGCAGGAAGACCTGGGCACCGTTACCAGCATGATCTGGAACGGTTTCCCGGTGCTGCGCCTGCTGCTGGCCTGGGCCCTGGCGACGCTGCTGCTGGCCTGGCTGTTCCGCCGTATCGAGCGCGCCACGCGCGCGCGCGGGCATGCTGCGCCGCCGCGCTGGCCGGCTCGCACCGCCGTGTTCGTAATGTTCCTGCTGGTCTGCGTGGTCGCTGCCCGTGGCACCCTGCGCTCCGGCCCGCCGCTGCGTTGGGGCGACGCCTATACCACCGATTCGATGTTCGCCAATCACCTGGGCCTTAATGGCACCCTGACTCTGGTCGACGCCGCCGAGAACTTCTTCTCCGATCACCGCGACAACAGCTGGAAGGCCACCCTGCCGGCTGACGAAGCACAGCAGATCACCCGCGACCTGCTATTGACCCCGCGCGATGAGCTGATCGACCCTGACCAGGCCGCCGTGCGCCGCGTTTACACGCCGCCAGCCGAAGGTCAGCTGCCGCAGGTGCGCAACGTGGTAGTGATCCTCATGGAGAGCATGGCCGGACGCTACATCGGCGCCATGGGCAATCAGGACGGCATCACTCCGCACTTCGATGCGCTGGCCAAGGAGGGCCTGTTGTTCCAGCGCGTGTTCTCCAACGGCACCCATACCCACCAGGGCATGTTCGCCACCATGGCCTGCTTCCCCAACCTGCCGGCGTTCGAATACCTGATGCGCATGCCGGAAGGCAGCCACCAGTTCTCCGGCCTGCCGCAGTTGCTCAGTGCTCGTGGCTATGACGACGTTTATGTCTACAACGGCAGCTTCGCCTGGGATAACCAGTCCGGCTTCTTCGCTAACCAGGGCATGCGCAACTTCGTCGGTCGCGACGATTTCGTCGACCCGGTGCTCATCGATCCGACCTGGGGCGTGTCCGACCAGGACATGTTCAGCCGCGGTGCCGACGAACTGACCAAGCTCGGCAGCCAGGGCAAGCCGTTCTATGCACTGCTGCAGACGCTGTCCAACCACACGCCTTACGCGCTGCCGGAAGACCTGCCGGTCGAGCGCGTCACCGGCCACGGTTCACTGGACGAACACCTGACTGCCATGCGCTACGCCGACTGGGCGCTCGGCCAGTTCTTCGCCAAGGCGCGCCAGGAGCCCTATTTCAAGCACACCCTATTCGTGATCCTGGGTGACCATGGTTTCGGCAACGACGAGCAGATTACCGAGATGGATCTGTCGCGCTTCAGCATTCCGCTGCTGCTGATCGGCCCTGGCGTGCAGGACACCTTCGGCAGCAGCCGCGACACCGTTGGCAGCCAGATCGACGTGGTGCCGACCATCATGGGCCGCCTCGGTCAGCCAGTGCAGCAGCAATGCTGGGGCCGCGATCTGCTGGCGCTGCCTGAGGGTGATGCCGGTGTGGCGGTGATCAAACCGTCCGGGAGCGACCAGACCGTGGGTTTGGTGACCGGTGACAACATCCTGGTCAAACCGCGTGATCGTGATGCGCGCCTGTATCGCTACCAGCTTGGCCACGAGGCCAGGGCCGAGGTGATCGATGACGCGCAGCGGCGCAGCGATCTGGAGCGCAGGCTGTCGGCCTTCGTGCAGACAGCGACAGCCAGTCTGCTGGGCAACACCACCGGCGTGACGGCGGACAAGGCGGCGCAGGCCACGCGCTAGTTGTATGTCGCGGCTAAAGCCCCTCCCACAACGTTCAGCCCCCGTGGGAGGGGCTTCAGCCGCGACTGCCCAATAAAAAACCGCCCCGGAGGGCGGTTTATTCATTCGCGCAGCGTTCGCATCACAGACCGTTCTTGGCCTTGAATTCGCGACGGCGGCGGTGCAGCACCGGCTCGGTGTAGCCGTTGGGCTGCTTGGTGCCTTCGATCACCAGCTCCAGCGCGGCCTGGAAGGCGACGTTGTTGTCGAAGTCCGGGGCCATCGGGCGATACAGCGGGTCGTTGGCGTTCTGGCGATCCACCACCGGCGCCATGCGCTTGAGGCTTTCGACCACCTGCGCTTCGCTGACGATGCCGTGACGCAGCCAGTTGGCCAGCAGCTGGCTGGAGATGCGCAGGGTGGCGCGGTCTTCCATCAGGCCAACGTCGTTGATGTCCGGCACCTTGGAGCAGCCGACGCCCTGGTCGATCCAGCGCACCACGTAGCCGAGGATGCCTTGCGAGTTGTTATCCAGCTCGTTGCGGATTTCTTCTTCTGACCAGTTGGTGTCCTTGGCCAGCGGAATAGTCAGGATGTCGTCGACCGAAGCCGGTGCGCGCTTGGCCAGTTCGGCCTGACGGGCGAACACGTCGACCTTGTGGTAATGCAGCGCGTGCAGGGCAGCGGCGGTCGGCGACGGAACCCAGGCGGTGTTGGCACCGGACAGCGGGTGCGCGACTTTCTGCTCGAGCATGGCGGCCATCAGGTCCGGCATGGCCCACATGCCCTTGCCGATCTGTGCGCGGCCTTGCAGGCCGGTGGCCAGGCCGACGTCGACGTTGTTGTTCTCGTAGGCAGCGATCCAGGTCTCGCTCTTCATGGCGGCCTTGCGCACCACCGCGCCAGCTTCCATGGAGGTGTGGATCTCGTCACCGGTACGGTCGAGGAAGCCGGTGTTGATGAACACCACGCGCTCGCTGGCAGCCTTGATGCACGCCTTGAGGTTGACGGTGGTGCGGCGCTCTTCGTCCATGATGCCGACTTTCAGGGTGTTGCGGGCCAGGCCCAGCACATCCTCGACGCGGGCGAAGATTTCGCTGGTGAAGGCGACTTCTTCCGGGCCGTGCATCTTCGGTTTGACGATGTACACGCTGCCGGTGCGGGTGTTCTTGCGGCTGGTGTTGCCGATCAGGTTGTGCACCGCGATCAGGCTGGTGAACAGCGCGTCCTGGATGCCTTCCGGGATCTCGTTGCCTGCGGCGTCGAGGATGGCCGGGTTGGTCATCAGGTGGCCGACGTTACGCACGAACAGCAGCGAACGGCCATGCAGGGTCAGCTCGGAGCCGTCCGGCTTGGTGTAGACGCGATCCGGGTTCATGGTGCGGGTGAAGGTCTTGCCGCCCTTGGACACTTCCTCGGCCAGGTCGCCTTTCATCAGGCCCAGCCAGTTCTTGTAGACCACCACCTTGTCGTCGGCATCGACGGCCGCGACGGAGTCTTCGCAGTCCATGATGGTGGTCAGCGCGGCTTCCATCAGCACGTCTTTCACGCCGGCGGCGTCGGTGCTGCCGATGGGGCTGGAGGCATCGATCTGGATTTCGAAATGCAGGCCGTTGTGCTTGAGCAGCACGGCGATCGGTGCGCTGGCCTCGCCCTGGAAGCCAACCAGCTGCGCGTCGTCACGCAGGCCGCTGTTGCTGCCGCCCTTGAGGGCAACGACCAGCTTGCCGTCGACGATGGCATAACCGGTGGAGTCGACGTGCGAGCCGGCAGCCAGCGGTGCGGCTTCGTCGAGGAAGGCGCGGGCGAAGGCGATGACCTTGTCGCCGCGCACCTTGTTGTAGCCCTTGCCCTTGTCGGCGCCGCCTTCTTCGCTGATCACGTCGGTGCCGTACAGCGCATCGTACAGCGAGCCCCAGCGGGCGTTTGAGGCGTTCAGGGCGAAGCGCGCGTTCATCACCGGCACCACCAGCTGCGGGCCTGCCAGGCGGGCGATTTCTTCGTCGACGTTGGTGGTGGTGGCCTGGAAGTCTTCCGGCTCCGGCAGCAGATAGCCGATTTCCTGGAGGAAGGCCTTGTAGGCGGCCGCGTCATGAGCCTGACCCTTGCGCGCCTGGTGCCAGGCGTCGATCTGCGCCTGCAGTTCGTCGCGCTTGGCCAGCAAGGCGTGGTTCTTCGGCGCCAGGTCCTTGATGACCGCAGCGGCACCGGCCCAGAACTGGTCGGCAGCGATGCCGGTACCGGGAATGGCTTCGTTGTTCACGAAGTCGTACAGGGCTTTGGCGACCTGCAGGCCGCCGACTTGAACGCGTTCAGTCATCACTTGCCTCACTCTCTCTGAGCTCTACTCAATAGCCGCTTTGGAGACGGGTTTTCCGTCTTGTAGTCCAAAGCGCGGCATACTACATCAAGATCCTGGGTAAATGCAGCGGGGTAGCGTCAGTCTGCGACCAAAAGACTATTTATGGTCACATTTAGTGCGTCGTGCGTGCAAAAAAGTGCGCTATTGTTCCACAAAATAAGCAAAATCGTACACGATTAATTGAGTTGGCTGCTGACAAGTGCGCCGATATGGCCTACGCCACCTCGCCTATACTGCCTTTCAGTCATTCCGGAGCCTGCCATGACGGTATCCGCTGTTGTTGCTGCCGACCTTGTTGATCTCACCCGTCTGTTCGTCGGCTACCTGCGCTTTTACCAAGTTCCGCGAGACGCGGCGGAAGTTGCCAGCTTTCTTGGTCAGCGCCTGCAGCGCGGTGATTCGCAATTGTTCATCGCCCGCGACGCGGAGGGCGCGGCGCAGGGCTTCGTGCAGCTTTATCCCTTTCAGTCCTCGTTGGCGCTGGAACCGGCCTGGTTGCTCAGCGATCTGTATGTCGACGAACGCGCCCGCCGCTCGGGTGTGGGCGAGGCATTGATGAATGCCGCCCGCGCACATGCCGAGGCGACCGGCGCCTGCGGTCTGCAACTGGAAACGGCGAAGACCAACCTGGCCGGCCAGAGCCTTTACGAGCGGCTTGGCTACGTGCGTGACGAACAGTTCTTCACCTATTGGTTGTCGCTGTGCGGCTAACCTTTTCGACCCCTGTGTGAACGAGTGAGGTAGTACATGGATCATCTGGTACTGACGGTGATTGCCGAGGACCAACCCGGCTTGGTCGAGCGCTTGGCGGGTTGTGTCGCGACCCATGGCGGCAACTGGCTGGAGAGCCGCATGGCGCGCATGGCCGGGCAGTTCGCCGGGATCGTGCGGGTGGATGTACCGGCCGAGGCCCACGGCGGCCTGATCAAGGCGCTCGAAGCCCTCAGCGCGCAAGGCATTCGCGTGCAACTGGCGGCCAGCGGCAGCGAGCCAGGCGGGCGCTTCACCGCGATTCGCCTGGAACTGGTGGGTAACGACCGGCCCGGTATCGTCCGCGATATCACCCGTGTACTGGCCGAGCAGGGCGTCAATTTGGAGAGCCTGTTGACCGAGGTGGCGCCAGCGCCGATGAGCGGCGAGTTGCTGTTCACCGCCGAAGCGCTGCTGGCCGTGCCGGAGACGCTGGCGCTGGAGCAATTGCAGGCACGCCTGGAAACCCTGGCCGATGACCTGATGGTGGAGCTGAACCTGCGCGCTGAGGATTGATATCCACGGTATGCGTGGATCAGCCTGTGGATAAACTGGGGAGCCCCGGCGCACTGTCTAGTGTACCGGGGCTTTTCATTGTCTGGCTAAAAATTCAACAGGATCAATAGCTTGTGCACAAAGGCCGGGGATGGAGCTGTGGATAAACCGGGGATGAAAGGCGCCGCGCCAGGGCTGGCGAGGCTTGGCGCTGGGTGGATGTTTTCTGTTCAGCGAGTGCTAGCAGGAAAGCCGGTGCACACGGCTTAGGCGGCCCCGCGACACCTTGCGGCTTCCGCGACCCGCGTAGGGTGCGCTGTGCGCACCAGCCGTTTACTGTGTCGAGCGCTTGCGCAGGTTAAGCCAGATATCCAGGCTATACACAAAAAGCCCTGCCCAGATGCAGGCGAAGGCCAGCAGGGTACTTGGCGAGAAGTGCTCATCGAACAGCAAGATGGCTTGCAGCAGTACCAGGGTTGGAGCCAGGTATTGCAGGAAGCCCAGCGTGGTGTAAGGCAGATGCCGCGCCGCGGCGTTGAAGCACACCAGCGGCACCAGAGTGATCGGCCCGGCGGCGGCCAGCCACAGTGCTTCGCTACTGGTCCAGAAGCTGGCCTGGCTGCTCATCGCTGTAGGGTGCAAAACCAGCCAGGCCAACGCTACCGGCACCAGCAACCAGGTTTCCACCACCAATCCGGGCAGTGCCGCCACAGGCGCCTGTTTGCGGATCAATCCATAGAAGCCGAAGGTCAGCGCCAGCACCAGCGATACCCAGGGCAGGCTGCCGACCTGCCACAGTTGTTGCAGCACGCCTATCGCGGCCAGGGCCACGGCCAGCCACTGCAGGCGGCGCAGGCGCTCACCGAGAATCAGCAGACCGAGCAATACGTTGATCAGAGGGTTGATGTAGTAGCCCAGGCTGGCCTCGATCATGCGGTCGTTGTTCACCGCCCACACGTATACCAGCCAGTTGGTCGCGATCAGCAGGCCGCAGCCGGCCAGCACCGCCAGACGTTTGGGGTTGTCACGCAGCTCGCGCCACCAGCCAGGGTGCTTCCAGACGAGCAGTAGCAGGCCGCCGAACAGCGCGGACCAGAGCACACGGTGCACGATGATTTCCATCGCCGGCACGCTTTGCAGGGCTTTGAAATAGAGAGGGAACAGGCCCCAGATGATGTAGGCGGTAAGGCCCAGAACGTACCCGCGTTGCGGGTTGGCGGTGGCCATCGAGAATCCTTGGTTAGGCAGCTAACGGTTGCCGCGAAATTCTAGCGCTCTGGCCTCTGCCTTGTCTGTCCGTTCAGCTTTTTATGTATAGCGAAACGCCGGCAAAGTCGTAAGGCAAACTTTACGCGGTGCGCGCAACTGTATCGGTGCGAGGACGTGGCGCGGTCGGTGCGTAGCCCGGATGCAATCCAGGAACTGCGCTCCCGGATTGCATCGGCTCAGAACAGTCGCAGCGGCTCTTCATCCAGTGCGGCCATCTGTTCGCGCAGGGCGAGAACCTGGTCGCCCCAGTAGCGCTCGCCGGCAAACCAGGGGAAGGCCAGGGGGAAGGCCGGGTCGTCCCAGCGCCGTGCGATCCAGGCGCTGTGATGCATCAGGCGCAGGGCGCGTAGGCCCTCGATCAGTGGCAGCTCGCGGGCGGCGAAATCATGGAACTCCTGATAGCCGTCGACCAGTTCGGCCAGCTGGCCGAGGCGTTCATGGCGCTCGCCGGCAAGCATCATCCACAGGTCCTGCACCGCCGGGCCCATGCGGCAGTCATCGAGGTCGACGACATGGAAGGCGTCGTCGCGGTGCAACAGGTTGCCTGGGTGGCAGTCGCCGTGCAGGCGAATCGGCGTGTAGTGCACACGGGCGAAGAGTTCATCCAGGCGGGTGAGCAGGTCGCGCGCTACCGACTCGTAGGCCGGCAGCAGGCTGCGCGGCACGAAGCCGCCGTCGAGCAGGGAGGCCAGGGCTGCATGGCCGAAGTTGTCCACCGCCAGGGTTTCGCGATGAGCGAAAGGACGGCTGGCGCCGATGGCATGCATGCGTCCGAGCAGCTGGCCAAGGCGGTACAGCTGGTCGAGGTTGCCCGGCTCCGGCGCGCGGCCGCCCCGGCGCGGGAACAGGGCGAAGCGAAAGCCGCCGTGCTCGAACAGTGTCTCGCCATCGCGCGCCAGTGGCGCCACCACCGGAACCTCGTGCTCGGCCAGCTCGGCGCTGAAACTGTGCTCCTCGCGGATCGCCGCATCGCTCCAGCGGTCCGGGCGATAGAACTTGGCGATCAGCGGCGTTTCGTCCTCGATACCGACTTGATAGACGCGGTTCTCGTAACTGTTGAGTGCCAATACGCGGGCGTCGCTGAGGTAGCCAAGGCTCTCCACGGCATCGAGCACCAGATCCGGGGTGAGGGTGGAAAAGGGATGGCTCATGAACGGCTCCGCGTGAGTGGGCGCCCAGTCTACCGGCTCGCGCTGAACCTAGGGCGGGTGTAACCCGCCGTTGACGTTATTAGCGAGCTGCAGCCGCCCTACAGTTGCGTACCGAGCAGCACCTGGCTGGCGGCGAACTGTGCGCGTACCTGGTCGCCGACGCGCAGTCCCAGTTCGGCCAGGCGAGCGGATTCGAGCAGGGCGCACAAGGTCTGACCATTAGGCAGGCTGATGCGCACATCGCTGGGGCCGTCGCTGGCCGGCAGAATCTGTTCGATACGGCCTTCAAGTGCATTGTGCTGTTCTGCTGGCGCTGCATCGAGTGGCTGCAGTTCCAGCCAGCCAGCCTTGATCAGGGCGACCACGCCGCTGCCTTCGCTCAGTTGCAGGTTCTCGGTGCTGTCATGGGTGATCTGCGCTTGCAGACTGCTGCCGCCGGGCAGTTCGATGTCGATCAGGTCGTTGTGGCCGTGGGCGTGAATCGCGCGCACGCGGCCGGTGAGCTGGTTGCGCGCACTGGTGCGCAGCATCAGGCGGCCGAGTAGCGCCAGGTCGGCGTCGTCACCGGCGGCCTGCAGCAGTTGCACCTGCAGCGCCTGCAGGCGTTGCTGCAGTGCCAGTAGACGCTCGCCTGCGGGTGTCAGGCGTGCACCGCCGCCGCCTTTGCCGCCGACATTGCGGCTGACCAGGGGCTGCTCCGACAGGTTGTTCAACTCGTCGATGGCGTCCCAGGCGGCCTTGTAGCTCAGCCCGGCGGCTTTGGCGGCGCGGGTGATGGAGCCTTGTTCGGCGATCTGCTCGAGCAGCGCCAGGCGTTTCGGGCGGCGGCTGAGCAATTGGGCGAGGGGATCGAGCTGCGACATGATTGAGGCGTGGTCAGGAAGGATGTCGGGCAAGGTGCGTGACTGCGCCTGGCGCGTCAAGTCAGGCGTCGCCCGGCCGTGGCGTGCGGGCCAGGCAATATACATCGACGCGCAGGGCGCCGGCGCGCCGCAGCAGGTGGGCGAGCCCGTCCGCCGTGGCGCCGGTGGTGAGCACGTCGTCAACCAGCGCCAGGTGAGTGCCAGCCACCTTGGCCTGCAGTTCCAGGCTGAAGGCCTGACGCAGATTACGCTTGCGTGTCGCGGCATCCAGCCCTTGCTGTGCGGGCGTATCGACACGGCGCTGGAGCCAGTCATGTTGCACCGGCAGGTGGAGGCTGGCGCCCAGCCAGTCGGCGAGCATCTGCGCCTGATTGAAGCCGCGTCGCCGGTGGCGCTTGCGGGCCAGTGGAACGGGCAACAGCGCCTGGGGGCGGGGCAGTCCTTCATCGAAGGCGTGGTGCAGGTGTTCGGCCAGCAGTTCGGCGAGCAGACGGCCGTACGGCCATTGTGCCTGATGCTTGAAGCGAGTGATCAGATTGTCGACGGGAAAGGCATAGCGCCAGGGCGCTTCCACACGGCTGAAACTTGGCGGCTTGTTCTGGCAGGCGCCGCAGATCATGCCGTGGGCCGGCAATGGCACCGCACAGATCTGGCAGTGCGCACCGAGCCAAGGCAACTCGGCCTCGCAAGCCGTGCAGACCGCGTGCGTGGGGTGATCGGTGGTTTCGTCGCAAAGCTGGCAATGGCGGCGCGGTCGCAGCCAGGGGAGGCGTTGCAGGAGGGTTGGGTCGAACGCTGGCATCGCAGCTCATCCATGAGCGGTAGTGCCTGAAGTGTAGTTCGCGTCAGCGGATGAGCCAGCCCATGACGATCAGGCCGAGAAACAGCCAGATCACCCCGCCTATGATCGAGCCGCGCAGCAGTGAACGAGCGCCGCTGAACAGGAACAGCAGGCCGATGATCAGCAGGATGATGCTGAATATCGACACGTCCATGCCAATGGCCCTGGCCATACCCTGGAGAAAGTCGTCGATGGCATCGGCCATGGCGCCTAGCACGCCGGACAACATATCGACGATGAAACGGATGGCGCGACCCAGCGCTTCGCCGAGCCCTTCGAAAAAACCTTCAACCTGCATGCAGAAAATCCTGTGGGAGGGGTAAGCATTTGGCCTTGTGCCATGACATAAGTTCTATTGGTTATTAATTGATCATATGTAAACCTGTGTCTTTATCGTGGTTGACAGCATCCAATCGCCACTTATGATGGCCAAAGCCTGAATGCCCCGTGTGGGCCTGACAACAGATGCCACCAAGCGTCGAAGGACTTCTCAGATGAGCGCAACCGCCGAAATCACCACCCGCCACGACTGGAGCCTCGCCGAGGTTCGCGCGCTGTTCGAGCAGCCTTTCAACGACCTGCTGTTCCAGGCGCAGAGCGTCCATCGCCAACACTTCGACCCGAACCGCGTGCAGGTCTCGACCCTGCTGTCGATCAAGACCGGCGCCTGCCCGGAAGACTGCAAGTACTGCCCGCAGTCCGGCCACTACAACACCGGCCTGGACAAGGAAAAGCTGATGGAAGTGCAGAAGGTGCTGGAGGCGGCCGCCGAGGCCAAGGCCATCGGTTCCACGCGCTTCTGCATGGGCGCGGCCTGGAAGCATCCGTCCGCCAAGGACATGCCTTACGTGCTGGAAATGGTGAAGGGCGTGAAGAAGCTCGGCTTGGAAACCTGCATGACCCTTGGTCGCCTCGATCAGGAGCAGACCCAGGCGCTGGCTGACGCAGGCCTGGACTACTACAACCACAACCTCGACACCTCGCCGGAGTTCTACGGCAGCATCATCACTACCCGCACCTACGGCGAGCGCCTGCAGACCCTGGCTTACGTGCGCGAGGCGGGGATGAAGATCTGCTCGGGCGGCATTCTCGGCATGGGTGAGTCGGTGGATGACCGCGCCGGGTTGCTGATCCAGCTGGCGAATCTGCCGGAGCACCCGGAAAGCGTGCCGATCAACATGCTGGTCAAGGTCAAGGGCACGCCGCTGGCCGAGGAGAAGGACGTCGACCCGTTCGACTTCATCCGCACTTTGGCTGTGGCGCGGATCATGATGCCGAAATCCCACGTGCGGCTGTCTGCCGGCCGCGAGGCGATGAACGAGCAGATGCAGGCCCTGGCCTTCATGGCCGGCGCCAACTCGATCTTCTACGGCGAGAAGCTGCTGACCACCGCCAATCCACAGGCGGACAAGGACATGGCCCTGTTCAAGCGCCTTGGCATCAAACCCGAAGAGCGCGAAGAGCATGCCGACGAGGTGCACCAGGCGGTCATCGAACAGGCGCTGGTCGAGCAGCGCGATTCCAAGCTTTTCTACAACGCCGCTTCGGCCTGATTCCTTTTATGTGGGAGCGAGCTCTGCTCGCGAATGACCTCCTGTCCTGGTTTTTCGCTCGCCACTACGGAAAACGTGCATGAGCTTCGATCTTGCTACGCGCCTGGCCGAGCGCCAGGCCGCCGATCTGTTCCGCCAGCGTCCGCTGCTGCAGACTCCGCAGGGCCCGCTGGTGGAGGCGGACGGTCGGCAGTTGCTAGCCTTCTGCTCCAATGACTATCTCGGCCTGGCCAATCATCCCGAGGTGATTCGCGCCCTGCAGCAGGGGGCTGAGCAATGGGGCGTCGGTGGCGGCGCCTCGCACCTGGTGATCGGCCACAGCACACCGCACCATGAGCTTGAAGAGGCGCTGGCCGCGTTCACCGGAAGGCCGCGTGCGCTGCTGTTCTCCACCGGTTATATGGCCAATCTGGCCGTGGTCACTGCGCTGGTGGGGCAGGGCGATAGCGTGCTGGAGGATCGCCTCAATCATGCCTCGCTGCTCGATGCCGGCCTGCTCTCGGGGGCGCGATTCTCCCGCTACCTGCACAACGACGCGGCAAGCCTGGCCAGTCGTCTGCACAAGGCCAGCGGCAACTGCCTGGTGGTGACCGATGGCGTGTTCAGCATGGACGGCGATCTGGCCGACCTTCCTGCATTGTGCGCCGAGGCGCGTGCCGCCCAGGCCTGGGTGATGGTCGACGATGCCCATGGCTTCGGCCCGCTGGGTGCGACGGGGGGCGGTATCGTCGAGCACTTCGGTCTGGGCCAGGATGACGTGCAGGTGCTGGTCGGTACCCTGGGCAAGGCCTTCGGTACGGCAGGGGCTTTCGTTGCCGGCAGTGAGGCACTGATCGAGACGCTGATCCAGTTCGCACGCCCCTACATCTACACCACCAGCCAGCCGCCGGCGGTGGCCTGCGCGACGCTGAAAAGCCTGGAACTGCTGCGCAGCGAACACTGGCGGCGCGAGCATCTGGCTCGCTTGATCGGGCGTTTTCGTCAGGGTGCCGCCGAGATTGGTTTGAGCCTGATGGACAGCCCGACGCCGATTCAACCGATTCTGGTCGGTGGCAGTGCTCGCGCCCTCAAGCTGTCTGCCCTGCTCAAGGATCGCGGCCTGCTGGTCGGCGCGATTCGCCCACCGACCGTACCGGCTGGCAGCGCCCGTTTGCGCGTGACCCTGTCCGCTGCGCACAGCGATGCACAGCTCGAACTGCTACTCGAGGCGCTGGCCGAGTGCTGGCCGCAGGTGCAGGCCGATGCGTGAGACGCTGATTCTATTGCCGGGCTGGGGCCTGGACGGCGCCTTGCTGCAACCGCTGGCGAAGGCGTTGGGTGGCGATATGCAGGTGCAGGTGCCGGCCTTGCCGCGCCTGAGCAGTGCGGCCGCTGCCGATTGGCTCGACGAGCTGGATACGCGTCTGCCGCATGATTGCTGGCTGGCCGGTTGGTCGCTTGGCGGCATGCTGGCCGCCGCCCTGGCTGCGCGTCGTGGCAAGCGTTGCCGTGGCTTGATCACCTTGGCCAGCAATGCCTGTTTCGTCGCCAGCGATACCTGGCCGACGGCCATGCCGGCAAAGACCTACGCAACCTTTTACGGGGGCTGTCAGGAGAACGCCGGCGCTACGCTCAAACGTTTTGCCATGCTCTGTGCCCAGGGTGGCGCCGACGCGCGCGGCCTGTCACGGCAGCTGCAAAGTCATCTGTCGGCCAGCGACGAGTCCGCTCTGCTGGCCGGGCTGCGCCTGCTGGCGAGCCTGGACAATCGCGCTGCGCTGGCGGCGTACAGCGGGCCGCAATTGCATCTGCTGGCCGAGCAGGATGCGCTGGTGCCAGCAGCGGCAGGCGATGCACTGCTGGCGCTGTTGCCAGCGGGTGAGGTGGACGTGCTGGAAGAATGCGGCCATGCCTTCGTGCGCGAGCAGGCAGATGCCCTGGCGACCTTGATGCTCGATTTCATCCGTGAGGCCAGTGATGTCTGAGCTGCGTATGGCGCCTCAGGAGTTCCCAGGTGCGCACGGCGTACCCTACGGAGATGTGGCGTTGCCGGACAAGCGTCAGGTCGCTGCGTCGTTTTCCCGTGCGGCAGCCAGTTACGACTCGGTGGCCGAGCTGCAGCGCAGTGTCGGCAACCAGCTGCTGGCGCATTTGCCTGCTTCGCTACAGCCGCATCGCTGGCTGGACCTGGGTAGTGGCACGGGCCATTTCACCCGCGCCCTGGCCGAACGTTATGCGCCGAGCGAGGGCCTGGCGGTGGATATCGCCGAGGGCATGCTGCGCCACGCCAGGCCTCAGGGCGGTGCTGCGTATTTCATTGCCGGCGATGCCGAAGCGCTACCACTGCAAAGCGCCAGCGTCGATCTGCTGTTCTCCAGCCTGGCGCTGCAATGGTGTGCCGATTTCACGCGCGTGCTGAGCGAAGCGCAGCGGGTGTTGCGTCCCGGTGGCGTGCTGGCGTTCTCCAGCCTGTGTGTCGGAACATTGCAGGAGCTGCGTGACAGCTGGCTGGCGGTCGACGGCCTGGTCCACGTCAACCGCTTCCGCCATTTCGAGGTCTATCAGCATATGTGCAAGGTCAGTGGCCTGCAGGTGCTGGCGCTGCAACGCGAGGCGCAGGTTCTGCACTTTCCTGATCTGCGCAGCCTGACCACCTCGCTCAAGGACCTCGGTGCGCACAATCTCAACCCGGGGCGTCCGGGTGGGCTGACGGGGCGCTCGCGCATTCGTGCATTGATCGAGGCTTACGAGCACTTCCGCCAGCCGCAGGGACTGCCGGCCACCTATCAGGTGGTGTACGGCGTGCTGCAGAAGTCTTCCTAGGCACGAACCTCGCTCGCCAACCCGCTTCGCGAGCAGAGCTCGCTCCCATGAGTATCAGATGACCCAAGCCTACTTCGTCACCGGCACGGATACCGAAATCGGCAAGACCACTATCGCCGCTGGCCTGCTCCATACGGCGCGTCTGCAGGGCCTGAGCACCGCAGCGGCCAAGCCGGTCGCTTCCGGTTGTGTGCGAACCGCCGATGGCCTGCGCAACGACGATGCGCTGGCCTTGCTCGCCCAATGTTCATTGCCGCTGCACTATGAAGAGGTCAACCCGGCGGCCTTCCAACCGGCCATTGCCCCGCATCTGGCGGCCCGTGAGGTAGGCGTCAAACTGGATGTCGCCAGCCTGCTGCCGCCGGTGCGGGCGATCCTGGGCAAGGGCGCGGATTTCTCGCTGGTGGAGGGCGCAGGCGGCTGGCGCGTACCGCTGGCCGGTGAGGAAAATCTGTCGGACCTGGCCGTGGCGTTGGGCATCCCGGTGATTCTGGTGGTGGGCGTACGCCTGGGCTGTATCAACCACGCGCTGCTGAGTGCAGAGGCGATCGAGCGTGATGGGCTGAAACTGGCTGGCTGGGTGGCCAATATCGTCGAGCCGAAGACCTCACGTCTGGAGGAAAATCTCGCCACCCTCACCGAGCGCCTGCCAGCGCCTTGCCTGGGGCGTGTGCCACACTTGGACAAGGCGACGGCCGCTGCGGTGGCGGAACACCTCAAACTGGAGTTGTTGGCTGACTGGTAATAAACAGCAAACTGATCATAGCCTTTTGCCTGTACGTTTTTTAGCCGATTTCTGCTTCAATGCCCGTTATCAGGTTCTACATCCCTCAGGGGGCTGCCGATGGAAATCTCCGCCAACGCATTCAATTCGGGTTTGAACGGTATTCAGGCCGGGCAACGCCGTGTCGAGCAGGCCGCCGGTGATATCGCCAGCAACACCATCAACCCGTCGCAGCAGGCTACTCAGACCCCACCGCAGAATCAGGCCAATCCGAGTTCGCAGGTATCCGAGCGTAACCGCCCTGACCTGACCGAAAGCCTCGTGGCGCTGCGTGTCGGTGAAAACGAAGTACGTGCCAATGCACGTGTCGTCGACACCGCCGACGAGGTGTTGGGCACCCTGATCGATACCCGCGCTTAAGTCGTCTCACCCCGGCTGCGCGGATGCGGCCAGCAGCGGGGCAGGAGGGCGATCATGCAGATTGGCAGCAGCCTGCCACCGTTTACTCCCGCGCCGTCCGTCAGTTCGGCAAGGCCTCTGTCGTCCGGCGTTTCCCCTGACATTGCCCGTGCCGACCAGGCACCTGTTGCGGCGCCGCAGGAGCAGCAAGCCGACTCCGCGGCATCTGGTCGAGAGGAAGCGGATCGCGAGGCCAACCCATCGAACCGCGCAGAAAAATCCGAGCCAAGCCCTCAGGAGCAGCGCCAGCAACAGCTGGAAATCGCCGACCTCGTGCAGCGTGATCGTGAGGTCCGTACCCACGAACAGGCTCATGCTGCCGTTGGCGGGCAATACGCGGGAGCACCGACCTACAGTTTCAAACGCGGCCCTGATGGGCAGCGTTACGCCGTTTCCGGTGAAGTCAGCATCGATACCGCTCCCATTCCCAATGACCCCGAAGCGACGCTACGCAAGATGGAAATCGTCCTGCGCGCAGCGCTCGCGCCCATCGAACCTTCCCCGCAGGACCTGCGTGTAGCTGCTCTGGCTCAGGCGCAGGCGGCGCAGGCGCGCGTCGAACTGGCCGAGCAGCGGCGAGAGGAAACCACCAACGCCGTCGAGCAGCGCAAGGCCCGTGAAGAAGCCAGACAAGCGGATGAGCAGCCCGCCGAGCAGTCGCAGCAGGCTTCACCGCCAGCGCCTAATCTTGATCTGTATCGGCGTCTGGGTGAGTTGCCAGCGTCGGAGCCTCGCATCGATCTGGTTGCGTAGCCGGCCGATTGGCAGCGCTTGACAAGGGGGTGGCGTAAACGTATGTTTCAAACGCCTGTTTGATTGCTTCGGCCGCAGCCTCGTGGCCAGGCAGCCGGGAGTGATCCCGAGAGCGACCGCCAAGACGGTCACCCCAACTACTAGGAATCCACCGCAGAGGTTTACCGTTATGCCTGACTACAAGGCCCCCTTGCGTGACATTCGTTTCGTTCGCGACGAACTGCTGGGTTATGAAGCGCACTACCAGAGCCTGCCTGGCTGCCAGGACGCCACTCCAGACATGGTCGACGCCATCCTCGAAGAAGGCGCCAAGTTCTGCGAGCAGGTTCTGGCTCCGCTGAACCGTGTGGGTGACATCGAGGGCTGCACCTGGAGCGAATCCGGTGTGAAAACCCCGACTGGCTTCAAAGAGGCCTATCAGCAGTTCGTTGAAGGCGGCTGGCCGAGCCTGGCCCATGACGTCGAGCATGGCGGCCAAGGTCTGCCTGAGTCGCTCGGTCTGGCTGTCAGCGAGATGGTCGGTTCGGCCAACTGGTCCTGGGGTATGTACCCGGGCCTCTCCCACGGCGCCATGAACACCCTGAGCGCTCACGGCACCGACGAGCAGAAGCACACCTACCTGACCAAACTGGTTTCCGGCGAGTGGACCGGCACCATGTGCCTGACCGAGCCGCATTGCGGTACCGACCTGGGCATGCTGCGCACCAAGGCCGAACCGCAGGCCGACGGCAGCTACAAAGTCTCCGGTACCAAGATCTTCATCTCCGCGGGTGAGCACGACATGGCCGAGAACATCGTCCATATCGTTCTGGCCCGTCTGCCCGATGCGCCGGCCGGTACCAAGGGTATCTCGCTGTTCATCGTGCCGAAGTTCCTGCCGAACGCCGAAGGCGGTGTAGGCGAGCGCAACGCCGTTTCCTGTGGCTCCATCGAGCACAAGATGGGCATCCACGGTAACGCCACCTGCGTGATGAACTTCGACGGCGCCACTGGCTACCTGATTGGCCCGGCCAACAAGGGCCTGAACTGCATGTTCACCTTCATGAACACCGCTCGCCTGGGTACCGCACTGCAAGGTCTGGCCCATGCCGAAGTCGGCTTCCAGGGTGGCATCAAGTACGCTCGCGAGCGTCTGCAGATGCGTTCGCTGACTGGCCCGAAAGCGCCGGAAAAAGCCGCTGACCCGATCATCGTGCACCCGGACGTACGCCGCATGCTGCTGACCATGAAGGCGTTCGCCGAAGGCAACCGCGCCATGGTCTACTTCACCGCCAAGCAGGTGGACATCGTTCAGCACAGCCAGGACGAAGAAGAGAAGAAAGCTGCCGACGAACTGCTGGCTTTCCTGACCCCGATTGCCAAGGCCTTCATGACCGAAGTGGGCTTCGAGTCCGCTTCTCACGGCATGCAGATCTATGGTGGCCACGGCTTCATCAGCGAGTGGGGCATGGAGCAGAACCTGCGTGACTGCCGCATCTCCATGATGTACGAAGGCACCACCGGCGTTCAGGCGCTGGACCTGCTGGGCCGCAAGGTGTTGATGACCCAGGGCGGTGCCCTGAAGAACTTCACCAAGATCGTGCACAAGTTCTGCCAGGCCAACGAAGGCAACGATTCCGTCAAGGAATTCGTCGAGCCGCTGGCCAAGCTGAACAAGGAGTGGGGCGACATCACCATGAAGATCGGCATGGCCGCGATGAAAGATCGCGAGGAAGTCGGTGCCGCTTCGGTGGACTACCTGATGTACTCCGGTTACGCCTGCCTGGCCTACTTCTGGGCTGACATGGCGCGTCTGGCTGCCGAGAAGCTGGCTGCCGGTACTGGCGACGAGGCTTTCTACAAAGCCAAGCTGCAGACCGCTCGCTTCTACTTCGCGCGCATCCTGCCGCGTACCCGCACGCATGTCGAAGCCATGCTGTCGGGCGCCAGCAACCTGATGGAGATGGAAGAAGAGCACTTCGCGCTCGGCTTCTAAGACCTGATCGGTTGAACCACAACGCCGCCCTTTGGGGCGGCGTTGTCGTTTTCGCACTTCGCATTGCAGCGAATGTCGCATCCTGTCGCTGTTTTCAGGAATCGAAGCAGGCAGAATGACTGCGTCTTCCGCCCGGGATGCCAGCGTGAACCGTCCGGCCAATCTGCGCCTCAGTCACTTCTTCTCGTCGCTGCCTTTGCTGGCCGGTGGGATAGTGGCTGCTCTGCTGCCAGTGCTGAGCGAGTTCTTCATCTCCCTGTTCAATGTATTGTCGACGCTGCTGTTGCTGCTCGGCGGCGCCTTCTGTCTGGTCTATGGCGTCAGCGCGAGGTGTTTCTGCTGCTGGCGCTGTATGTCGGCTACTTCCTGCTGGATATCCAGGTCGATCACTTCCCAGGCAATGGCCAAAGACGCGGCGATGCGGCGCTGGTCTTTCACCTGATCTACCTGTTGCTACCACTGCTCTATGCCCTCTACGGCTGCTGGGAGGAGCGCTCGCACCTGCTGCAGGACATGTTTGCCCGCGCCCTGATCTTGCTGGCAGTCAGCGCGGTGGCCTTTGGTTTGGCGCGCCGTTATCCGCAGGGTATTGCCGACTGGTTGGTTAAGATTCACTGGCCGTCGTTGCATGGCACCTGGATGAGCCTGGCGCAGTTGGTTTACGTGGCGTTCCTGGTCGCCTTCATCGCCCTGCTGGTTCAGTACCTGCGTCGGCCAAGGCCGTTGCACGCGGCGCAACTGATGGGGCTGTGCGGTTTGCTGTGGATGCTGCCGCAGGTGTTCATCCTGGCCAATGCGCTGCAGGTGATGATCTGCATGGTGATGCTCATGCTGGTCGCGGCGGTAGCACACGAGGCCTACCAGATGGCCTTTCGTGACGAGCTCACCGGGCTACCGGGGCGGCGCGCGCTCAACGAGCGTCTGCAGCGCCTGGGGCGTGATTATGTGATTGCCACGGTCGATGTCGATCACTTCAAGAAATTAAACGATACCCACGGCCATGATGTGGGGGATCAGGTGTTGCGTCTGGTCGCCAGCCAGATGCGCAAGGTCGGTGGCGGTGGCAAGGCCTACCGCTATGGCGGTGAGGAGTTCACCTTGCTGTTTCCTGGCAAGACCGTGGAGCAATGCATGCCGCATATGGAAGCGGTGCTTATAGGCATCGAGCAGTACCGCATGCAACTGCGCGACTCGCAAAGCCGCCCGCGCGATGATCGTGAAGGCAAGCAGCGCAGGGCCGGCAAGACCGCCAGCGAGGTATCGGTGACCGTGAGCATGGGCGTCGCCGAGCGTCAGACCGAGCAGCGCACTCCGCAGGAAGTGATCAAGGAAGCGGACAAGGCGTTGTACAGCGCCAAGGCCGCCGGGCGCAATTGCATCCGGAGCGCCGGTCAACGTCGCGGTGCTGTGAAGCTGGCTGCCGGGCGCGAATAGCGGCGCTGGCAGACGAGCGGTCAGCAGGTTTTTTTCTTCGCCCTTGGTCAATCAGATAGTTGGTGACCTTTTGTGAGTTTATAGTCACAAAAAGACCCTATGTGTCTATAAAGTTGTTCAAGTAAACTCGGTCCTCTCACGTAAGTCCGTTTTCGAGGATGTGTCATGGCCGATTACAAAGCCCCCCTGCGCGACATGCGCTTCGTGCTCAATGAAGTATTCGACGTCTCCACGCTCTGGGCAGAGCTGCCGGCCCTGGCCGAGGTGGTCGATGCCGAGACCGCCAGCGCCATCCTGGAAGAAGCTGGCAAAGTCACGGCGGGCAGCATCGCCCCGCTGAACCGCAGCGGTGACGAAGAAGGCTGCTCCTGGGACAGCGGCGCGGTGAAAACCCCGGCCGGCTTCCCCGAGGCCTACCAGACCTACGCCGAGGGCGGCTGGGTCGGCGTAGGCGGTTCGCCGGAGTTCGGCGGCATGGGCATGCCCAAAGTGATCGGCGCCCAAGTCGAGGAGATGGTCAACTCGGCCAACCTGTCCTTCGGCCTGTACCCGATGCTCACCGCCGGCGCCTGCCTGTCGATCCTCAACCACGCCAGCGAAGAGTTGAAGGCGCAGTACCTGCCGAACATGTACGCCGGCGTCTGGGCCGGTTCCATGTGCCTGACCGAGCCGCACGCCGGCACCGACCTGGGCATCATCCGCACCAAGGCCGAACCCCAGGCAGATGGCAGCTACAAGATCAGCGGCACCAAGATCTTCATCACCGGTGGCGAGCACGACCTGACCGAAAACATCATCCACCTGGTGCTGGCCAAGCTGCCTGACGCACCGGCGGGCCCGAAAGGCATTTCGCTGTTCCTGGTGCCCAAGGTCATGGTCAATGCCGACGGCACCCTCGGTGAGAAAAATGCGCTGGGCTGCGGCTCCATCGAACACAAGATGGGCATCAAGGCTTCGGCCACCTGCGTGATGAACTTCGACGGCGCCACCGGTTACCTGGTCGGCGAGGTGAACAAGGGCCTCAACGCCATGTTCACCATGATGAACTACGAGCGTCTGGGCGTTGGCATCCAGGGCCTGGCCCTGGGCGAGCGCAGCTACCAGAGCGCCGTCGAATACGCCCGCGAGCGCATCCAGAGCCGCGCACCGACCGGTCCGGTGGCCAAGGACAAAGCTGCCGACCCGATCATTGTGCACCCGGACGTGCGCCGAATGCTGCTGACCATGAAAGCGCTGAACGAGGGTGGTCGCGCCTTCTCCAGCTACGTCGCCATGCAGCTCGACACTGCCAAGTACAGCGAGGACAAGGACACCGCCAAGCGTGCCGACGAGCTGGTGGCGCTGCTGACCCCGGTGGCCAAGGCCTTCCTCACCGACATGGCGCTGGAAACCACCGTGCATGGCCAGCAGATCTTCGGCGGCCACGGCTTCATCCGCGAGTGGGGCCAGGAGCAGCTTGTTCGGGATTGCCGCATCACCCAGATCTACGAAGGCACCAACGGCATCCAGTCGCTGGACCTGATGGGGCGCAAGATCGTTGGCAGCGGCGGCAGCTTCTACAAGCACCTGGCCGACGAGATCAAGGCCTTCGTCGCTTCGGCCGATGCCAATCTCGACGAGTTCACCAAGCCGCTGGCGGCGGCCGTGCAGAACCTCGACGAGCTGACCGCTTGGGTACTGGACCGTGCCAAGGGCAACCCCAACGAGATCGGTGCGGCCTCGGTGGAGTACCTGCACGTGTTCGGCTACACCGCCTATGCCTATATGTGGGCGTTGATGGCTCGGGCAGCGTTGGGCAAGGAAGATCAGGACGATTTCTACGCCAGCAAGCTGGGTACCGCGCGCTTCTACTTCGCCCGCTTGCTGCCGCGCATTCACTCGCTGAGTGCGTCGGTCAAGGCTGGTAGCGAATCGCTGTACCTGCTGGATGCTGCGCAGTTCTGATCACGCTGCCGCGCACAAATGAGCCCCGGCCCGCGCGCCGGGGCTTTTTATTTCAGTGTGCGCACGGGTTCAGCCAGGCCACGTAGAGCAGGGCGGGGCGTTGTGCGTGCAGGTGCAACTGGCCGGGTTCGTTCTCTATCAGCAGGCCGTTTCCCGCCGCTAGCGGGTGCATCGCGCCGCCAGCAGTTACTTCGACTGCGCTCTGGGCTGCATTCCACAGCATCAGTACCGCCGCATCGTTTTCCAGTCCCTGGGTTCCCTGCCATTTCAGCAATTGCACCTGGTGCGTCCAGTGGCTTCGTCGGGTCATCAGATTGAGGTCGGTGATCGGGCCGTCCAGCAACTGCGCGCTGATCGCCTCTTCGCCCCTGAATACTGCGATGGCGTCACCGCTAAGCAGCATTTCGCGTCGCCCGTCGGCGTGTTGCAGGCACATGCCGTCACCAGCGAGCACGGCCAGGCTGCGGTCGATGCCCGGGAAGCTGGAAAAGGCACCATCCACTGCCACCTGAGCAGTGCTGATGCGCCAGGCGAAATCCTCCAGGCCGGCATCCGCTGGCGAAATGGCCAACTCCACCGTGGAGCCGCCACCGTTCTTCCAGGGCATCGCGCGGGCAGTTGCGGGGTCGAGCAGGGTGCAGGGCATGATCTCTCCAAATGTATATACATAGTGGCTGAGCGACAAACGGTTCCGATCACAAAGTTGACGAAGATGTCTTCAGATAGAGGTCGTTCAGGCTCTATTCAGGTCTATCAAGGCGTGCTGCATATGCCTTGCCTGGTCTTGTGATCATAAGGTCAGACCGTTGCTCACGGCTTGACGCCGAATCGATCCACTCATATTGTATATACAAAACAAGCCGGAAAAATCCCATGTCGATGCATTCCACCTCGAAACAGCTCTGGCGCGATGTGCAGGTCTTCGATGGCCTGACGCAGCTGGACGAGGCGATGAACGTGCTGGTCGAGGACGGTTGCATCGCCGGCCTGTGGCCGCCGCGCACCTTCGACGAGTCGCTGGCTCAAGGCGCAGTCGAAGCTGGGCGTGGCGGCGTGATGACCCCCGGGTTGGTCGATTGCCACACTCACCTGGTCTACGCCGGTGATCGTGCCGGTGAATTCGAGCAGCGCCTGGAAGGCGTCAGCTACGAAACCATCGCCCGCAACGGTGGCGGCATTCTCAGCAGCGTGCGCGCTACCCGGGCTGCCAGCGAAGACGAGCTGATCGCCGCCAGCCTGCCGCGCCTCGACGCGCTGCTGGCCGATGGCGTGACCACAGTGGAGATCAAGTCCGGCTACGGGCTGACCGTTGCCGACGAGCTGAAGATGCTGCGCGTGGCCCGCCGTCTCGGCGAACTGCGCCCGGTGCGGGTGATCACCACGCTGCTCGGCGCCCATGCCTTGCCGCCGGAATATGCCGGGCGCGCCGACGATTACGTCAGCCTGGTCTGCGAGGAGATGATCCCGGCCGCAGCCCGTGAACAGCTGGCCGATGCAGTGGACGTGTTCTGCGAGGGCATCGGTTTCTCCCCGGCGCAGTGCGAGCGCATCTATCAGGCAGCCCAGGCCCATGGCCTGGCGATCAAGGCCCATGCCGAGCAGCTTTCCAATCTCGGCGGCAGCGCCCTGGCCGCAGGCTACGGCGCGCTGTCCGCCGACCATATCGAATATCTGGACGAAGCCGGCGTGCGCGCCATGGCCGAGGCCGGCACCGTCGCCGTGTTGCTGCCCGGCGCCTTCCATGTGCTGCGCGAAACCCAGTTGCCGCCCATCGAACTGCTGCGCCAGTACGGCGTGCCGATGGCGGTGGCCAGCGACGCCAACCCCGGCACCTCGCCGATCTGCATGCCGACGCTGATGGCCAACCTGGCCTGCACCCTGTTTCGCCTCACCCCGCGCGAAGCCCTGGCCGGCATGACCGCCCATGGCGCCCGCGCCCTCGGCTTGCCAGATCTCGGCCGCATTGCTGTCGGCGCGCCAGCGGATCTGTGCCTGTGGGATATCCAGCAACCGGCCGAACTGGCCTACGCGGTACAGGCCGGGCGTCTGCGCCAGCTCGTGTTCAATGGAGTCGTGACCTATGCTCGCTGATCGTCACAGCATGGCCGCCTGGAGCGGCCGTACCGATCCGGAAACCGACAGCGCGCGCTGGCGCCAGCGCATTCGCTCGCTTACCGAAGACAGCCAGCCGGGCCTGGCTTTGCTGGGTTTTGCCTGCGACGAAGGCGTGCGCCGTAATCATGGCCGCGTCGGTGCTGCCGGCGCGCCGCAGAGCGTGCGCAAGGCGCTGGCCAACCTGGCCTGGCACCGCCAGGCACCGGCCTACGATGCGGGTGACGTGACCTGCGAGGACGGCGACCTGGAAGCGGCGCAGGCGCGCCTCGGTCGCAACGTCTGCGCGCTGCTTGACGCCGGCCATCTGCCGTTGGTGATCGGTGGCGGGCATGAAGTGGCCTTCGGTAGCTGGTCGGGCCTGGCCGAGCATCTATCCGGCAATCCTGCCCCTCGTATCGGCATCGTCAATTTCGACGCCCATTTCGACCTGCGCGACCCGGCTCATGTGCATTCCTCCGGCACGCCCTTCGCGCAGATCGCCGAGCAGTGTGCCGCACGCGGCTGGCCGTTCCGCTACGCCTGCCTGGGCGTCAGTCGCGCCAGCAACACCCGCGCGCTGTTTTCTCGCGCCGCCGAGCTGAACGTGCTGGTACGCGAGGACCGTGAAATCCGCGAGGCCACCCTGGAGTCTATCGGCGCCGAGCTGGACGCCTTCGCCGCCGAGTGCGACGCGCTCTACCTGACCATCGACATCGACGTGCTGCCGGCCTGCGAGGCGCCGGGCGTCAGCGCGCCAGCCGCCCGTGGCGTGCGCCTGGAGCTGCTGGAGCCGCTGCTCGAACGGCTCAAGGCCAGCGGCAAGCTGCGCCTGGCCGACCTGGCCGAGCTCAACCCCGAATACGACATCGACAACCGCACCGCCAAGGTGGCGGCGCGCCTGATTCATCTGCTCAGCCTCTGAGCGCCGAACAACAAGAGGAAACCGCTGTGACCACCAAATACCGCGACACCGAAATCCGCGCCCCGCGCGGCACCACGCTCACCGCCAAGAGCTGGCTGACCGAAGCGCCGCTGCGCATGCTGATGAACAACCTCGACCCAGACGTGGCCGAGAATCCCAAGGAACTGGTGGTGTACGGCGGTATCGGCCGCGCCGCGCGCAACTGGGAATGCTATGACAAGATCGTCGAGAGCCTGACCAACCTGAATGACGACGAGACCCTGCTGGTGCAGTCCGGCAAGCCGGTCGGCGTATTCAAGACCCACAGCAACGCGCCGCGCGTGCTGATCGCCAACTCCAACCTGGTGCCGCACTGGGCGAGCTGGGAGCACTTCAACGAGCTCGACGCCAAGGGCCTGGCCATGTACGGGCAGATGACCGCCGGCAGCTGGATCTACATCGGCAGCCAGGGCATCGTCCAGGGCACCTACGAAACCTTCGTCGAAGCCGGTCGCCAGCACTACGCCGGCAACCTCAAGGGCCGCTGGGTGCTGACCGCCGGCCTGGGTGGCATGGGCGGTGCCCAACCGCTGGCCGCTACCCTGGCTGGCGCTTGCTCGCTGAGCATCGAATGCCAGCAGACCAGCATCGATTTCCGCCTGCGCAGCCGTTATGTCGACGAGCAGGCCACTGATCTAGACGACGCCCTGGCGCGCATCGCCAAGTACACCGCCGAAGGCAAGGCTATCTCCGTCGCCCTGCTGGGCAACGCGGCCGAGATCCTGCCGGAGTTGGTGCGCCGTGGCGTGCGCCCGGACATGGTCACCGACCAGACCAGCGCTCACGACCCGCTCAACGGTTACCTGCCGATCGGTTGGACTTGGGCCGAGTACAAGGATCGTGCAGCCACCGACCCGGCTGGCGTGGTCAAGGCCGCCAAGCAGTCCATGGCCGTGCACGTGCAGGCCATGCTCGACTTCCAGAAGATGGGTGTGCCGACCTTCGACTACGGCAACAACATCCGCCAGATGGCCAAGGAAGAGGGCGTGAGCAATGCCTTCGACTTCCCCGGTTTCGTCCCGGCCTATATCCGCCCGCTGTTCTGCCGCGGCATCGGTCCGTTCCGCTGGGCGGCGCTGTCCGGCAACCCCGAGGACATCTACAAGACCGACGCCAAGGTCAAGGAACTGATCCCGGACGACGCCCACCTGCACCGCTGGCTGGACATGGCCCGCGAGCGCATCGCCTTCCAGGGCCTGCCGGCGCGTATCTGCTGGGTCGGCCTGGGTCTGCGTGCCAAGCTCGGCCTGGCCTTCAATGAGATGGTGCGTTCGGGTGAGCTGAGTGCGCCCATCGTCATCGGCCGCGACCACCTGGACAGCGGCTCGGTGTCCAGCCCCAACCGCGAGACCGAGGCCATGCAGGACGGCTCCGATGCCGTGTCCGACTGGCCGCTGCTCAACGCCCTGCTCAACACCGCCAGCGGTGCGACCTGGGTGTCGCTGCACCACGGCGGCGGTGTGGGCATGGGCTTCTCCCAGCATTCGGGTATGGTCATCGTATGTGATGGCACCGACGAAGCTGCCGCGCGCATTGCCCGCGTGCTGACCAACGACCCGGGCACCGGGGTGATGCGTCATGCCGATGCCGGTTACCAGATCGCCATCGATTGCGCCAAGGAGCAGGGCCTGAACCTGCCGATGATCGGTTAAGGCAAGTTCGACGCCGGCCCGCTGGGCCGGCGCATCAATCACTGCAAGCATCGCGACTTCAGCCATTATTCGGCTCTGATTCGCCAGGCGCGAACTCAACCGTGGAAGAACAGAACATGAACACCCTGAACCTGAAACCCGGCCAACTAACCCTGACCGACCTGCGCGCCGCCTACCAGGCGCCCGTGCACCTGACCCTGGACGCCAGTGCCCATCAGGCCATCGACGCCAGTGTCGCTTGCGTCAATCAGATCATCGCCGAGGGCCGCACCGCCTACGGCATCAACACCGGTTTCGGCCTGCTGGCCTCGACCCGCATCGCCAACGACGATCTGGAAAAGCTGCAGCGTTCGCTGGTGCTGTCCCATGCCGCCGGCATCGGCGAGCCGCTGAGCGATGCCATGGTGCGGCTGATCATGTTGCTGAAGATCAACAGCCTGGCGCGTGGCTTTTCCGGCATCCGCCGCCAGGTGATCGACGCGCTGATCGCCCTGGTCAATGCCGAGGTCTATCCACATATCCCGCTGAAAGGCTCGGTCGGTGCCTCCGGTGACCTGGCGCCGCTGGCGCATATGTCGCTGGTGCTGCTCGGCGAAAGCCAGGCGCGGCACAAGGGCCAGTGGCTGCCGGCCACCGAGGCGCTGGCCATCGCCGGCCTGGAGCCGATGACCCTGGCCGCCAAGGAAGGCCTGGCCCTGCTCAATGGCACCCAGGTGTCCACCGCCTACGCCCTGCGCGGCCTGTTCGAGGCCGAAGACCTGTACGCCGCCGCCAGCGTCTGCGGCGCGCTCAGCGTGGAAGCGCTGCTGGGTTCGCGCTCGCCCTTCGATGCGCGCATCCATGCCGCACGTGGCCAGCGTGGGCAGATCGACGCGGCGGCTGCCTTCCGTCACCTGCTCGGCGACAGCAGCGAGATCGGCCGCTCCCACGCCGCCTGCGACAAGGTGCAGGATCCGTACTCGCTGCGCTGCCAGCCGCAGGTCATGGGCGCCTGCCTGACCCAGTTGCGCCAGGCCGCCGAGGTGCTCGGCGTCGAGGCCAACGCCGTGTCCGACAACCCGCTGGTATTTGCCGCCGAGGGTGAAGTGATCTCAGGGGGCAACTTCCACGCCGAGCCGGTGGCTATGGCCGCCGACAACATCGCCCTGGCCATCGCCGAGATCGGCTCGCTGTCCGAACGACGCATCTCGCTGATGATGGACAAGCACATGTCGCAACTGCCGCCGTTCCTGGTGGCCAATGGCGGGGTCAACTCCGGCTTCATGATCGCCCAGGTGACGGCGGCAGCCTTGGCCAGCGACAACAAGGCGCTGTCCCACCCGCACAGCGTCGACAGCCTGCCGACCTCGGCCAACCAGGAAGACCACGTGTCCATGGCACCGGGCGCCGGCAAGCGCCTGTGGGAAATGGCCGCCAACACCCGCGGCATCCTCGCCGTGGAATGGCTGGGCGCCTGCCAGGGCCTGGATTTCCGTGAAGGCCTGAAGAGCACGCCGGCGCTGGAGCAGGCGCGCCAGACCCTGCGCGCCAAGGTGCCGTACTACGTCGAGGACCGCTTCTTCGCTCCGGATATCGCCGCCGCCGACGAACTGCTGGCCGAGCGCGTGCTGACGCCGCTGCTGCCGGCCGGCATGCTGCCCTCGGTAGGCTGAGAACGGCGAAAGCGTAGCCCGGATGCAATCCGGGGCGTTGATTTCGAGGCTCCCGGATTTCATCCGGGCTACGGCGCTGGGAGCGAAGCGCTTCGCTCCGCTATCATCCGCGCACCGGGCATACCCAAGGAGCAGCCGTGACCAGTCCCACCCCGCGCTACAAGGCCATCGAGGATTTTTTGCTCGAGCGCATTCACGGCGGTGCCTATCCGGTCAATCACCAGATCCCGCCCGAGGAACAGCTGGCGCGGGATTTCGGCGTCAGCCGCATGACCGCCAACAAGGCCATCCAGAACCTGGTGCAGAAGGGCTATCTGGTGCGCCAGGCCGGCCTCGGCACCTTCGTCACCGACCGCAAGGCCGAGTCGCCGCTGCACGAGGTGATGAACATCGCCAGCGAAGTGCGCGGTCGCGGTCACGAATACAGCAACGAGGTGGTGCGCTGCGAGGCCATCGCCGCCGATGACGAAGTGGCTCTGCGTCTGGGGCTGCGTCTGGGCGCCGAGGTGTTTCACAGCATCCTCGTGCACCTGCAGGACGGTTTACCAATCCAGTTGGAGGATCGTTTCGTCAACCCGCGTTGGGTGCCGCATTACCTGCAAAGCGACTTCACCCAGGTCACGCCCAACGAGGTGCTGGTCGCCAGTTGCCCTATCTCGGATGTCGAGCACGTGGTCGAAGCGGTGCTGGTGGATGCACGCACCGCCGAACTGCTGCAGATCGATCCGGCCATGCCCTGTCTGAGCGTGATCCGCCGTACCTGGTCGGACGATCACCTGATCAGCTACGCGCGGCTGATCCACCCCGGCGACCGCTACAAGCTGCGCTCGCTGCACAAACGCGGAGCCTAGGACTTCCACAAACCGTAGGAGCCGGCTTGCCGGCGATCCGCAGTGGTTTCGTCGCGGCTAAAGCCCCTCCCACAGTGATGGAAATCAGTCGCTGATCAGTTGGTCCACCAGCGACGGATCGTCGATAAAGCGATTACGCGTGCCCTGCAGCGCTTCGATCCTGTCGTTGCGCGCCTTTTCCTCTGCGTCGGGCGGGTCCAGGCGGTGCCAGGCCTTGTACATCGGCACCAGGCCGACGATAGGCAGGCCGTACTCGACATGCATGTAGAAGATCGCCCGGGCGATATTGCCCTTGGCTTCGTCACGCGGCTCCACCAACTGATAGCTGGCCTTCAGGTCGCAGCCGATATCGGAAAACTTGCTCGGCACATCGTCGGCCAGGTCGGCGAACTGGGCGTTACGCCGCACCAGCTCCACGCGGGTCAGCGCCGGGTAGTAGTTGTGCAGGTCGGCGACGATATAGGGGTAGCGCGGATTCATGATGGTGCACTGGCGATCGGTGACGCAGCGCATCGCGCTCTTGAGCTGTTTGCTGCTGTAGATCGGGCTGGCGGTCAATGTGCTGCTTTCGCGGGCGAAGGTCTGGCCGCAGTAGAGCGTGCTGCCACCACTGCCGTAGAGCTCCTGCCAGAACGCCTGATCGATGGCCTGTTTGGCATCGCCCAGTTGGGTCTGGCCATTGGCCAGGGAGAAGCTGCTGATGCCGGTTGCCAGGCAACCAAGAAGCAAGGTGACTGCGCGCATACTCCAGCCCCAGTGACCGCCGTTGTCGGAGTCTGTTGTTTTTGTAGGACAAGATGCAGTCTAGCAAGACGTACGTCACAAAAAACATGGCCAAATGCGTTCGCCCAACCCGGGATGGTCAGGGCAAAGCGAGACGGCTGATGAAGGGTGGCTCCATGTAAGCCATGGCTTACACGATGTGCCGAATATCGCCACTGTCGGTTGATCAGGTACGGGCGTACTCTGCCGCACATGGATTCAGCGCAGGAAGCGCCTAGACAAACAGGGACACGCTGGACAGCCGCCAGGATGGTGAGCAGATCAAGGATGTCAGGACTACAGTCTGCAAGGCCCCGCAATCGCGGGGTTTTCTTTTTTTCTGGCCCATGGATTTTCAGCGGACGGCTTATGCCGCGCGTTGTTCGATGCGCAATTGCTCGAACCAATCCAGAGTCTCGTCCCAGAGGCGCTGCGCCGCCGGGCGGAAATACCCCATATGACCAATATTGCCCAGGCCTTCCGCCTGCGAGTCGAGTGTGCGCGCCTGGTAGGGTGCGTTGACGTACGCGGCCATGAAGGCATCGCGAGAGGCCGGTGGCGCCCACAGATCGTCTAGGCTGTTGAGCGCCACCATCGGAGTGTTCACCTGGGCGAAGCGCTCGGCCAGCCCCGGCATCTGCGGGTCGTCGAAGAAGTAGCGGGGGAAACGGCACCAGCGTTTCCACTGGCGGTAGACGCCCAGCGGCAGGTCTTCGCCCATGCCCAGCTTGCTCCAGGCCAGGTAGCCCTTGTAGCGCGTCATCAACGGGCCGATCACCCGCCACATGGCCAGCACGCGCACTTGCTCGGCCTTGGGCATCCAGCCGTGCCAGCCGGCGCCGGTGCCGAAGGTGTAGAAGCCGGCGACCTGATCATGATTGGGCAGCAGGCCGAAGGCATGGCCGCCGAAGGAGTGGCCGATCATGAACAGCGGACGCTCGGCGTGCCGGTGCTGATCCACCGCCGCGGCCAGGTCAAGATTGGCCCAGTCCAGATACTCCATCTCGAAACCACGCAGGCTGTCGGGCCTGGATTGGCCGATGCCTCGGTAGTCCAGGGTCATAGTGCTGAACCCGCGGCTGGCGGCATGCTCAGCGAAGCGCCGATAGAAACCTTGCGGCACGCCGGTCGCCCCGGCGATCAGCAATTGTGCCTGGGGGCGCTCGGCGTGGTAGCGCGTGGCGGCCAACGGATAGTCGTCGAGGGCTAGCAGGGGCTGGGTTTCGCGGCGAATGCTCGTGCTCATGTCAGGTAGGCTCCATGCGGTGCTGGCGGGTCAGGTGCAGCAGGGTGGCGACGGCCTGTTTCAGAGGCTCGCTGCTGCCGGCGACACGTGCTTGCAGCAGACCGCCTTCGTAGAGGGCGATGAACAAGGTGGCCAGTCCTTCCGGCTGTGGGTAACCATGACGTTGCAACTGCTGCTGCAGGGCCTGGCGAATGGCGGCGAAGGCATTGGCCAGGGCTGCACGAATTTCATGATCTTGCGGGCCGCTTTCCAGGGCGACGGTGGCCAACGGGCAGCCGCGCTCGAATGCGCTTTCCTGCAAGTGGCCAAGCGCGCCCTGCAGCCAGGTGGTCAACGCATCGAGTGGATCGGGCTGACGCTCGAAGAGTGCAGCAAACGCGTGCTCGGCGCGCTGGCCGACACGCTCGATGGCGGCCACGGCCAGTTCGCTTTTGCCGTTCGGGAAGTGGTGATAAAGGCTGCCCTTGGGCGCATCGGCGGCGGCCAGCAGTTCGTTCAAACCAACGCCATGTAGACCCTTGCGTTGCAGGGCGTCAATCATGGCGTCGATGAGTTTGTCGCGAGTGGGCTTGGTCATGGCCTGGATTATGTAGACCGGTCGGTCTAGTCGCCAGTGTCATTCAGGCCACGTATCAAGGCATATCGGCAGTGTGAAACGCCGCCCGGAAAGGGCGGCGCAGGGCGTCAGGCCTGCTTGGCCACCCACGCCGCATAGGCGTCTATGAACTTCTGCAGGAAGGGTTTGATGCCGTCGCTGAGCACGCCGTTCTCGTCGAAGAAGTTGCCAGCGCCGCCGAGGTAGGCTTCCGGTTGCTGCAGCACGTGCACGTCGAGGAACACCAGGCACTGGCGTAGGTGGTGGTTGGCGCCGAAGCCGCCGATGGCACCCGGCGAGGCGCTGAGCACGGCGCCAGGCTTGCCGCTGAAGCCGCTCTGGCCATAAGGGCGCGAGCCGACATCGATGGCGTTCTTCATCGCGCCGGGGATCGAACGGTTGTATTCGGGGGTGATGAACAGCACCGCGTCGGCCGCCTTGAGCTTGCTGCGAAACGGCGCGTAGGAGGCCGGAGCGCTGTCGCCGTCGGCGTCTTCGTTATACAGCGGCAGGTCACCGATCTCGAGGATTTCCAGGTTCAGCGAGGCGGGCGCCAGGTCGGCCAGCGCCAGGGCCAGTTTGCGGTTGATGGAGGCTTTGCGCAGGCTGCCGACCAGTACGGCGACGTTGTAAGTCTTGCTCATTTGTACTCCAGAAGGTGTGGTGAGGAAGGAACAACCACTATAGACCCCGGATGTTTCAGCAGGTGCTGAATGCAGCCAGCAGATCTTCGCTGAAGGCCTTCTGCGCCTCGCTGGGCGGATGGCCGCGATGACTGGCCAGTCGAAACTGCACGGTGAAATCCCAGGTGCCGGGCAGCGCGCGCAGGCCGCCGCGGTTCACCCAGGGCTGGGCGATGTGCTCGGGCAGGTAGCCCAGGTGCGCGCCGGAGAGGATGAACGCCAGGCTGCCCTCGACCTGCTCGCAACGGGCGCTGCTGCTACCGCCCTGCCAGGGCTCGTCGGCGGCGATGAAGCGATAGGGATGCACAACCCGGTCGCAGTCCTGCAGGTCGTCGGCGCTCAGCGTTTCACGCGCGAACAGCGGATGTTGGCTGCTGCAGTACAGGCGCTGGCGCTCCTCGAACAGTGGCTGGTAATCCAGCGCCGTCTGGTTGCCGGAAAAATAGCCGATGGCCAGTTGCAGCTGATCCTGCAGCAGGCGTCGTTCCAACTCGGCGGGAATGGCGCTGAGCAGTTGCGTCTGCAGGTTGTTGTACTTGGTCAGCGGCTTGAGGTGACGGGCACGGTCGAAACAGCACGAAGCCCAGCGCGCCGACCAGGGTGCCATCTTCATCGCGCAGCGGAATACGGGTGACCACGAAGTGCTCGCTGCCGAAGACCATCAGGTCGAGCAAGCTCGGCTGGCCGCTTTGCACCATCACACGCAGGCGGCTGGCCGGCAGCACTTCCTCGATTTCCTTGCCCAGCGCCGTGCGCGCATCGGCGATGCCGACCTTCTGCGCGTACTTGTCGTTGATCCAGACGATCCGCGCCTAGCGATTGACCTCGATGGTGCCCTCGCACTGCGCATCGAGGTGATCGAACAACAGCGGCATGGCCACCGCGCGAAAGCGTTCGGGCGACACGCCGATGATCAGGTCATGCTGGTCGAGGTCGTCGCGGGAGATGGCCATGGGCAAGTGTCCGGAGTGAGATGCCGGTGATTATGGGCAGCGCCGGTCAGGCCGGGCAATGTCAACAGTCATCAGACAATGGCATTCGCCGCGCGCTTCTGGAATAGTTGAGCGGCTGCGCGTAACCCGCCGGCACCTGCCGATCGCCCACAAGGCCTGCCCGGCAGCCCTGACACCTGCCGTGTCCCTTTTGCGCGCTGACCAGGCGCGCCAGGCGAGCCATCCGCTCGCCGCTGGATCCGCACCGCTTTGCCGGTGCCACAACGATAACGCCAAGATCCACACAAGGACGCCCCGATGAAACTCAAGCGACTCTTCTCCGCGCTCGCCGCCGGCGCTGCGCTGACCGCCCTGTGCGCCACCGCGCAGGCGCGTGAATACTCCGTCTCCACCGTACTTTCCGACGCCTTCCCCTGGGGCCAGGCCGCGCAGAAGTGGGCCGATCTGGTCAACGAACGCTCCGAAGGGCGCATCACCCTGCGCGTCTACCCCAACGCGCAACTGGTCGCCGGCGACCAGACCAAGGAATTCTCCGCCATGCGCTCGGGCCTGATCGACATGGCCGTGGGCTCGACCATCAACTGGTCGCCGCAGGTGCCGGAACTCAACCTGTTCTCCCTGCCGTTTTTGATGAAGAACGACGCCGACCTCGACGCCATCACCCAGGGTGAAGCCGGCAAGCTGGCCTTCGCCGCCATCGAGCAGCGCGGCATCGTGCCGCTGGCCTGGGGCGAGAACGGCTTCCGTCAGCTGTCCAACTCGGCCAAACCAGTGCGCAGCCCTGCCGATCTGGCGGGCCTGAAGATCCGCGTGGTCGGTTCGCCGCTGTTCCAGGACACCTTCACCGCCCTCGGCGCCAACCCCACGCAAATGAGCTGGGCCGACGCCAAGCCGGCACTGACCACCGGCGCGGTGGACGGCCAGGAAAACCCGCTGTCGGTCTTCGACGTGGCGCGTGTCGACCAGGTTGGCCAGAAATACCTGACCCTGTGGGACTACATGGCCGATCCGCTGGTGTTCGCCGTCAACCAGCGCGTATGGAAATCCCTGCCCGAGGAAGATCGCGAACTGCTCAGCCAGGCCGCTATCGACGCCGGCAAGTGGGAGATCGAACTGTCGCGCGGCGCCCAGGCGCAGCGTCTGGTCGATGTACGTGAGCGCGGCGTGGAAGTGATTGAGCTGAGCGACACCGAGCGTGCCGCCTTCGTCGAAGCCACTACCAGCGTGCATGAGAAATGGGCACCGCGCATTGGCGATAAGCTGATGGACGCCGCACGCAAGGCCGTGGCCCAGCCCTGATTCGTTTTATCTGACCGGAAACCCAAGGGTTTCGGGCGTGATGCTGCCAGTTTGTCGCGCGACACTGATCCGCTCCCCTCTCCCATTTATGGGAGAGGGGCTGGGGGAGAGGGCCAGCGGCACTTGCGCTGAACAATGCCAAGTCGGTCATTCGAGGTTTTTATGAGCAAGCAAGTCGACGCGCCGCTGGAGCGCGTGCTCGCCACCCTGGCTCTGGTGATCATCAGCCTGATCAGCCTTGCCAACGTCGTGGTGCGTTATTTCACCGATGCCTCTTTCGCCTTCACCGAGGAAATCTCGGTGTTCCTGCTGGTCATCCTCACCTTCGCCGGTGCCTCGGTGGCCATGCGCAGCAACCGACATATCCGTATCGGCCTGCTCGAGCGCCTGTTCCCGCGCCTGCGCACGCCGCTGATCCTGCTGCAGTGGCTGGCCGGCGTTTTAGTTCTGGGGCTGGTGTGCTGGTACGGCGGTCAGTTCGCCTGGGAGGAATTCCAGTGGGATTCCGAGTCGCCCGGTTTGGGCCTGCCCAACTGGTGGTACGTGATCTGGCTGCCGATCCTGGCGCTGCTGGTATTCGTGCGCCTGACCCAGGTCACCCTGGATCGTTTGCGCGGGAGAATCAGCGATGAGCCCTGATCTCTGGCTGATCTTCAGCTTCGTCGTGCTGCTGGCGCTTGGTGTGCCGGTGGCCTTCGCCCTCGGCCTGTCCGGCGCCATTGGCATCATCGCCGGCCTGTCGCCAGACATGCTCGCCACCCTGGGCACCAACACCTACAACGGTGTCGCCAAGTACCCGCTGATCGCCATTCCGCTGTTTATCCTCACCGGCCTGGTGTTCGAGAAAGCCGGCGTGGCACTGCGGCTGGTGCGCTTCGCCCAGGCGCTGATCGGGCCGCGCCACGGCGGCCTGGCCATGGTCGCGGTGCTGGTCTGTCTTATCATGGGCGGCATGAGCGGCTCCGGCCCGGCCGATGCCGCTGCCGTGGCCATGGTGATGCTGCCGAGCATGACCAAAGCGGGCTACCCCAAGCCGTTCTCCGCCACGCTGATCGCCGCTTCGGCTTCGACGGCAATCCTGATTCCGCCGTCGATTGCGCTGATTCTCTACTCCATCGTGGTGCCGGGCGTGGATCTGCGCGCGCTGTTCGCCGCCGGCCTGTTCCCCGGCATTCTCGCCGGTCTGGTGCTGTTGCTGCCGGCCTGGCTGCTGTCGCGCCGCTATGGATGGGAGTCCCCGGAGCAGGGCGAGCGCCCGCCGCTGGGTGAAAGCTTCAAGCAGGCACTGCCCGCCTTGTTCGCCCCGATACTGATCCTCGGCGGCCTGCGCAGCGGCCTGTTCACACCGACCGAAGCCGCCGTGGTTGGCGTGGCCTATGGCGTGCTGGTCGGCCTGTTCGTCACCCGCGAGCTGGACTGGCGCAGCCTCTGGCGCCTGTGCGGTGAGGCGGGCGTGATCTCCGGCGTGGTGATGCTGATCATCGCCCTGGCCGGCATCTTCGCCTGGGCCGGCACCATGCTTGGCACCTTCCGCCATCTGGCCGAATGGCTGATCTCGCTGTCGGATAACGGCTGGGTGTTGCTGGCGCTGGTGATGCTCGCCGTGCTGCTGGCCGGCATGCTGCTCGATGCCATCTCCATCTACCTGATCCTGATGCCGATCCTGATTCCGGTGATGCAACACTTCGGCTGGAACCCGGTGTGGTTCGGCATCCTGCTGGCGATGAACATCGCCATCGGCCAGTTCACCCCACCGGTGGCGATCAACCTGATGGTCACGGCCGAGGTCGCCAAGATACGCCTGGAACAAACCGTCGGCTGGGCCGCGTTGTTCGTCGTGGTGATGTCCAGTGCCCTGCTGTTGGTGGCGATCTTCCCGGAAATCGCCCTGTGGCTGCCGCGTGTGCTGGGTTACGCTGTGTAAAATAGGCAAGGCCGTCTATAGTTGCCTGATGGGGCGCGGCGGGGGCTGCGTACCGCTGAGGGCGGCGGCGCTGGGCAATAAAATGGGCGACGGCAACTATAACGATCACAAGGACGTAGGCGCAGGGCACTGCGAAGGGCTGCGCGAATCAGGCAAGCGTGCGCTGATGCGCACCATCCTGCTCGCCACCGGCCTGACCCTGGGCGGCTTTGCCGTGCTGCAGGTCCTGGCCGGCAACTATTCCTTCGCCATCCTCGAAGTGCTGTGCACCGCCTTGCTCCTGTTCGGCGCCTGGCGCATCGAGCGCGCCCGCCATCTGTACCTGTGGATCTACCTGTACCTGATCCCGACCTTCTGCTTCATCCTCTACATCATCGTCATGCCGGATGCCTCGGCGGCGGCGTTCGTCTGGCTGTACATGATCCCGCTGCTGGCTTATCTGCTGCTGGGCAAGCAGCGTGCCTTCACGCTCACCGCGCCGTTCATGTTCGCCGGACTTTTGCTGTACTTCGCCGACAATCACCTGACCCTGGACACCCGCGGCCTGATCGACCTGGGCAACGCCGCCCTGTGTGGCGTGCTGATCCTGGTGTTCGTGCACATCTACGACGGCTTGCGCATGCAGGCCTACGAGGAGCTGGAGCGCCTGGCGCAGACCGACTCACTGACCGGCGTGGCCAGCCGCGGCAGCTTTCATCACGCGCTGCAACGCAGCATTCAGGAGGCTGAACGCAGTAGCGGGCATCTGGTTCTGGTGCTGCTCGATGTCGACCACTTCAAGCGGGTCAACGATCAATGGGGACACGAGGCGGGTGATATGGCGCTGCAACACATCTGCCAGATCCTCCAGCAGCGTCTGCGCGTGACCGACTTTCTCGGTCGCCTGGGTGGGGAGGAGTTCGGCCTGCTGCTCAGTCACACCGACAACACCGGCGCCGACCCGCTGGTAGATAAGTTGCGCAAGCAGATTGCTGAACAGCCGCTGGAATACGACGGCGAGCAGATCACGCTGTCCGCCACCTTCGGTCTGGCCACCTGGCCCAGAGACGGTCGCAGCGCCGCCGAGCTTTACCGCGCCGCTGATCGCCGCCTATACAGCGGCAAGCAGCGCGGACGCAATCAACTGGTCAGTACCGACATACCGACCGAGCTGCTACTGGACAAATTCGACGTGCGACTGTGAGTGCTCGATAACGGCCAGAAGCCGAACCAGATCAGGTGCAAATGATTCGACCTGAACTGCAAGGCGCAGCGTGGGTCTGCTTCAGTACCCCTTATGGAAAGCAAAGGAGTACCGCATGGACCTTATCCGCATCCTCATCGCCATCCTGCTGCCGCCGCTGGGCGTATTTCTCCAGGTCGGTTTCGGCGGCGCATTCTGGCTGAACATCCTGCTCACGCTGCTCGGCTACATCCCCGGCATCGTGCATGCGGTGTACATCATCGCCAAACGCTGAGGCCCTTTCCGAGCTTATTCGCCTGCCTAGTCGAACGCGCTTTCTCCCCTCTCCCGCTTGCGGGAGAGGGGGCGGGGGAGAGGGCAGATGATCGCGCAGGCGCAACGCGGTCCATCGTCTGGTGGGTTGTATCCGTCCGGCCAACACACCTTCCTGGTCCCGACGCCAAAGGCGATGGTGTCCACCTGATTTAAGTGGACACCATTTCTAGCCTTTTAAGCGGGTCTTTCATGCAGCCACAACGTCGTTCCTACTCCAAATCCTTCAAGGCCCAGATCATTCAAGAGTGCGCCCAGCCCGGGGCCTCGATTGCCAGCGTTGCGCTGAGCCACAGCCTCAACGCAAACCTCGTCCATAAATGGATCCGAGTGCACACGCAGAAAGCCATGGCGCTGCAACCTGCTTTCATTCCTCTGTCTGTGCAGGCTATCGGGACAAAGTCGGATTCCGCGTCATCGACTATCTGTCTGGAAATCCCACACCCGCGCGGTACCATCAAAGTGAACTGGCCGACCGAAAGCGCCGCTGCCTGCGCGACCTTTCTGCGAGGTCTGCTGCGATGATCCGCATCGACTCCATCTGGCTCGCCACCGAGCCCATGGACATGCGTGCTGGCACCGACACCGCAATGGCGCGGGTGGTGGCGGTGTTCGGTGCGGCGCAGCCGCACTGTGCTTATCTGTTTGCCAATCGCCGCGGCAATCGTATGAAAGTGCTGGTGCATGATGGGTTGGGGATTTGGTTGGCGGCGCGCCGCCTGCATCAAGGCAAGTTCTTCTGGCCGGGTTCTCGACACGGCTCTCAGATGGAATTGGGTGCCGAGCAACTACACGCCCTGGTGCTGGGTTTGCCCTGGCAAAGAGTCGGGCCTGGTAGCGCGATTTCCATCGTATAACACCTGCCATGACAATCCAGGCCGTGCAATTGTCCGATGAGCATATCGTCGGCTTTGGCCTGCTCCGGCAAAATCGGCGGCATGACTTCGCTGCCCAATCTCGACCAACTGACCCCTGAACAACTGCGCGCTCTGGCGGTGCAGTTGATGCGTCGAGATAACGTGTCGAGAGTCTCGATCAGAAAGTCGAGACAATGGGCAAGAAGATCCACCGCGACCAAACGGTTATCGAAAAGCTGACCCACGAGATTGCGCAGCTCAAGCGCTTCAAGTTTGCCAAGCGCAGCGAGCAATTGAGCCCGGATCAAGTCAGTCTGCTTGATGACCTGATCGACACCGACATTGCGGCCATCGAAGCAGAACTTGAAGCGCTGAAACCTGCTCCCGCTTCGACTGAGGTTCGGCAAAAACCTAAACGCACCGCCTTGCCGCCACAGTTTCCACGCACTCTGATCCACCACGAACCCGATAACAGCCACTGCCAGTGCGGTTGCGCGCTCAAGCGTATCGGTGAGGATGTCAGCGAGAAACTCGACTACACACCGGGCGTGTTCACCGTTCAGCGGCACATCCGTGGCAAATGGGTCTGCGATCAGTGCGAAACCCTGATCCAGGCACCGGTTCCGGCTCAGGTCATCGACAAGGGCATCCCAACCGCAGGGCTGCTGGCCCATGTCATGATCGCCAAGTTCGCGGATCATTTACCGTTCTACCGCCAAGAATCGATTTTCGGTCGAGCCGGTTTGGTCATCGCCCGCTCGACCTTGGCCCACTGGGTCGGCAACTGTGGTGTACAGTTGCAGCCGCTGGTCGATGCCCTGCGCGACGCGGTGCTTGCCCTGCACGTGATCCATGCCGACGAAACCCCAGTTTCGATGCTCGCGCCCGGCGAGAAGAAGACCCATTGCGCCTATGTATGGGCCTACGCCACCAGCCAGTTCTCGGACGTGGCAGCGGTCGTTTACGACTTCAGCCCCAGCCGAGCCGGAGAACACGCCCGCAACTTTCTGCAAGATTGGAAGGGCAAGCTGGTCTGCGATGATTTTGGTGGCTACAAGGCCAGCTTTGAACTCGGTGTCACCGAGATCGGCTGCATGGCCCATGCCCGGCGCAAATTCTTCGAGCTACACGCCACCAATAAAAGCCAGCTTGCCGAGCAGGCCTTGAGGTACATCCAGCTGCTGTACGAAATCGAGCATGAAGTCCGCGACCTAGAACCGGATTTACGCCGCCGAATGCGACAAGAAAAAGCCGTACCGGTGATGGACGCTTTGCATGCCTGGATGATCACCCAGCGCCTACTTGTGCACGATGGCTCGGCCATCAGCAAAGCATTGGATTACAGCCTCAAACGCTGGACGGCGCTGTCGCGCTATCTCGATGACGGCGCCGTACCCATTGACAATAATTGGGCAGAGAACCAGATCCTGCCATGGGCGTTGGGGCGCAAGAACTGGCTCTTTGCAGGCTCACTGAGCAGCGGTAAACGGGCAGCGGCGATCATGAGTTTGATCCAGTCAGCTCGACTCAACGGGCATGACCCGTACGCCTATTTGAAGGACGTCCTCACGCGCCTGCCGACGCAGCGGGCAAGTGAGATTGCGGAGCTGCTGCCGCATAGGTGGCGACTGGTTTAGTTGCGCAAGACGGGATGCCCAGACGCATACTTTGCAGACACAATTTTGGCCAGTGCTTGATAGAGCTCACGTGGTGGTACCGGTTTGTGTAGCAATTTCAAGCCGCTTTTCAGTGCTTCGCGCAAACGTTCAGGAGCTGTATCACCAGTTATGATAAGGGCCGGAATGACTGTGCCCATTACTTCCCGTATACGGGCGATTGCAACGGCACCGGTCTGGTTTTCACGCAATCGGTAATCGCTGATCAGTAACTGGGGCTGCCACTTTTGTACGAGCTCCAATGCTTCGTTGGTATGTTCCACCGCTTTGCAATTGCATCCCCAGTGCGCCAATAATTGCGTAATTGCTTGGCGTGCCATCGCATCGTCCTCAATGATAAGAACGCGCAAACCGCGTAGCAGCCCGATTTGTAGCTGGATGCGACGGGGTGATGTGAATGTATCGTTTGTTGCACTGGATGTGGCAAGCGGCAGGCTAATTCTGAATACACTTCCGCGTCCGGGCCTAGATGATAATGTCAGTTGATGATCAAGCGATTGTGCCAATCCCTGAGTAATTGCGAGGCCAAGGCCTAGCCCCTTGAGCCGGTCACGCTCGGGGTTTCCCAGTTGATGAAACTCCCGGAAAATTTCACCCTGCTGGCTCGGTTCGATACCGATTCCGGTATCGAATACTTCGATTACGACCTTGTTGCCGCGTTTGCGGCAGCCAATAAGCAGGCCGCCTTGATGGGTATAGCGAATTGCGTTGGTGATCAGATTGCGCAGCATCAATTCCAGTAGATTCGGATCGGAATACACCGCCAGCCGAGTCTCCCGGCAGCGGTAAAAAATGTCCTTGCTGTCAACCTGACTGCCCAGTTCATTTTCCAGTTTATTGAACAGCGGTTGTAGCCGGAACGCGCAGGGTTGTGGTTCGATCACGCCGGCCTCAATCCGCGAGAAGTCCAGTAGCGTGTTGAGCATCTGCGCCGAAGCCTGGCTGGCGGCACGCGCATTGTTCAGGGTTTTGTGCTGGAAGTCGGACAGATCGCTTCTGGCTAATACTTCCAGGAACAGTTCCTGGGCGTGCACCGGCTGGCGTAGGTCATGGCTGGCTGCTGCGAGAAATTTGGATTTGGCCAGGTTGGCCTCTTCAGCTTTACGGCGTGCTTGCTCGGCGTTCTCGCTTTCCACCTTAAGGCGCTCGATCAGGTCGAGGTTCTCAAAACGCAGCATCAGCGTTTCTCGGGAGTTACGTTGAGCCAGTAGCGCCTGGGCAGACTGACCCGTGACAAACAGTGCGCAGCCAGCCGTTAGGATGGCGAAGGCGGAGTCTTCCAGGGTCAGCAGTCGGCTGCTCATGACGGCCAACTGTGCCAGCTGCATGCTCAAGTACCAAGGAAATACCGGAGCCAGAAGCGACACTGCATTGCCGCTGACGCCGGCCAGCGAGGCCATCGCCAGCAGTTGCTCGGCCAGGCTGGCATGGCCCATGACAATCCACACAAGCGAACCCCAGGCGAGCCCTTCCAGAACTTTTATAAGACACATGCTCTTGATGTGGCGCGAGGTGTTTTGGGCATTGATACCGCGGCGCAGGGCAATGTGCGCATAACCTACGCTCAGCACGCGGCTTACGAACACCGCTGCTAACCAGCTCAGCACGGGGATATGGTTCTCCTCGTTGTGAAACACCATCGTCAGAATGAGTGCTAGAGCGCTGCCCAGAAACAGCGAGCTTTTCATGCTGCGGAAGACCAACCGTACCTGCTCGGAACGGATATCTTGTTGGAGATTGGAAGGCAGCTCTGTGGCGTTCAATTGATCAGACCCTCGCGACGCGCCACAAAGGCCGCTTCTGAACGACTGGATACCTTTAGGGTCTGGAGAATGGCTTGGACGTGGCCGCGTACGGTGTTTTCCGAAAGATTCAGGCGCCGGCCAATCAGTTTATTGGGTAAGCCTAGGCAGAGCAGCTCCAGGACTTCGGATTGCCGCGCACTCAAACGCAATTGCTGGTCCGCCGGGGTTGATGAAGGATCGGCGGGCAACTGACCAGCGAGCACTTGTGTGACCAATTCAAGCATGCGACTGGGTGTTTCCGACTTGCTAATGAAACCATGTGCGCCTCGGATCAAGGCTTCATTTTGAATGCGCTTATCCTGAGTTGCAGAAACCATCAAAATCTTGACATGCGGCCATTTGCGCTTGATCAGTGCTATGCCATCCAGTCCATTGAGTCCTTCCAGTTGCAGATCAAGCAGGACCAAATCAAAGGCATCCTCCGGAATCAGCAGTGCCTGTTCCAGCGTAGCCGCTTCGGTGATTTCAACAACACCCAAGCCAGCAGCCAGCACCATGCCCACTCCGGAGCGGAACAGTGCGTGATCATCGATTAGTAATAAATGTGTGGCCATGGTCGTCATTCAATCGCGCAGTTGTGAACGCTGGCAAGTAATCAGTCCAAATGGACTATTGGTTTTAGGGCCCGCGCCCTCTAATTTTTACCTTTAAGAATAGCTCCCAAAGTCCGCTAGGCAGTCTCTTGCTCTCTCGACGTTACACGCCTTGCGCTGTGTGCAGCAAACAACTAAGCAGAAAGGAAGGTGCTTTGATATGTCTGTTAAAAGTCGTGCGAATGCGGTCGGCCAATCCTCGAAAATGGGGGCTTCCTTTGAGGACTTCCGGCCAAATCGAATCGCTGCGGCTCTGCTTATGGCGATCGGTGGCGTCCCGGCTTGGGCGGCTCCCGGTGCCGGCAGCAATAACATTACCCTGCACACAGGCATGCCCACCGCCACCAGCATGGACACCATTGGATCGGTGACCAACATCACCACCAGTACGGTGCGCGGCAATACCGGCTTCAACTCCTTCGGCGACTTCAACGTCAACGCCGGCAATACCGTCAACCTGCATGTTCCGGCAGGCAAGGCCAACCTGGTCAACCTGGTGCATGACTCGCGCGCGGTGATCAACGGCAACCTGAACGGCCTCAAAGACGGTTCCATCGGCGGCAACATCATCTTCGCCGACCCCCATGGTCTGGTAGTCGGTGCCTCCGGCGTGGTCAACGTCGGCAGTCTAACCGTCACCACTCCCAGCCATGCACAGATGATCCAGCTGGCCGCAACCATGACCAATGGCAGCGATGCCGAAGGCACGGCGCTGGCAGCCGATCTGATGGCCGGCAAGTACAACGCCGGCAACGGCGAAGTCAGCATTCAGGGCAAGGTCAACAGTGCCGGTTCGGTCAATCTGTTCGCCGCCAGCGCGGTGGTTGGCGCTGGCGCCCAGGTCAACGCCGGTGCCCAGGTATTCCAGGCGACCGTGAATACCAACGGCCTGGTCGATGCTACGGCGGCCGTGCGCCAGGACGGCAGCATTCTGATAGTCGGCAAGGACGACGTTGCTATCTCCGGGGAGCTGCGTGCGCTGATGGCCGATGGCGGCGGTGGCGGCGTGCAGATCAATGCACCGGAGCTGACCGTCGAAGCCACCGGCAAGATCAATACCCGCGCCCTGGCTGGCTCCCAGGAAGCCTCCGGCAATATCACTCTGCAGGCATACAGCGATCTGGGCTTTAGCGCGGTTAATGCCGATGGCAGTGCGATTGGCGACGCTGATCAGCTGGCGGCGGCGATCAGTCTCCAGAGCAAGGCGAATCTCGGTGCCTCGCACAGTACCGCCAAGGTCAATATCAAAGCCGGCGCCGTTCTGGATGCCGGTCACGCGCAGGCTGACAAAGCCGGCAATGTGCGTGTCGAAGCGTTGGCGATAGACCGTCAGCTGGGTGGCTATGCAAAGGCCAACTCCTCTATCGATATCGGTGGTGCCCTGATCGGCAAGGACGTGACGGTGCAATCGGTCACCCAGGTCAGCATCGATTCCGGGCTGCTTGGCGACTTCTTCAGCACCGCCGAGCTGCAGGCGATGATCGACAAGGTCAAGCTGCTCAATGCCGGCTGGACTGATGAACGCGCCGCCGAGTATGTCTACGAGCTGCTGGTCGATGCGCTGAAAGATGTCCGCGACCTCGATACCTTGCCGCCGTCGAACTTCAGTGAATTTATCACCCTGCTACCGTACGCCACCTTTGCCGTGGCAGAAGGCAGCTCGCGGGTCACTGTCGCCGGCACGGCCAACATCCAGGCTTCCGGCGATCTGGCTCTGACTGCGGAAACCACCCGCAGCCGATACCGCCAGCTTCCAGTTGCCGGTCATTACCAGCAAGCTGCCGTTTAATGCCGGCATCGCCTATGGCCGCCTGGCGGGCGAGACCAAGGTCGAGATCCTCGACAATGCCACCATTGCCGCCGACGACATGTCGCTGCTGGCCCACAGCCAGGACAGCCTGGCCGTGGAAGGCAGCGCTTCGACCACGCGCGACGGACAGGGCAGCAATGCCACGACGCTGTCGGCCGCCTTCAGCATGGCGCACACGGATCTCACCACAACTGCCTCGGTGGCACGTAACGCGCGGCTTGGCGGTGTGACCGGCGACGTCAGCGTCACCGCCCTGACCGAACAGGGTCTGAGCAACAGTGCATCTTCCAAGAGCATCGGCCAGGGTGCCATGGGCGGCCCGGCCGTGGCCCTGGCGCTGTTCAATAGCAAAACCCGCGCACAGTTTGATGCAGACCTGGAAAACGCCGATTCGCTGAGTGTGAATGCTGCCAACATCCTTTCAGAGCAGGCCAACAGCGCCGCGGTGCAGGCCGGCAAGACCAGCCTGGACGGACTCAAGGCGCGCATTCTGGCGCAAGAGGACTTCAAGAAGTTCACCACGGCCATCGGCAACCAGGTCAAGAATTTCCTGGGCATGAAGATCACGCCGGATGGCGATCCGGTTGAAAGCAAGCTGCGCCTGGCATCTGCAGTTGCGGTAAGCATCGCCGACCACCAGGTCGAAGCCAAACTGGGCGGCAATGGCCAGCGTATCAGCCTGGATGGCGACCTTTCGGTCACCGCACTGCAACATCAGAGCAGCCTGAGCAACGGCGCCGACAGCACGGTGAACTCTGACGCCGAGCAGGATGATGGCACCAAGATCGGCATCAGCGTCGCGGCCGCCTACAATCAGCTGACCCAGCATACCCGTGCGCTGGTCGGTGACAATGCCAACCTCACCGCAGGCCATATCGGCGTCTCTGCGCGCAATGTTCAGACGCTTAACCTGCACGGCCTGGATCGCTGGAGCTCGCTGGACGAGGTGTTTGTCAATCTCAAGACCCATGCCCCCAGCTTCATCGATATCCCCAGCAAGCTTTCCAACGTATTCGCCAACTCCAACAGTGGTGGGGGGGAAGTCGGCCTGGCCGGCTCGGTCGCCGTCATCAATACCGATATCGATGCCATCGCCTGGGTTGGCGATAACGTCACCCTGACGGCCACGGCCACGGCCACGGCCACGGGCAACGACTGGCAGTCGCAGCCCTACCTGTTCCTGGACAAGCTCTACGACGACGAGAATGAAGAGATCGCGGCGCGTAAGTTGTTGCGTGAAAGCCTCTGGAATCGTGATTCGGCCATCGATGTCAGCGCCTCCAACGACATCCAGCAACTGGGTGTCGCGGGTAACTTCTGGAAAACGCTTTTTGGCAACGACTCCGATGGCAAGGCGGTGGGTGGCGGCGTCAACGTCCAGATCACCGACAATCGGGCCAGTGCTGGCATCGGCGCCAATGGCAACATCACCGCCAAGCGCGTCGATGTCAGCGCCAACCAGAACGAACTGATCATCGGCATCGCCCCCTCGGCAGGCAAGGGTGCCAGCGTTGCCGGTACCGGCGCGTTGGTGGTCAGTGTGGTGAGCTCGGACGTTGACGCCTCGATTCACAACAGCACCAGTATCAATGCCGAGCAGGTCGGCATCACCGCCGAGCACCAGCTGGGCCTGTGGAGCGCCGCCGGCGGCCTGGCCGTGTCCAGTGAAACCGGCATCGGTGCCGGCGTGGCGGTCAACGTGCTGCACACCAACGTGCAGGCGCTGGTTGGCGACAACCGCAGCCTGCGCAGCAGTGCGCTCGGTGTTGGCAGCGCCGGCCTGGGTAACGGCAGCTGGCGGGTGGACGAGCTGCTGGTGAATGCCGAGAGCAGTGGCCAGGTCGGCGCCTTCAGTATCGCCGGCGCCCTGGCGCGGACGGCGCAGGAGCAGGAAGCCCAGGACGAAGCGGACAAAAACAGTGCCGACAAGGGCCTGATGGGCGCGGTCGAAGGAATCGGCATGGCGCTGATGCAAACCATCTTTGGCGACACCAATGCCGGCCTGCAGAGCGGCGTCAATGCCGCCAAGGGCGGTGCCAGCAGTATCAAGGACACCATTGTCAGCGTCCCGGACAAGATTGGCGAGGTGATCGACAAGATCAAGGGCCTGTTCGACGACAAGCCTGATCCGGGCACCGGCCAGACCAAGCAGTCCCTGGCGATCGCCGGCTCGGCCAGCGTCAACGTTTCCCGTCAGAAAACCCGTGCGCTGTTGGGCGATATCGTCCTCGATCCGCGTGACCCGCAGCAGAAGGGCAGCAAGGTCACCGTGCTGTCGCTGAACCAGACCAACCAGCTCAGTGGTTCCGGCAGTGGCGCCCTCACCCTGGCCGGCGGCAAGCGTAGCCAGAGCAGTGCGGCGATCGCTGGTGCGATCGCCTACAACCACTTGTACAACCTGACCCAGGCGCAGCTCAAGAACGCCGTCCTCAACGACAACGACTCGCTTAAGGTGCAGGCCGCCAGTGCCGGCGACCAGGTGGCCATGGGCCTGGGCCTGGCTGCGGCCACGTCCGGCAACAACAACACGGCAGTGGCCATTTCCGCCTCTGGTGGTGTGATCACCAATACCACCTCCGCCTCCGTGGTGGACAGCACCGTCAACCAGCGTGTCGGTGAGAGTGAAGGCATCGCCGTCACCGCTTATGATCGCTCGCGCACGCTGCTGGGCGGTGGGTCCTTCGCGCTGGCCACCGGTTCCAACGGCAGCGGCACCAGCGCCGGCGGCTCGCTGGTATTGGCGGTGCAGAAGAACAATCTGACCGCCGAGTGGCTGGGCAGTACTGCCACTGGTTTCAATCGCCTTGACGTCTCGGCCAACAGTGCCGCGCGCCTGCTGGCCGGTGCGCTGGCTGTGGCTGCCAGCACCGGGCAGACCAGCAATTCCGGCTCGGGCGCGATTTCCCTGGTGATCGTCGCCAATGACGTCAGTGCCAAGGTCGACAAGTCGGCTACCCGCGACGCCTCGCTGAGCGGTGGCGATGTCAACGTGAACGCCCAGAGCGTCACGGGTCTTTCGGCGTTGGACAACCTGTTCTCCCAGGCCGGTCTGGCCGCCCTGAGTCACGCCGAACTGGACCTGGACGGCAATGCCACCACCCAGCAGGTCGACGGCAGCGTCGACACCCAAGACGACCTGTTCGACGAGAGCGGCAACACCACCGGCAACACCACCGAACAAAAGCTCTTCAATGGCCAGATCGCCGGCGAAGCGGTGCTGGCGATCTCGGGCAACGTCGCGGCCACCAGCGGCAAGGCCGCGGTGGGCGGCGCGGTCAGCGTCGTTTATACCGGCAGTGATTACACCGCCAGCCTGGCCAACACCGAGGTGGACCTTACCGGTGATCTGAGTGTCAATGCCGGCAACAGCACCGACGTGCTGGCGGCGGCGATTGGCGCGGCGGGCGCCAAGGAAAATGCCGTTTCCGGCTCTGCCACGGCGGTGGTTGCGCGTGGCAGCATCAATGCCAACGTCGATATGACTGGCAAGACCCTCAAGGCCAACAACCTGACGGTCAAGGCCGCCAAGGGCGGCGGCGCCTACTCGCTGGCCGGTAACATCACCGCCAGCTCCAACAACGCCTCGGTGGGTGGTGCTGTTAGCCTCAACGACATGCAGCAAAGTGCGGCAGCTAGCGTGCAGAACGGTACCTACATACTCACCGGGGACGCCGATATCGGTGCCGCCCTGCAGAGCCAGATCCGGACTGCGGCACTCTCCGGGCAGGTCTCCGCCAATGGTTCGGCGGTGGGCGGTGCGATCACTTTCAACCGCATTGCCGACACCACCAGGGCACTGCTGAACAATGTCAGCATGACGGCGCGCGATCTGTCGATCAGCGCCAGCCAGCCGGGCCTTGGCGCGAGCATCTGGTCGATCGCCTTTAACCTTTCCGCTGCTGGCGGTCAGGCTGGGGTCGGCGGTGCCGTTGCAGTCAACCTGGTGGATGCCGAGCGCAGCGCCAGCCTGACCAACAGCGACGTCGAACTGTCCGGCTCGGCCGACCTGAAATCGTCCCTGGACGGTGAGATTTGGGGCATTGGCATCGACGCCGCCGGCGGCAACACTGCCGGCGTGGGCGGCTCTATCGTCGTCAACGTGATCGATGGTGAAGACAAGGCTCTGATCGACAACAGCCGCCTGGTGACCACCGGCTTCGGCAAAACCCTGGATCTCGACGCCAGTGCCGGCAACGGCCTGACCATCGCCTCGCTGACCGGTTCGGTGAAGGGCGGTGGCACCGCGGCGGTGGGCGGCGCGATTTCGGTCAACCGGATCGGCGCCGATCGCATCGCGCTGATTCGCAACAGCCGTGAAATCAGTGGCTTCTCCCGCGTCGCTCTGAGCAGCGGCGCGCAGCAGGACATCTATGCCATCGCCGTGGCAGGTGGTGGCGCCGGTACCGCTGCCGTCAACGGTTCCTTCACCAGCAACGTGCTGCAAGGCACCGAGCGCGCGGCCATCGAGGGCAGTACCCTGGACGTGGGTGCGCTGGACCTGTCTGCCGCGGCAGGCGACCGCACCATCTGGAGCCTGGCGGGTGCCTTCGGTGGCGCCGGCACCACGGCTGTGGGCGTTGCCGACACCAACAACATCATCCTCTCCAAGCGCTTGGCCGAAGTCATCGACAGCGACCTGACCGTCGGCGGCGCCCTTACCCTGGCCAGTGGCGGCTCCTCGAACATTCGCTCGGTCGCGGTCGGCGCTGGCGGCGCGGGAACCGCTGCGGTGGGCGGCTCCATCGCGATCAACGTGATCGAGGGTGAAGAGCGTGCCGAGATCGACGGTAGCACGGTCAACGCAGGCTCGGTCAACGTCGAGGTGACCCGTGGCGATGCCGACGTCAAGACCCTGGCCGGCAACGCCCAGGGTGCGGGCACCGCGGCGGTGGGTGCGTCCATTGCGGTCAGTACCATCAACCAGAAACGCATTGCCCGCATCGTCGACAGCAGCCTGCTGCTTGGCACCGGCAAGGCGTTGGTGAAGGCTGCCACCGATGCCTACATCCTGACCCTGGCCGTCGCCGGCGTGGGTGGCGGCACCGCGGGTGTGGCCTTCTCCAACACCAGCAACAACATCGCCGCGCAGACCCGTGCCGAGGTCACCAACAGCGAGGGTGCGGCCGGCAATCTCGAGATTCTGGCCAGCGACACCTCGGCCATCCATGCCGGCTCCGGTGGGGTAGCGGGTGCCGGTGCCGCAGCCGTGGGCGTGGGCACTGCCATCAACCGTGTCGACAGCGAGATCCACGCCAGTCTGACCGGTAACCTTGGCGCCGGCTGGGCGCTGCGTAACCTGCGTGTCGATGCCAACTCCAAGGCCAACATCATCGCCGGCATCCTAGCCGGTGGCGGTGCCGGTACCGCGGCGGTGTCCACCGTGGCGGCCACCAACATCATCCAGACCCTGACTCAGGCGCGCATCGACGGCGGGGCACAGGTGGTGGCGCAGAACAACATCGCGGTCAGCGCCCGCAACCTGGACAGCATCCTCGGCTCGGCGGTGTCTGCCGCGGGCGCCGGTAACGCGGCCATCGCCGCGCTGGCTACGGTCAACGTGGTGGAAACCAACACCAAGGCCTTCATTGATGGCCCGGGCACCTCGGTCAGCGCACTGGCGGTGGATGCCAGCGACAAACTGCTGGTGGACAGCGGTGCGCTTAACAACGCCCCGAGTGATGACCACGAGTGGATCCAGGCAGAACAGTTCAACCCCTACCCGAACCTGTCGATCCGTCAGCACCAGATCAACGGCCTGGCGGTTCAGGCCAGCTCGGTACAGCAGGTCGGCCAGATCGCCCTGTCCGCCAGCCTGGCAGTGGTGCCGCTGGCCAGTGCCGCGGTCTCCGGCGTGGTCAACACCACCGTGCTGGGCGGCAGCACCCTTGGTTATATCGACGGCGCGCGGATCAACCAGGCCGCAGGCGCGGGTACCGCCCAGAATGTCCGCGTCGGTGCCAACAGCCACAGTTACACGGCTGGCTACCTGGCTGCCGTGGCCGGCGGCCCGAGTGCTGCGGCAGTCGGTGCGGGTGTCGACAACACGATCATCAGCCGCCTGACCCAGGCGCGCCTGAGCGGCTTGCAATTGAACAGCCGGGGCTTGACCGAGGTATCGGCCGGTTCGGGCCAGTATGTCTCGACCATCATCGCCAGCATTTCCGGCGCCATCGTGGCCCCGGGTATCTCTTCCAGCCTGGTCATCCTCAAGGGTGAAACCGAGGCATTGGTCAATGGCGCCAGCCAGCTGGATGTCGGTTCGCTCAAGGTCAGCGCCAGCGCCCTGCAGCGCCTGGCACCGAATGCCACCAGCCTGACCGGAGGTGCAGTGGCGGTGTCCGGCGCCTTGGCGACCCTCTACAACCAAAGCGTCACCCGCGCCTGGCTGGGCGCAGACCTGAACGCTGCGACTGCTGCCCGCACTCGCGTGCTCAGCGGCGGCACCGAGGTGACGGCCAACAACAGCACTGGCATCGCCATGAATGTGGCCAGTGCCGGCGGCGGCGGTATGGCAGTCGGGGGTTCGATTGGTATCGCAGTGGTGGAAACCACCACCGAAGCCGGCGCCAGTCAGGTTGACTTTGGTCAGGGCGGCCGGCCGCTTGGCCACCTGTCGATCAGCGCCAAGGACAGCCTGAATGTCCGCAACACCGTCGGTGCGGCGGTGGCGGGCAGCAGCAGCGTTGGCGGCAGCGCCAACGTGCTGGTGGCCAACAGCGCCACCCGTGCACTGTTCGATCGCTCAACCCTGGTCGGCAACCAGTTCACCCTCAGCGCTTTGCGCGAGGGCGACATCCGCCTGAACACCGTCACCGGCTCGGTCGGCAGCAGCGCCTTGGGCGGCAGCATGGGCTTGGTACTGCTGGGCTCCGGCGCGACCTCCGTGAGTGCCGGTGATGAAAACGTCAACGCCATGGATGAGCTGGATAAAGACGGCAAAGGCAGCCTCAGCCAGGCCAACAGCATCAGTAAGGCCGACAAGACCGGTGATCTGACCTACGACGCCTACGAATGGAACGACAGCACCCAGAAATACGAGCTGGTGAGCAAAACCGATTCGGCGACCAAGACTCGTGTCAACAGCAACAAGACCGACCTAGGCGATCGCTTTCAAGCAGGCAGCCTGCGTAAGCACGAGACCCTGGCCCGCGTCAGCGACAGCAGCATCACCAGCAGCGGTGACAGCACTGTCAAGGCCGAGGATAAACTCTTCAGCCGCAATCTGGCCGGTGCCGCTGTGGCCGGCGGTTCGGCGGTTGGCGGCGCCTTTGCCCTGACCTTGTCCAATGCGCGGGTCACTGCCGAGTTGCTCAACGGCAGCCTCAACGCCGCTTCGCTGGATCTTTCGGCCAAGTCTGGCAACCTGAATGACGGTAGTCCGGCGGTCGAGGTGCACAGCCTCAGTGGCTCGGCCGGCTTTGTTGCCGGCCTTGGTGCTGCGATTGGCGTCGCGGTGATGAACAATCAGGTCAAGGCCGGTCTGGACGGTACGGTCAAAACCAGCGGTCTGCTCAAGGGCTCGGCTGAGGACAGTCAATCGATCAAGGTACAGGCCTTGGGCGCGGCAGCCGGCGCAGGTGCCGGCGCAGGCTTGGTGCTCGGTGTAGCGGCGCACGACAGCCTGGTCAACCTGGATGTCGACGGCGGCGCGGTACTCAATGCCGGTGGCGACCTGGATCTTTCCAGCCGCTCGGAAGGCGCGGTGGAGCTCACCGGTCGCGGCGCTGCGGGCGGCATCCTGGCCGGCCTCAACGCCACCGTGCTGGTGGCCCGCGACCAGAGCCGCGCCAATCTCATTCTGGGCAACGGTGCCCGTCTCACCGCAGCCGAGCAACTGCGCCTGAGCGCCACCGCCAGCCCGCGCATCAAGGCCAGCAGCATCGGGGTTTCCCTTGGTGGCTACGTGGCTGCCGGTGCTTCACTGGTCGATGCCCTGGCCAAGGCCGCAGCCAAGGTCAGCCTCGGCAACAACGCCGTGCTGACTGCGAAAAGCGCGGACATTTCCGCCAATATCGACCGCCAGGGCACTGCCAGCAGCGCCGAGGTCGATGCATTGGGCGTTTCCGGCGGCTTCGGCGTCTCGGCGAATGCCGTGGTGGCGCGCGCCGTCAACGAAAGCAGCAGCCTGCTGGAAAGCTTCGGCAACACCCGTTTCAACGGTACCGGCGGCGACTGGGATCTGCGCGCCACGACCGATGTACACCAGCGCGCCAAGACCCAAGGCTATGCCGCCGGCCTGCTGACCGTTGGTGCGCATGTCTCCGAAGCACTGACGGACACCCGTACCCATGCGCTGGTCAATGGCGTCTTCGGTGGGGATATCCAGCTGCTGCGCGTGTCCGCCACTGCGCTGGTGGACAACGAGGCTCGCTCCCAGGCAGGGCAGGGTGGTCTGGTCAGCGGTGCGGCTTCGATCGCCAATACCCGCGATACCGGCATCACCCGTGCACAGCTGCTGGCAGTGGGCAGTGGCGGCAGCGCGGCGCGCTTCCAGAACCTGCAGCTCAGCGCGCTGCACACCTCGCGCTTCAACTCCTTTGTCGACAGCGTCAATGCGTCCCTGGTGGGCGCCAGCGGTGCCCACGCCAAGAACACCGTGACCCTGACCACCGAAAGCCTGCTGGCGGCCGGTTCGAAGATCGACAGCTATGGCTACGATCAGAGCGCCCAGGCCAAGGTGATAAAGGCGGCGAGCAGCGATTACAACGTCAAGTCCGGCTCCGGCGGCGTGCTGGATGCGGCGGCCGCGCTGAGCACTTCGACCATAAGCCTGACCACCCTAAGCCGCGTCGGCAGCAATGCTCAGGTGAACCTGGTCGGCGATTTCCGCACGCCCGAGCATCTGCGTGTCTCGGCGTTCAATGATGTCTTCGCCCGTGACCGCGTCAAACTCGACAGCGGCGGTGCTATTGCCATCGCCAAGGCCGACTCCAAGGTCGATGTCACTCGCGCCAACGCAACCGTGGACATCGAAAGCGGCGCCAAGCTGCAGAGCATTGGCGACATCATCCTCAGTGCCAGTGGCGTGTATGACATCGACACCCACAGTGCCGGCAAGACCTGGGGCCTGGCCGGCGCCGCGATGGGCGACAGCCTGGCGCGCGTCACGGCCAACTATCAGGTCAACGTCAGGGCCGGCAGCAACATGCTCGGCTATGGCGACGTCAAGCTGTATGCCGGTCAGGACCTCGCCGGCGGTTCCAACCAGGCGACCCTGGTGGCGCGCACCGACCTGTGGAACAACACCGCCTTCCCGGTGGTGAACGATCCGGGTGCCGACGCCCGTTACCAGCGCGATGCGCGGGTCACGGTGGACGGTGGGGCGAACGTCAACAGCGTGGGCGATATCTATGCGCACGCCGACAAGGGCTACGGTAATCTGCTCGGCAAGGGCATCGCCAAGGATCTCTACACCGAGGCGCTGAACGCCATCGGCCTGTCCGTGGAGCGCTCCGGCGGTTCGGCGGTGAACGTCCATTCGGCGGTGGTCACGGTCAATGGCAACCTTAACACCGGTTACCTGAACAATCGTTCGGTCACCGTCGAAGGCCTCAGTTACTGGGTCAACGGCGTCGAAATGACCCTGCAACAACTTGCTTCGCGGACGCCGGCCCCGGGCGACACCATCGAAGTTCGTCCGGTGGTCACCACCAGCGACACCAATATCACCTACCGGTTGATCGAGGGCACCTACTCGCAATACATCAGTGCGCGGATCGATCAGATCAACAAGCAGCTGGTGGACTACGGCATCTCCGAGATCGAGCGCACGGCCATGCAGGCCGAGCGCAACCTGCTGCAGCAGACACTGACCAAGCTGTACCAGGAGATGGGCGGCACCGGTACCGCCAGCCTGGCGAAAGACCAGAAGATCTACATCTTCCAGCTCGACCCGATCCTGGCCAAGCCGGGCAACGTGCGGGTGATCGGTGATTCGCTGGTGGGCAACGGCAAGCTCAGCGCGCCGGGCGATGCCTCGATTCGCGTGGTCAACAACAGCTCGGCGTTCCTGGACATTCGCGGTCTGGAAATCCCCTACCATGAGGGTGGCCAGCTGCTGTTCAACAACGTTTCGCTGACCACCGTCGGCGAAATCAACGCCGCCAACCGCCAGGGCAGTGCCAATTTCAGTCTGACCGTTTCGGCCACTTCGCCCGAGCCGGTGATCAGCGTGATCAACACCTACAACCCGCAGCATGGGGTGGTGGGTGTGGATGGCTTGCGTGCCCCAGCGCCGGACATCTACATCAACGGACGGATCTTCAACCAGCGCGGCGAAGTGAGTGTTACCGCCTCCTACGGCAGCATCTATTCAAACGCCGACGTTCGCGGCAAGACCATCGCCATCAGCGCCGGTCGTGATTTCGTGCTTAACTCGAGCACGCCGTTCTACCACGCCGGTGGCGATCCGGCGGGCAGCACCGGCACCACCCTGCAGGCGCCGACCAAATCCACGGTGGCAGCCAACAACGTGGTGATCAGCGCCCAGTACCTGAACATCAATGGCACTATCCAGAGCGGTGCAGCCAGTTGGGCCGCGACCATCGATGACAGCGTCAATCTGGCCAACCGCATCAGCAACGGCCGCGCTGCCTACAACCGCGGCGGCGCGCGTTACCTGCAACTGTCGACGACCGATGCACGCACCGGCCGGCTGGGCTACAGCTACGACTTCCTGAACGAACGCCTGGTGATGGACAGCGTCGAGGTGTCCGGCGGCTATATGGAGCTGACCGGCCACATCCTCAGCACCGGCAACGGCCAGCTCAACGTGCTGGACGGCTATTCGCAGGTGCGCATCACCAACAACAGTAGCTATCAGCTGAGCCTCAACACTATCGACATCGGCATGGAGACCCACGGCACGCTGCGCATCAACGACGTGCGCACCTCGGGCAACCAGCAGTATGTCTGGTCGACGGTTTACACCCGTGATTTCGATGCGGCGCGCAATGCTTATGTGGTCAACAAGCGCGAGGGCTACAGCCAAGGTGTGCTGGACGAAGCGATGAATTACGTGGCCACGGGCCGCAACGCGGTCTACAACCCGGTCGCAGGGCGTAGCTACGTCTGGCTGACCGGTCAGAAACAGGCCACCACCACCGTTGAGACCTACTACAAGGACAAGGTCTGGGGACTCTTCAACTCTGGTGAAGGTACGCTCTGGGACAGAAAAGTCTGGACCGATCCGGCCAAGGTACCCATTGACGGTGCCGACTACATGGGCACCGGGTTTTACGGCACGCCTGGGGACATCCATAGCACCAGCACCACCTTCCCCTCAGGTGATCCGCGCGTTGAAACACGTACTTGGACCACCTGTGAAGCCTGGTTCCTGTGGTGTCATGAAAAACGCAGCTGGAACGAAACCACCAGCGTCCAGGGGGAGCAGGTCATTCATCGCAATCAGGTGCGTGCCGACCGGCCGATCAATATCAGCTTCATCGGCAGCGACACCGGCCTGGTCAACATCAACTCGGGCCGTGACGTTACGCTGCTGGGCTCGATCCTGAACCAGAGCGGCAGCACCAGCATCACCACCGGTGGCCAGCTGTTGCAGAACTCCGACCAGGTCGTGGTTGCTGCGCGGAATCTGACTCTGCAAGCGGGCTACGGCATTGGCAACGATGGTAAGAGCTTCGCGGTGCAGGTGGGCAACACGCTCTCGGCCGCTTCGACACAGGGCGATCTGGTACTGCGCGCACTGGGTGGTGGCGTAAACCTGTCCAAGCTGGAGTCCGGCCGCGGCAACATCAGCCTGAGTGCCCAGGGCAATATCACTGCCGGCAACGGCGTGACCATCAAGGGGCATGCCATCAACCTGCAATCCAGCCACGGCAGCATTGGTAGCAGTGGCAGCCTGATCAACATCGACACCGGCTATTCCACCGGCGCCATGGCTGGCGCAGCGGCGCTGAATGCCGGTGCAGTGGGCGGCATCTTCCTCAACGAAGTCAGCGGCGACCTGGCGGTGGACCGGGTCATCGCTGGTGGCGACGTGCACCTGCGGGTCACCAATGGCGACCTGCTGGATGCCAACACCACCCTGAGTTACGACACCCGCACTCTTGCCGAAATGCAGGCCCTGTGGGCGGACATGGGCCTCACCGGCCCCGCTGCGCAGGCGGCACTGGACGAGCAGAAGCGTGTACTGGAGGAAAGCGGTCAGCGCAGCTACGAGCGCTACTGGCAGATGCGTACCGACGGTCTCGGCAACGTCCAGGTCTTCGACGAAAGCCAGGCGCTGCTGGGTGCCAGCCAGGTTGCACAGCTCAAGGTACTGGGCTGGACCGATGACCAGATTGCCCAGGAGCAACTGCGCCGGGTCAATGAATACAGCGCGCTGCATGACCGCTTCGACTCGGCCAACGGCTACGAAGCAAGCTTCCGCTACCAGTTGAGCACGGCAGAACTCGCCATGCTCGATGGCACCGCGGAATGGACGCCGGATCAGCTCCAGTTCTCGATCTCCTCGGCACTGCTCAACCGCGGCACCAACACCCAGGTCAAGCTTGAGCAGCTGAACATCGAAGGCAATAACGTCATCCTCGAATCACGGCGCATCGGCAAGGTGCTGGACGCCGACGTGCTGGTGGATCTGGGCGCCGGCATCAGCAACCTGACCACCGCGCAACTCGCAGCGCTGGCAGGTGCCGAGCACGACGACGTCTACTTCGATGACATCAACGACAAAACCAAGCTGCGTATCGTCCAGCGTGACGATGTCAATATTGCGGCAGGCGGCAATCTGTCCGTGACTGCCACCGGCGATGTCTTCCTCGGCGGCGAACGCGATCTCAACCTGTACAACGTGCAGGGCGACACCATCCACATCAAAACCAACGGCAACATCGAAAGTGCCAATGGCCAGAACGTGGTGCTGCGTGGTCATGACGTGCTGCTGGAATCCTCGGCCGGCTCGATTGGTGGCAACGGCGCGGTCAATATCAGCATTACCGGTGACCTGACTGCCCGTGCCCAGCTGCTGAATCTGGTGGCCCACGGCAACCTGAGCATCCAGCGTCTGAACGGCCTTAACGGCATCACCCTGGGTGTGACCGGCGGTAACCTGACCTCCGCCAGCCAGATGGGTGAAAACCTGCTGGGCGGCAATATCGCCCTGACCGTGTCCGGCGATGTCGGCAGCTTCAGTGACCGTGTCCAGCTCGGTACCTCCGGCATCGGCCAGCAGATAACGCTGGATATCGGTGGCGACGCCTACCTGGGCGGCTTGCAGGGCGCAGCCAGTGCGCCGGGCGTGCTGGTCGTGGGCTCCGCCACGGTCGGCGGCCTGCTCGATATCGGTCAGACCCGCGACCTGCAACAGACCGCCGACTGGAACCTGGGCAGCCTGGTGCTGAACCTGGCCAACCAGTGGAACATGGCCAGCGGCACCAGCCTGGCAACCCGCAATGGCATCTTCGCGCGGGTCAGCAATGGGGCCACCCTGGGCAACCTGTACGCCACCGCCAGCGGCGCCAACATCGATATCCAGACGCACCAGCTGCAGGCCAATGCGGCCGGCCGTACCTGGACCGCTGCTAACCAGCTGACTCTGCTCAGCCATGGCGACATCGGCAGCCCGACCTGGAAAGTCGGCGTCGGTGGTCTCGATCTGGACATCTCCAGCAGCCAGGGTGCGCTCTACCTGACCCTGCTGGGTGGTATCCAGGAAGGTTCGCTGACCAGCGCCCTGGCGCAGTTCCTCACCAGCGCCGGCAACGTCTCGCTGGATTCAGTGACCAGCCGCAACGCGCAGGTTGTGCTTGACGGTGTCGGCGCCGTGGCCATCGGCAGCCTGAACGCCAGCCAGGATCTGGACCTGTCTGGTGACAGCCTGAGCCTGGGCACCGCCAACAGCGGCCTGGGTGACGTACGTATCGACTTCAGCGGTGCGGTCAGTGCCGACGAACTGCACAGTGCTACGCGTTCCGTGAGGGTCAATGCTGGCGGTACCGACCTGGGCAACGTCAGCGCGGCCACAACTCTGGACGTGCATGCCACCACTAATGCGCTGCGCATCAGCACCGGTAACAGCGGCGGCAACCTCACCCTGACCACGCTGGCCGGATCGTTGGTCGACATTCACTTCGGGCCGCTGGCCGACCCGGCCACGCCGAACGTACTGGTGCCGTCGCATCTGAAGTCCGGTGCGGACATCCTGGTGCGCGCCGACGGCGACGTCTTCGGCGGCAACGCCGAGGCCGAAGGGCTGATGCAGATGTTTGGCCGCAACCTGCGCTTTGGGCGTGCCCAGAGCCTGCAGGGTGATGTCTTCCTGCAAGCCAACGGTGACGCCAGCCTGGGCCACGGCAACATCGATGCGCTCAAGGTGGAAGCTGCCAACGACGTCGGTATCGTCGCCACCGGCAACCTCAACGTGGTTAACGTCGATTTCGGCGGCACCTACTCCTTGCGCGCTGGTCGCGACCTCACCGTGGGTATCGGCGGCGACCTGAACGTCACCGGTGTGGCCGAAGCCGGCCGCGATCTGACTTTCACCGTTGGCGGCGAGATCGACCTGGAGGCGATCCGCGCCGGCCGAAATGCGCTGGTGACCTCCGGCGGTGCGGTAAAACTCACCGATGGCGTCGAGGCGGGCGGTGCGGTGACCATCACCGCAGCCGGTGGCGGCATCAGCATGGGCACCGGTATCCAGTCCAGTGGTCTGTTCGAGGGCACGGCGGTGAACGGCGATGTGCTGCTCAATGCGGTAGGCGATATCAGTATCCCGAACATCGTTACCGCTAACGGTTTGATCAATGCTGCCGGCCATAATCTGAGCCTGAATCAACTCAGCGCCAGTGGCGATATGGGTCTGTTAGCCAGTGGCGCTATCCGCGTCGGCACCAGCCAGAGCGGTGGAGATCAGAGCTGGCATGCCGACGAGGACATCGGGTTCACCCGTCTGCTGGCGGGCGGCCAGGTGCTGCTCGATAGCATCCTTAACACTCGCGGCAATGAGCTGGTGGCAGATCAGGGCGTGACCATCAATGCCGGCTGGCGCAATGCTGTGGCCGGTCCGGGCAGCATCGACGTCGACAGGATGCAGTCGCCGACCATGAGCCTGTGGGCGGGCAATCTGATCCGGGTGGCGGATGCCGGCATTGGCCAGCGTGCTGACCTGCATGCCCAGGATATCGAGCTGTACGGCAGCCATACCGGCGGCGGCCAGCTGAACCTGGACATTACTGGCAGCGGCGAAGACATCGCCGATCGTCTGGTGCTCAAGCTACAGGCGGGCCAGGTGCAGATCGGAGACTTCCATGTCTCGGACAGCCAGCTGCAGATGAGCGGTGGCATGTTGGACATCGACGACGCCCAGGGCGTGGATCGCATGCGCCTGCAGACCTCCCAGGCAGTGATCCTGATGAACAACGCCAGCCCGGCCTACCTGGGCGGCGCGGACGTTCAACTGTACGAGCAGGACAGGGCGTTCAGCTTCTCCCAGAACCAGCTGACCAGCACCACCAACGCCTACGTGTTGCACCGTGCCTTCACCCACCAGGTGCTGGTGCCCAACTTCATGGAAGACCACGAGGGTGCCGGCGGTATCCAGTATCAGGGCATGACGGCGGCCCGCTATGGGGAGCAGTTGCTGTCCCGCGAGTTCACTCAGGCGCGTCTGATCTCGCTGCTGCAGGCCGCTGCGCTGCGCGTACCGGGTGGCGGCTGGGTTGTCAACTGGCAGCTGCAGCCTGCGAGCATCCGCATCAATCTCGACCTGCCTGAGCAGCCATCGACCAGCGAAGAGGTAAGCAAGTGGGAACTTTGATCAGGCACTGGTCTGGACTGACTGTTGCCGGGCTGCTGATCGCAGCCCAGGCGCAGGCCGCGACTCCGATACCTGCCGACGTGCCCGGGCAGATCGATCCGAACCTGCAGCGTAACCAACTCGAGGAAATTCAGCGTCAGCGTGAGGTCGATGCACGCGCCCAGCGCATTCAGGTGCCTGCCCTGCAGGGCGAGGCGCCGGAGTCGCAGCAACTGCCGTCGGCTGGCGAGCGCTTCGTGCTCAAGGGTATCCACTTAAACCCCTCGACTTTCATCGAGCAGGCGCGGCTGAAGGAAATGGCCCGTGACTACGTGGGCCGCAGCATCAGCTTCGAGGACATCAACGAACTGCTGCGCAAGATCAACGCCATCTATGAGGCCGCCGGCCAACTGACCGCGCGCGCCGTGGTGCCGCCGCAGAACGTTGACAATGGCGTACTGAGCATTGTGTTGGTCGAGGCCAAGGTCGATGCCCTGGCCTGGCAGGAAGCCCCGAAGAACGTGGACGAAGATTTCTACCTCAAGCGCATCAGCGTGAATCCGGGTGAAACCCTCGACAGTCCGGCCCTGATGGCGGCCATCTCGCGTTTCAACAGTACCTCGCCGGGCCCGCAGGTGACCGCCAGTCTGGCGCCAGGGCAGAACTTCGGCACCACCCGTGTCGACCTGCAGGCCTTCGAGCCGGCCCCCTGGCAATGGTCGTTGTTCTTCAACAACTACGGCAGCGAAGGCACCGGGCGCGAGCAGTACGGCGGCAGCCTGACCTGGTTTTCGCCAACCGGCGTGGCCGATGCGCTGAACGCAGTGGTGGTGGCCACCTCGGGCTCGGAGTACGGCAGCCTGCGCTACAGCCGCCCGGTCAACCGCCACAACGGCGTGGTGTACGTCGAGGCGGGCGCCAACACCATGAGCATCGAGAAGGGGCCCTTCGCGGCCCTGAACATCGAGGGTGACTCGACCACCTATGGCATAGGCTATGACCAGCCCTGGTGGCTGGACGAGAATTGGACGCTGCTGGGCGGCATCGCATACAGCCACCAGACGTCCGAATCCACCATCGATGGCCTGCTGCTCAGCGAAGTGGATGTCGACGAAGTCGTTCTCAAAGGCCAGGCCGAGTATCGCGACGGCCCCTGGTACGGACGCTATGAGCAGCGCCTGCGCCAGGCATCCACCGACAACGCTGTGACTGGCGAAGGCGACAGCCATACGCTGCTCAACGGATTCGGCTACCTGAGCCGTGACCTCAAGGCCGATTTCCAACTGGTTGGCCGCATGTCGTGGCAGTTCGCCACCGACAGCGAAAGTCTGCCGTCTGCGTTGCTCTACCAGTTCGGCGGAATCAGCAGCGTGCGTGGCTATGACTCCGGTGTGATCGCTGCGCCCCAGGGGCTGACCTTGAACACCGAGGTCTACTGGCGCTACAACGACAAGCTGCAGCCATTCGTGTTCTTCGACTACGGCCGGGCGATGGAGCTTGGCACGGCTGATGTTGATCTGATGAGCGCGGGTATTGGACTGAACTTCAATTGGGGGCGGCATGTCAGCCTTAGTTTGGTCGCTGCCAACACCCTTAAAGATGTAACACCAGATCAGGATAGCGGCCAAGTTCTGGCGCAGTTGATCATTCGATAAAAATCAAAATATGGAGACAAGAAGTAATGACCACGATGTTGCTTTATAGGGAAATCAAGGCGCTCAACCGCGACGAGCACAAGGGCCTGAAAATCAAGCCGGCTACCGACTGCGCCTTCGCAGCGAGCACCCATCTGGTGCCACTGGCTGGCCTGGAGTTCTTCCAGGCCGCGCGCCATTACCCGATCGTCTTCATCGGTTCAGGTGAACAGCTGATGCCGATTGCTCTGTTGGGCATGGCCGAAGGCCACAACAGCTACCTGGATGAATCTAGCCAGTGGCAGGCAAACACCTATGTGCCTGCGTTTGTGCGCCGCTATCCGTTCGTGCTCGCTCAGGACGAGACGGACAACTTCACCGTCTGTTTCGATGCCGCTTACACCGGTTGGAATGAGGAAGAAGGCCGTGAGTTGTTCAACGGCGAGGGCGAGAACACAGCATACCTCAATGAAATGATTCAGTTTTTGCAAAACTTCACCCATGAAATGGAGCGCACTCGTGATCTGGTCAAGGCCCTCAACGAGCTGCAGTTACTTGTTCCCCGGACTTTGCAGTTAACTCACTCCAGTGGCGAGAGCTTTGTGCTGCGAGACTTTCATGCCGTTGATGAAACGCGCTTTGCCGAACTCACTGACGAGCAGGTACTGGAATTGCACAAGAAAGGATTTTTGGGCTGGATTTATGCTCACCTCATGTCTCTGGGTAATGCCAATCAGTTGTTCGATAACTTCCTGAAAAACAAGGTTCAGGAAGATAATTCGGCGGCGCAGTTGCACTGAGTATGCCTAATCTGGGGCTTTCTGCAGTGAGATGTTGGCGATTCAGAGCTTGTCTGGGAGGGATCCTCAATGGTTATAGCGTTCGCGGAATATCGAACTGACTCAGCACTTTGGCCACTGCAAGCATCAGTCAGTTAACAATCCGGCTGACAATCACTCCAACGGCTTCAGATGCAAGAAGCTCAAGGGCTCGCTCGGCGAGCCCCCTCCATAAAGGTGCCGCGTGATCCCGCCTGTCACCTCAAAAGATGCAGCGAGAGGAATTCGTGGCCAGAAGGCTGATGCGACACGCGATGAGACTCGTCGATTGCAGGCCGAAGGCCTATCTAAAGCTGATATCGCGCGTCAGTTAGGTGTCACGGTGAGGACAGTCGAGCGTTATTGGGTCAAACTTGTCACTCAGAAGTGACTAGGCACCATCTACACTAGGTTTCGCGTCTCATGCGGCATGGTCCTTGTGCCGCAGCGGGAGAGTGTGACAGCTCAAGTGAGTCGCAAATCAGGTGCGGCAATACTCACTACGTGTCCCGCTTCCGGCAATACGCAGTTATTTCTCAGTGGTTTTTGTGGGTTTGTCAGTGACCAGAAAGAGCAAATACGGGGAAGCGCAGTGGTAGAGCTGTTCATGTTCAGTGTCACGCCAGTGGGAATGCAGAATTCGGCGGCGCTTATTCTGAGCGGCGCCGATACCCCCTACAGAAAAAGCGGGGTTTGCTAAGGGTTTTTTGAGTTTTTCTGGAAAAGGTGGGGTGCCGGCGTGCCCCACACTACGGCGCCATCCCTCCTGTCCAAAAACTAGGTCGCTGGTTTGGTGGGTGGGGTTGGCTTCTTGGGCGGATTAAGGGAGGGCGTTCCCTTTGTATTAGCCCCACCAATCCCCCTGGCGCGAGCGCTTGTAGCCCGCGTGGCACTAGCCACTGTCCGCTGCTCAGTTGCAAGATCAGCGCCTTATCCAGCCCGCGCGGGCTTCGGTAGTCGATGTCTTCGAGGCAGGCGTTGTGCTTGAGCCGGGCCTGGCGCAGGCGGCTGCTCAAGTTATCCACCTCCAGCCTTTCTTTTAGAAGCTTTTATCTTGTTTTTTTCTTGTTGTTATCTTGTTTTTAGCTGGCTGGACGCTTAGTGCCACGTGGCCTCCAGAGGGGTGACGACTACAGATTCCGGCTGTTATCCACAGATACTGATTTCCTGGGTTTGGCCTTCACGACTACAGATTCCGGTACTCATGACTAACCTGAGGCTCAAAGGGCGGCTGAGCGCTATGATGCGCTATATGTTTGTGGTGTAATTTCCACCATTTAATGGATGAATTTACACCATGTACGCGCGCATAATCCGTCAAAACCTACTCGCAGCCCTGGATGATTCGCCGGTCGTGCTGGTCAACGGCGCCCGCCAGACCGGCAAGAGTACGCTGATCCAAAACCTCGGCCGCGAGGCGACTTACTACACCTTCGACGACCCGGCTGTGCTGGCAGCCGCGCAGGTTGATCCCTTCGGTTTCATCAACGCACTCAAGGGGGCGGTCTGTCTCGATGAGGTGCAGCGTGCTCCTGGGGTGTTCCTAGCGATCAAGGCGGCGGTGGATCGCGACCGTACCCCTGGGCGTTTCCTGCTGACCGGCTCGGCCAATGTGCTATTGCTGCCGCAGATTGCCGACTCTCTAGCTGGGCGTATGGAGGTGCTGAACCTGTGGCCTCTGGCGCAAAGCGAAATCGAGCGTCAGCCCCTTAGCATGATTGATCGACTGTTCAGCGGCCAGATGCCGGATAAGTGCCATTTCGAGCGGCAGGACTTCATCGCGAGGCTGAGTCGTGGAGGCTATCCGGAGGCGCTGAGTCGTTCCGGCGAGCGGCGGCGGGAAGCCTGGTTCGAGAGTTATCTCCATACGATCTTGCAGCGTGACGTTCGCGACCTGGCCCAGATCGAAGGGCTGACGGAGATGCCGCGGCTGATGCAGCTGCTGGGCGCCCGCAGTGGCGGACTGCTCAATGCCGCCGAGCTGTCGCGTTCGACGGGCATTCCGCAGACCACGCTCAAGCGCTATCTGACTCTGCTGGAGACCCTTTTTCTCGTGCGTCAGGTTCCAGCCTGGTCGTCCAATCTCGGCAAACGACTACAGAAATCGCCCAAGCTGTTCGTGACCGACTACGGCTTGATGGCCCACTTGCAGGGCTTGAGCGAAGCCGGCATGGCGGCTGGACTGGGGTTACCGGGGGACTTGGTGGAGGACTTCGTGCATGCCGAGCTGGTCAAGCATCAGAGCTGGTCAGATTTGCGCACGCGGCTGATGCATTACCGTACCTCCACCGGAGTAGAGGTGGACTTCGTGCTGGAGAACCGTCGTGGCGATCTGGTTGGCATCGAGGTCAAGGCAGCGGCCACTATCAGCGGCAAGGACTTCAACGGGCTTCGTCATCTACGCGAGATTACGCCGCAGCAGTTCAAGCGTGGCGTGGTGTTCTACTCGGGCGATCAGGTCGTGCCTTTCGATGAACAACTGGTGGCCGTGCCGCTCGCACTGTTTTGGTCAGTTTGAGCATTTTAGCCGCGCATCCTACGCATGAACGCGTCAGCGTCATGCGCTAGCCGCCTGCACGGCCCTGGCTGATGGCGCTGAAGGTTGTGCGGCGATAGGCGGCAGCAGCCCCGCAATGTCCCCAGCCAGTCTTGGCAGGATAAGAGATTCCGGCGCGTTCTCACCGTTGAAGACCTGGGCCAGCACGCCACGGTGCCGGCCGATGTGGCAGAGGCGTGGTGGCGCCGCCACCCTCACCTGCGCCGGCCACAACCAACTGACCGACTGCATGGCCAATGAACCCTCTCCCCTGGATGGGGCTTTTGACTGATCGCATAGCTTCTCTGGGGTCCATGGACAGTGGACGAACCGCTCCCAGCCTGAGTGAGTGCCAAATCAGGTGAAGGTCATCACCCGCTGCGGATTTTCGCCACGCGAAAATTCATGACCATTAAGTCACACCCTCATTTTCGCGACGCGAAAATCTGGACTAGCGAGGAATTGGTTTTAGGTAAGAGCAAAGGGTGCGATTAGCCGCCTCCTTTGCTCTGCGCCCGGCCAGGTTACCCCATGGGCTTCAAAGGTCTCCAGCACGCGTACCGCCTGCTGGCGTACCGGGTTGCGACGCTCACTGAGCCAGGCAAACAGGTGCTGCAGCAAATCAATCCATTCCTTGGGGTTCATGCGGCAGCTCCTGTGTTGGCGGGTGCGGGGCGTGTTTAGACCGAGGCCTTTCTGCCGCGCTTGGCTTTGGGCGTGGCGGCGCGTTGGGCTTGGATGCGTTCCAGCAGCACGCTGGCCGGTTCGTCGTTCGGATCTTGCGGCACCAGTTCGCCACGGAAGGCTTTGGCCAGGATGCTTTGGGTCAGGTGGTCGATACGGCTTTTGGCCGAGGCGACCTTGGCTTCCAGTTGGTCGGCGAAGGCGAACAGTTGTTCGACGCGGCGAACGATCTCAGTTTGTTCTGCGAGCGACGGGCAAGCGATATCCATTTTTTTTAGAACGGATGCCTTGATGCCTTTGACGGTAGTGCCTGTTGCCTTCTCTAAAAGCTTTTCTTGAAATTGAGGGGATTGCAGTTCTATTGCAGCGAATTTCGAGTTGATCTCTTTGGTGAATTGCAAGCAGATAGCCCGCTGAGCCAGCGCGAATTTTCGTGTATATCAATTGTTGCAACATTGCCCAATGGCGCTTCCGTTGTAATTAAAACGTCCCCAACATTGGGGATGCCTCTTGTCATCCATGAATCGTAGTCTTCAGGGCGTATGTATTCTCTCGGCTCTCTGGATATATAACCTTTACGAATATTCTTGGCTGTAATCAATGGAATTCCAGATTCCACCTTGGTTGGCGTTTTCCCTCTGTAGTCAATGAATCGCGCAATAGTCTCAAGCTTACAATTTGAAATTTCATTGGGTTGGCCGCTTTGCGCACGCCACGCCTCCGTCAATCGCCCGGAAACGGCGGCGGCGAGGACGGATTGGCGGAAGCGTTTGAGCAGGGCAGGGATGCCGTCGATGCGCGCTTTGAGGGTGTCGACCTGGGCCAGCAGTTCATCGAGTTTTTGGGCGATGCGGGTTTGTTCGGCGAGTGGCGGCAGCGGGATTGGAGCAGTCGAAAAGATGCCCTTGTTAACAATTGAAATCGTGGTCGCTGACGACTCACTCTCAAGCCAAGGCTTCAGCGTTTTGCAGTAGTGAAAGATGTATGTGGGATCAACGCCTTGATCTGGGACTACCGCGTTGATTTGCTGGTTCGAAGCCGACAGCTTAGTTGTAATCCCCACCTTGCCAAGGTTCCCAATACAGGTAACCACAATGCTGTCTGGTGGCAGAGCTGGCACCTCAGCCAGCCCATCATCTGTCAAATACACTTCGGTTGAGATCACTGGGCCGCTTTGATCAAGGTCACCCGGCTTGATGAAGGGTATTTCCCCGCCATAAAAGCGCGGCTCTTTGGTGCTTGGCGTCTTCCCCGTAACGATGTGGCCAATATCTGACAATTGACAGACAACCCACCCAGCCGGCAACTCACTCATCCCCAGCCTCCTGAACCACCGAAAGCCCCATCACTTCCGCCATCAACTGCTTCTGCGCCGCCACTTCATCCCCGGCCCCCAGCGCCTTCATCAGTTCTTCCAGCTCATGCAGGGCTTCGGTCAGTTCAGCCATGGCCTCACCGGCTAGCACTTCCGGGGCGGGCAGGTCGGCGGCGTCCAGGCTGTCGGCATCTTTTAGCCAGCTGATATCCAACGAGTCGCCACGCTCGCGGATTTGCTCGCGGGTAAATACGCGGAAGCGGCTGAGTTCGCCGATGCCTTCGACATTTTCGGCGCGCGGGCTATGGCCGTTTGGGTCTTCCCCATAGGCCTCTTCAAAGGGCTTGAGGTGTTGCGCACCAAAGGGTGTGCGCTTGCCAAAGCTGGGCATATTGCTGCGCAGGTCATAGACCCAGACGCGCTGGGTGCAGCCTTGTTCCTGGCGTGGGTTGGCCTGCGTGCCTTTCTGGAAGAACAGCACATTGGTCTTTACGCCCTGAGCGTAGAAGATGCCGGTGGGCAGGCGCAGGATGGTGTGCAGGTTGCACTTGTCCATCAGGTCGCGGCGTACCTCGGTGCCGACGCCTGCCTCGAACAGCACGTTGTCCGGCAGAACCACGGCCGCACGGCCACCCGGTTTCAGACCGCGATAGATATGCTGCAGGAAGGCCAACTGCTTGTTGCTGGTCTTGTAGGTGAGGTCGTCGCGAGTCGGGCCGCCGCCGCCTTTGGCCGTGCCGAACGGTGGGTTGGAGAGGATCACCTCGACCTTGGGCAGGCTGGCGCCGACCTGGCCGAGTGCGTTACCCAGGTGCACCACGCCTTCTTCATCGCCTTCCATGCCGTGCAACAGCGTGTTCATCAGGGCCAGGCGGCGCGTGCCGGGCACCAGTTCGATGCCGACAAAGGCCCTGTTGCGCTGGAAGCTACGAGCTTTCTCATCGAGGTCGTAAAGGTCGTCGGTGTGCTGCTTGATATAGGCATCGGCGGCAATCAGAAAGCCCGCGGTACCGGCGGCCGGATCCTGAATCACTTCGCCGGGCTGCGGCTTGATGCAACGGATAATGCTGTCGATCAGCGGGCGCGGGGTGAAGTACTGGCCAGCGCCAGATTTGGTTTCGTTGGCGTTCTTTTCCAGCAGGCCTTCGTAGAGGTCGCCTAGGCCATCCTGGCGGGCGCTGAACCAGTCGATGCCGTCTAGGCTCTTGATCAGTTGTTCCAGGTGGCGCGGCTCTTTCAGGCGCGTTTGCGCGTCGGCATAAATGGCGGCGATCAGCGGGTCGCTGTTCTTGCCCAGATCCAGCAGCATCTGCCGATAGTGGTCGAGCAGGTTAAGACCGGATTTTTCGGTGAGATCCGGCCAGCGTGCGCCTGCGGGCAGCTTGTGCTCGAACTGGTTACCGCTCTGAGCCTGTTCAAATTCCATCTTGATAAACAGCAGCAGCACCAGTTCGGTGACGTAGTCGCTGTAGTTGATGCCGTCGTCGCGCAGTACGTCGCAGAGGTTCCAGAGCTTCTGGACGATATCGGAGTTGGTCATGGTGGCTTCCTACCAGAAATAAAAAACCCGCACGATTTGTGCGTGGCTGCCGGGGCAGTCAGAGGCATGGCGGGTATGTGGTTGCCGAGGGTAGTGGCCAAGGCGGGGCTTTTCAAGGATGGCCATGCGCGCCTTAGTTACCAGCGGGGGGCTGTAATGCTGTGCGTACCCGCGTGACGGCGGTATTTCGCCCGGCATCCAGTATCTGCCGGGTGAAGAGCGTTGCGTAGGCGCAGGCGTCAGTGTGTCTGCCATCCAGGCGAGGATGCAGGCGAGCCTTGAGCTGTTGGCTGCTCTCGTGTTGGCCTACCGCTTCCCCCAGCGTATCGAGCAAGGCACCCTCAAGGCACTGTGGCTGCCAAAGAATGATTTCATAGCCCTCTTTGGCGGCGCGTTTGTAGTCAGCTTCGTCAGGTGGCAGGTCGGCATCCAGCAGGAACAGGCGGCGGTCATAGTCCTTACCCTGGTACTTGCGAATGGCGTGGGTGATGACGTTGCCCGGTGAGCCGCCATCGCCCGCTTCAACCTTGATGCTCATGCCGCTGTCGCGCGGGCAGTAGAGCTGTTTCATATGGGTTATGAAGGCTCGGTCATCCGCCCCTTCGCCCACCACTAGCAGGGTGCTGCGCATAAGGTTGCGCTGCGCCTTGCGCACTGCTCGCTTCATAGATCCGGCACTCCACCGAGGGCGCCCGCCATGTACTTGGCATAGAGGTTGTCGTCGGCTCGTAGGCCCTGAACTTCATCCAGGCGCCAGGCTTCGGAGCACTGGTCACGCTTCTCGCAGAGGTAGACCTGATGCTTCTGCAGATGGTTGAGCAGCTCCGGTGTGTGGCAGGTGAAGATCAGTTGGGCCTGATGCGGATTGCTGTGTTCGAAACGGAACCAGTCGAGAATACGTGGCATCAGGTGCGGGTGCAGGTCGTTGTCGATTTCATCGATAACGGCGATACCGCCAAACTCCAGAGCGTGCAGGACTTTTCCCAGCAGCACGAAAGCGGACTGGGTACCACTGGATTCGTCGAAGAAGCTCAGCTCGAACTCGTGGCCAGCGTTATTGCGGTGCAGTCCGAAGGCTTCGTGTAGCGTACTGGCGCTGCCATCTTCACGGGTAATTACGCGCGGGCGAATGGCGATGTCGCTCAGGCCAAGGTCAAACTCGCGCATGGCTTCCACCATCCGCACCTTGAGCTGGGGCACCTGCTCATAATCCCGCGCAGCGACAAACACCTCGCTATGCTGGAAATGGCGCCGCCCCATGGCGTTGACGTTGCTGGTCACCCGCTCGAAATACTCGATGAAAGGTTGCGCTTCGCGAATGTCGTAGCTGTGGGCGGCGGCCAGCAGTGACGCATTGGCACGAATGCTTTCGGCCTGCGCCTTGGGGAAGGGAAAGCCTTTTTGCTTGAAGCTGAAGCCTTCGCCATTACGCTCGCGACGGAACAGGTAACTGAACTGGCTGCTGGTTCGTTGTAGCAGGACTTCTCGGATCACCAGCCCAGACTGAAGGGCGAGCTGATAGCGATGTTCGACGCCGGCCAGCAGGAAGTCGATTTCTATGAGCGTCTCTTCTGAGGCGTGCAGACGATGGGGGCGGTAAAAAATCGCGCTGTCTGGGTCGTTCTCCAGAAACGAATCACAGATGAACCAACTGAGAAACGCCAGTGGCTTGATGAGCTGTGTCTTGCCTGAACCATTGGCCCCAACCACCGCTATGACTTTGTTCAGCCTGCTGCCATCAGGCAGGTCGATATCGAAGCCGGAGGGGGTGGGTTTCTTGCCGAGGGTGAAGTCGACTTCGGTTTCGCCAGCAAAGCTGTAGAAGTTCGAGATACGTATGGACTTGATCATATTCTTCAACTTCTAGCGAAATTTCGTTGATTCTTGGCTTTAATTGAATTTTTGGCAAGCGTAAAAGTAGAGAGGCCTTAGCGTGTCGATGCGGGCGGGCTGCGCTTAGTGCTCCCGCAGCGGGGATAGCTGAGCGGCTGGGGTCTGGGTGGGGACATCGACAGGCCGCATAGCTGTGAGCCGATTAGCAGGTTTATTCGGCTCATTGGGTGAGCCAATTGTGTGGGCTAACCGGCTCTGTGTTTCGTTTCAGCAGCCGGGTACCCGCAGTTGCTGGCCGACAGTGACGGCCGTGACCTGAACAGCGTTGAGGGCTTGCCGGGCAACGGGGTCGAACTGGCGGTTGCAGTTGAACTGGCCATCCATAACCCAGTCCTCGCCCATGGTCTTGATCATCTGGTTACGCCAGATATCGGCGGCCTCAATGGCAGCGTCCTCAACCTGCACGGCTTCCAGCAGCACCTCCATAAAATCGACAGCGTGCGGGCCTTCCCAGTGGCCGTAAACGGATGGGTCATATGAGTTGCCGCAACCGCTCAGGCAATCGGCGTGGTAGCTCAAGCCGCCGCCGGAGGCTTGTTCGAAAGCACCGAAAGTCAGGGGTTGGCCAGGGGCCGGTGCGTAGTCGCCAACGAACTGGGTCAGGTCGGCTTGGCACTGGGGGGTTAGTTCCAGGCGCAACGCACTGACGCTGCCTTCAGTCATGGTGGCGGTGATGTTGCAGCCCTGAACGCGGAACTTGTGCTCGTCGCCAAAGGACTCGCGAGGGATGCCCGCAATGGACTCGAAGTAGCGCTGGTTGGTGCCGAGCATTTCACCGTTGAATACTTCGGCCACGGTGCTTGCTTGGGCCAGGGAGCAGACGCCGAGCAGCACGCTGCCAATTAGGGTTTGGGGGAGCTTTTGCATGGGGACTTCCTTGCCGTTGGGTTAGCTGGCCTGGGGCCAGAGATGTTGGTTGAGCGTGTCCAGTACTGTATCCAAGTTGCCGCCCAGGTTGCGATCCAGCGCCTTGAGGCCGCCATCGTTACGGAAGGCATCGTTGACCTGCTGCGGGTCGATGACCACCTCATGCACCAGTTGCTTGGCCAGACGATCCAGCCATTTGCGTTGCACGGGCGTCCAGGGCTGCAGGCTGTAGATGGTCTGCATGGCCTGGGCCACCCGCTGGTCGAAGGGCAATAGGGCCTCGCCGATGGCGGCCTGGCGGATATAGCCGATGATGCTGGCGGCGATTTCCTGGTTGGTCTGATTGCGCCAGGCGCTTTTAAGGCTGGCTTCGCTGAAACCATGCTGGTCGAGCAGCAGGCGGACTTCGCGCAGTTGCTCGCGGGTCAGGTCGCGGGGGCGGTTGACCACCACGCCAAGGGCGGCGGACTGGTTGAGCTGGCTGCGAATAAAGTCGTTGAAGCTTTCCAGGTAGTCGGCCGGCTTCTGGTTTTGTCCGTAGTTTTGCTCGCGCACCAGCAGTTCGTCACTGTGGGTGGAAATAACCGGGTAGTTCTCCGAGCCGAGCAGGGCGCTGACGGCGGCTAGTTGGTTGAGCAGCTGGCTGTGCTGGCGGACGAAATTGGCCGCTTGCTGTGGGCCAAGGTCGTGCAGGTGTTTATGTAACTTGGCCGGCTCAACTCCCCACACTTCTTGCAGCTCATCGAGCTTTTTCTTCAGCGTGGGTTTGTCCTCGGCCTTGTGCTGGGCCTTGCGCAGGATGCGCATGACGCGCTGGCTCAGTTGGTCGAGCACGTCATGGGCGTGGCTGCTGTCGTCCTGGCTACCGGGCGCGTCATGGCTGGCGCCGCTGGTGAGTTCGCTGACCAGTTGCTCCAGGCTGATGTTGGGGTTCTTCACCAGGGGCTTCATGGTGTCGACCGCTTCCAGGCTGGCGTAGAGGTCGACGGGGTCATAGATGCGGAATACGGTTTTGCCGATGTCGTCGCAGCGGCGCGTGGCACGGCCTTTCATCTGCTCATAGAGGATGCGCGAGCGCACCCGGCGCATAAACACCAGGTTGCAGATCTTCGGTACGTCGATGCCGGTGGTGAGCAGGTCGACGGTGATGGCGATATTGGGTGTGGGCTCGTTCTTGTAGCGGCGAATCAGCGTTTCAACCTTGTCGCTCTGGCCGGTGATGATTTCCACGGCGGCCTGGTTGTACTGCTCGCCGTAGGCTTCTTTGAAGGCTTCATCGAGTAGGTTTTTGACTCGCTCGGCATGGGCCTGGTTGACGCAGAAGATCATGGTCTTCTCTTCGCCAAACGGGTCCAGCTCCTTGGCCAGTTCATCACAGATGACCTTGTCAAAGGCCGGGGTGATCACGCGGCGGTTGAACGACTCGATGTTGAAGCTGAGTTCATCTTCCAGCTCGTGCTCCTGGAGAAAGGCGAAATTACTGCTGGCTGCCATGGTCGATCCTTCGGTTACGTTCCACTCATTACGCCAAACGGGCTCTATTACGCGTAAGTGGCTGCAGCTTAACGAAGGTGAGCCGAGTTTGGCCATGGCACTGAGTTGCTCAGTATTCAGCTTTGCCCGTGCGCGGCAGGCCACGGGCCTTCCTCAGCCGCGTTTCACTTTGCGCTCCATGCCTCATAGCCCTGACGCGCAATTTCCTTCTGCGCTAGGTCGTTTTTAGCGCCGCCCAGTTGTCGCAAGGTCAGCAACATTTCCAGCAGTACGCCATCCATGCCTTGCAGGCCGTTACTGCCTTGGGGCTCTCCAGGTGCCAGATCTGTCATCCGCTCGACTGCTCGCCTGAGCATCTGCAACTCATCCATGACGGCATCTTCGCGTTCCAGCCGGTTGCGTAGGTAGGTGCTCAGCGGTAGCTCTGCTGCCATCGCCTGGGCCTCGTACAGCTCTCGTTTTTCCACCGTCAGGCGGAGTGGTATTGCGTCCGCTAGTCTCATATCGCTCCGTAGTCGCCTCCGTATACAGCTGCCCCCTTGTAGAATGGGGGTTTCAGCTTGGTGTGTAGTCGCCTCGCAATACAGCTTAAATGGCTTATTTGTCGAAAACTCTATTAAAATCAATGCCTTGAGTGCGCCTGCAAGGTGCGTATGGTGTATAGCAAAAAAGCTGTGTTTTAAGGGCAGCCAACATCCCCAGAACACCTCGGTTTTTAAGGGAAACTGCTATCAAGAGGGTCTGTGTAATCCCCAACGGCTTGTCCGTTGGCAGAGGTAGCTCAAAAGTAGCAATCAGGTAGCAGTTAAGTAGCAGTTAGATAGCAAGAAAGAAGCAGATCACGCATTTATCAGGCAGGGATGATGCAAAAATCATCCAGGAATGATGCAGAAATCACTCAACTTTGATGCAAAGCACTCCGGTCGAAGATGAATACATTCTGAAGACAGAAAGACAACAGTTAGAGAACACTTAGAAGACAGAAAAGCAACAGTAGGCAGCTGAAAGACAACTGGGAGACAACAAGAAAGCAACAGTCTGGTGCTGCGTTGAATACAAAGCCTACCTCCTGCCGCTAACTACCATCGCCTTAAGCTGGCTTCTTGCGAGAGTGGCTGCTGTTTTTGCTCCTTGGGTAGTCGGGACAAAGTCGCCGCTACGATGGCGCTGTAGAAGCCCATGAAAATACTGAATGGGCGACTGCGTTATGTGACCAGGACGCGCCATCGCTTTGGACAGCTCGGCCAGCAGAAATCTTGCTTCCTGATCCTGTGTGTTACGTAGCAAAACGTTAATTTGCTCCCGCTCGCCTGTGGGTAACTGCCCAAGTGGCTCGGGCTCCGGTGTAGTAGGGTTAGAGTTATAGTTACTGTTAGTGTTAACCCGCCCCCTATCGATAGGGTATGGATAGGGTATCGATACCCTATCTGTGGAGCCTTCATCTGCTGCCGATGAAGGGCCAAATGCGTTGGAGACGAGCTCTCGGAGCTCTCCGTTGTCGGGGAGCCGTTGGATCAGGTCATCGGTGTAAAGCGTGCGCCATTGCTCGGGTAGCTCCCGAATCTGGTTGAAGGTCTTCTGCCGAAGCGTGGGCCCTAGCGCCATGCGCGGGGAGTTGTGATCCCACCAGATGTGAACCCACACGTAGCTCTGCTCTGGTTCGTATTCGATGAAGCCTGCATCTTGTAGCCGGCGCAAAATCGGCATGAATTGGGATTCGGTATCCCAGCCCATTTCAGACGCAGCAATGCGCGGAACAATCTGGTAGGCGCCAATGATGTTGCTGAAAGGGCATGTCAGCAGATAGGTGAGCGTCGACCTGTCTTCCTGAGTCCTGCCAGCCATTTTGGGCGACCGCCAGAATGCAGAATCATTGATAGTGCGTTGCCTGCTCATGCGCTTGCCTCATCAATCAGCCCGCGCAATGCCTTGAGTTTTGAAGTAAACACGGCGACCGATTTTAAGTCGAGAATCTCGGAGTTTTTGGGCGAGCTCAGAGTTGCCAGAAAGAGTTATACGTAATCCATCTTTACTTCTATGAAGAATGTCTGCGACTTGTTCGATTGAAAGTAGAGGGGAGCCTTGAAATTTATCAAGTAGTAGTTGTTCTGTATTCATTTTATATGCTCCTAAAGCATCGATTATGCTAGTTTCTCCAGCTAGCGTTTATTTTCGCTAAGTGGCGATGGCTTCAGGTTATTTGCTGTCAATCTACGCAGTCAAACACATGCTTTGAGTGTTTTTGCGGATATCTGTCCTTGTTTGGTTGTCCCTGTTTCGAGGCGGTAGTTGATTTCACTAGTATTTTTTCTGAATTAAATTGTTACAGTATGGGTGATGTGGAGTGGATGATATGGTCTTGGCGATGAGGCTTTAAGCCGGGACCTGATCTGCGCTGTATGTCGATGCACGGCATTACCCATTTACGGCAAGGCCCCTGTAGTTCGGTGGACTTGTCCGCCGGGCTGCAGGGGCCATAGTTTCTTTCGATCCAGCTTGAGCAAATAAAGTCTGATTAGTCCTATTGCTACCGATCTAGTTTGTCCAGCTTCGCAACCAGATCCTCGGCGCGCAGGTGCGTGTAACGTTTCAGCATCTGCATCGACTTGTGCCCGCTGATGGCGGACACCTCCTGGTCGGATAGGCCGCCCTCGACCAACCGGCTGACAGCCTCATGACGTAGATCGTGGAAGCGCAGGTCGGGCATGCCGAGTTTCTTCTTCAGCAGCCCCCAGGCCTTGGTGAAGGCATAGGGGCGGCGTTGCTCGTCTTTTCCCGGTTCACCAAAGAACACCAGGTCGCAATCCTTGGAGCGTACAGGGTTCTCCAGGGCAGCCTTGAAGGCTTCGGTGGCCAGTTTGGTGAGGGGAACGGTGCGGGCGCTGTCGTTCTTGGTGTCTGCGAGGCGCACCACGCGCTTTTTCAGGTCGACCTGGTGGCAACGTAGCCCAGTGATCTCTGACGAGCGCATGCCCGTTTCCAGGGCGATGCGGACGATCCAGCCCAGCATGGGGTTGCTGTGATTGTTCACGGCGGCCAGCAGGCGCCTTTCCTCGTCAGGGGACAGTCGACGGTCACGACCATCCCCAGGGCTGGGCTTGCGAATGTTCAACACGGGGTTGAAGGTCAGGCCTAGTCCCCATTCCTGAATGGCGACGGTGAAGAGGTGGCTGAGCAGGGCCAGTTCGAGTCGCACGGTATTGTTGCTGGTGGGCCTGCCGTGCTTGTTCAGCGTGTTGAGGCGCGTGTCGCGGTAACTGGCGATGACCTCGGCGGAGAGGGCAGCCAGTGAGTATTTGCCCAAGTGCTGGATGAGCGGTTTGGCCTTGGTGGCTTCTGCCTTGCGTGTGGTGGGCTTCTTGCTGGGTGTCACCTCGGCCAGGTAGCGCTCGAGGGCTTTTTCCAGCGTCAGGCGTTCTGAGCCGCTGCGCTGGATGTACACGCCGCGCACCATCTCGTCTTCGGTGCGGCGTGCCCAGTCTTCGGCATCACGTTTTGTTCGGAAGGTTTTAGTGTTAGTCGGCCAGCCAGTTTTGCGCACCAAGGCTTTCCAGGTACCGGCTTCGGTTTTGACAATCGTGGCCATGTTTTTGAGCTCCAAAGGCGTGCGGCTGTACCGGCACTGTACCGAATTTGTACCTTTGGACTATAGGACTGTTTTTTTAGGCTGTGCTGCAGAAATGAAAAAGCCGCGCAGTGCGCGGCTTTGAAGGTGGTGGGCCCACACGGACTCGAACCGTGGACCAAAGGATTATGAGTCCTCTGCTCTAACCAACTGAGCTATAGGCCCCCAGAAGGCCGGCGGATTATACCGGCGCGTTCTCGCCAGCGCCAACCGCTTGACCTGGTGGGAGAAATTTCCGGGTGAAGGCCTCGGCAGAAAGCGGGCAGCTGACCACGTAGCCCTGGATCTGCAGGCAGCCTTCAGCGGCCAGGCAGAGTTCCTGCGCTTTGGTCTCCACGCCTTCGGCGATCACCGTCAGTTGCATGCTGTTGCCCAGGGCGATGATGGCGCGGGTGATTGCCAGGTCGTGTGGGTCGTCCGGCAGGCCACGGACGAAGGACTGGTCGATCTTCAGTACGTCCAGCGGCAGGCGTTTGAGGTAGCTGAGCGAGGAGTAACCGGTGCCGAAGTCGTCGATGGCCAGTTGCACGCCGAGCTGTTTGAGGCGGTGGAGGATGTCCAGCGCTTCGCCAGCTTGGTTCATGATGAAGTTTTCGGTGATCTCCAGTTGCAGCAGCTCCGGCGCCAGGTTGTAGCGCTGCAGCAGTGCGCTGATGCGCGGCAGCAGGCTGGGCTGGTGCAGCTGAGCGCCGGCGAGGTTGACCGAGAGGGTGCCGAAGCCGCGACCACTTTCCTGCCAGTCCTGCAGTTGGCGGCAGGCTTGCTCCAGCACCCAGTCGCCCAGCGGCAGGATCAGTCCGCTTTCTTCGGCGACGGGGATGAAGCGGTCCGGCGGGATGTCGCCGAACACCGGGTGCGGCCAGCGCACCAGCGCTTCGGCGCCGACCAGGCTCTGGCTGCGCAGGCAGTATTTGGGTTGGTAGTACAGGCACAGCTCGTCGCGTTCCAGGGCGCGGCGTAGTTCCTGTTCCATGGCCATGCGCTCGTTGACCTGGAAGGTCAGCGAGCGGGTATAGAACTCGCTGCGGTTACGGCCCTTGGCTTTGGATTGGTACATGGCCGCGTCGGCGTTCTTGACCAGGGTGGCGACGTCGAGGCCGTCCTTGGGGTAGAGGCTGATGCCGATGCTGGCGCTGATGAAGAACTCGTGGTTGTCGAGCTGGAACGGCGCACCGAAGCAATCGAGCAGTTTCTGCGCGACCTGTTCGGCGTCCTGTGGCTGTTGCAGGCCGGGCAGCAGGATGATGAATTCGTCGCCGCCGAGCCGGGCCACGGTATCGATATCGCGCAGCTGCAGTTTCAGGCGCGCGGCGATGGCCTTGAGCAACTGGTCGCCGACCGGGTGGCCGAGGCTGTCGTTGATCTGCTTGAAGCGGTCGAGGTCGAGAAACAGCACGGCGCCCAGTTGGTCGTCGGCGCGTGAGCCATCCAGCGCACTGCGCAGGCGATTCTCGAACAGCAGGCGGTTGGGCAGGCCGGTCAGCGGGTCATGGTGGGCCTGGTGGTCGAGGCGTGCCTGAGCGTGCTTGAGGCTGGAGATATCGGCGAACACACCGACGAAGTGGGTGGTCTGGTTATCGCTGTTGCGCACGGCGCTGATGGTCAGCCACTCGGGGTACAGTTCGCCGTTCTTGCGCCGGTTCCAGATTTCCCCCTGCCAGTGACCGTTGGCTGCCAGGCTGTGCCACATGGCGGCGTAAAAGGCCTGGTCGTGCTGCCCGGAGGCGAGCAGGCTGGGGCGCTGGCCGAGGGCTTCGGCCTCGCTGTAGCCGGTGATCTGGGTGAACGCACGGTTGACCGCGGTGATGCGCTGCTCGAGGTCGGTGATCATCACGCCTTCGGCGGTGCTTTCGAAAACGGTGGCGGCTTGCTGCAGTTCTTCCTGCATCTGCTGGCGCTCGGTGATGTCGCGGGCGATGGTCAGCAGGCATTCGTCGCCGCCGATGGGCAGCGGCTGCGCGGAGAGTTCGCAGAGGCGCAGGTGGCCGCTCTTGGTACGTACCGGGGCGATCAGGTCGCGCACGCTGCCTTGCTCGCGAATGCGTTGCACCAGGCGCTCACGATCTTTCGGGTCGGCCCAGATGCCCAGGCTGAGGGTGCTTTGTTCGGCTATCTCGTCGAGGCTGTAGCCGGTGATGTGACTGAATCCTTCGTTGGCCTCCACCAGCAGGCCGTCACGCAAGCGAGTTATCAGCAGGCCGTCAGGCGAAGCGTGGAAGGCTTTGGCGAACTTCTCCTCGGATATCTGCAGCTTTTGCTGGGTGGTCTTCAACTGACTGATATCGCGTACCACCACGACCAGTGCGGGGGTGTTGTCGAGGACGAAGGGGCTGGCGGAAAGCAGGCCGGTGAACAGGCTGCCGTCGGCGCGGCGGAAGGGCATCTCCAGGTTGCGCAGGCTCTCATCCTGCAGGCGCAGTAGCAGACTCGGGCCAATGCCGGGCACGCCCCACAGGTCGAGCTCGGTGGCGGTCTTGCCAGTGGCCTGCTCGACGCTGAACCCCGTCTGCTCGACGAAGGTGCTGTTGACCTCCAGCAGTACGCCGTCGACACGGCGGGTGATGATCAGGATGTCCGGGCACTGCTGGAACACCGAAGCGAACTTCTGTTCTGACAGGCGCAGCGCCTGCTCGGTCTGCTTGGCGTCGCTGATGTCGACCATCAGGCCGCGAATCACCTGGCGTTCGTCGCGTTGCAGCAGGGTAACGATATCGCGCACCCACACCGTGCGCCCGTCGGCGGCGAGCAGGCGATACTCCAGGGCATGGTCGTAACCACTTGCGCATTGTTCCAGGCAGTTGCGCAGGGTGCGCTGGTGATCGTCCGGGTGTAGATGGCGTTGCCAGAAGCCGGGCTCCAGCCATTCGTGCAGGGGATAGCCCAGCAGCTTTTCCGCATGGGGCGAGACGTAGGTGTAGGTGAGCCCGCTGGACTCGGTCTCCCAGGTAATGGCCGAGAGGCTTTCGACCATGTCGCGAAAGTGCTGCTCGCGGTTGTGCAGCTCCTGCTCCAGCGCTTCGCGGTTGCGCATCTCGCGTTTCAGGCGGCGGTTGATGCGCAGGATGATGGCGATGATCGCCAGCAGGCCAAGCACCGCGGGCAGGCTGTAGAGCAGGGTTTCGTGCCAGACGTTGCGTTTGTCCAGCACGCTGCCGACCCAGGGTTCCTGCAGGTCGGCGATTTCTTCGGCGCTGAGTTCGGCGAAGAGGCGGTCGAGAATGCCGACCAGCATGGTCTGCCCACGGGGTACGGCCATTGCCAGCTGATAGCGATAGGGCGTCTCGCCGCTGATATAGAGGCCGTCGAGCTTGAGCTGGCGCAGGCTCCAGACGCTGGAGGCGAGGTCGCCGACCATGGCATCAGCCTCGTTGGTCGCCAGCGCCTGCAGCGCAGCGGCGGTATTGCGCAGGGGCAGCAGGTTGAGGTCAGGGTGTTGCTGGCGCAGCAGTTCGTGCGGGGCGTAATCGCTGACGACGGCGACTTTGAGGCCGTAGAGGTCTTTGAGCTGCTTGGGCTGTGGTCCGCCAGTGCGGGCCAGGATGATGATGGGGAAGTCCAGGTAGGGGCGGGTGAAGGTCAGGTATTCCTGGCGTTCGGGTGTCGACATCACACCGGGAAGCAGGTCGACTTGGCCCCTGCGTGCTCGCTCCAGTATCGCGCTCCAGTTGCTGGGCTCGACGGGTTGCAGCTCGACGCCAAGGCGTTCTTCGATCAGGCGCACGTAGTTGGCGGTCAGGCCGTGGTAGTTGCCCTGTTCGTCACGAAATTCGAAGGGTGGCCAGGATGCATCGACACCCAGGCGTAGTTCGGGGTGGGCTGCCAGCCAGGTGCGCTCGTCCTCGTTGAGTGTCAGGGCTAGGGCCGGGGTCATCCAATACGCCAGGCACAACAGCACAATGGCCGGCAAGCGGGGCATAGCAGCCTCGTTTCGAGATCAGTATCGCTCTAGTGTAGATCGGCTATTGCCGGGATGGCAGTTTGATTGCAGTGCCCGTGCTTGCCTGTGGCTGGCGAGTGATTAGGCGCACTGCCCAGAAAGCAAAACCCCCGGCCTGGGCCGGGGGTTCTGGTATCACTCGTCGAGGAAGGAGCGCAGATGCTCGCTTCGCGTCGGGTGGCGCAGTTTGCGCAGCGCCTTGGCTTCGATCTGACGAATACGCTCACGGGTGACATCGAACTGCTTGCCCACTTCCTCGAGGGTGTGGTCGGTGTTCATGTCGATACCGAAGCGCATGCGCAGGACCTTGGCTTCACGGGCAGTGAGGCCGGCCAGCACTTCGCGAGTGGCTTCCTTGAGGCTTTCGACCGTGGCTACGTCGATCGGGGACTGCATGGTGCTGTCCTCGATGAAGTCGCCCAGGTGCGAATCTTCGTCGTCGCCAATCGGGGTTTCCATGGAGATCGGCTCTTTGGCGATCTTCAATACCTTGCGGATCTTGTCCTCAGGCATTTCCATGCGCTCACCCAGCTCTTCCGGAGTCGGCTCGCGACCCATTTCCTGCAGCATCTGACGGGAGATGCGGTTGAGCTTGTTGATGGTCTCGATCATGTGCACCGGAATACGGATGGTGCGCGCCTGGTCGGCGATCGAGCGGGTGATCGCCTGGCGAATCCACCAGGTGGCGTAGGTCGAGAACTTGTAACCGCGGCGGTATTCGAACTTGTCCACCGCCTTCATCAGGCCGATGTTGCCTTCCTGGATCAGGTCGAGGAATTGCAGGCCACGGTTGGTGTACTTCTTGGCGATGGAGATCACCAGACGCAGGTTGGCCTCGACCATTTCCTTCTTGGCGCGGCGAGCTTTCGCTTCACCGATGGACATGCGACGGTTGATGTCCTTGATCTCGGCCAGGCTCAGGCTGCACTCGGCTTCCAGATCAGCCAGCTTCTGTTGGCAGCGCTGGATGTCAGCTTGCAGGTTGCCCAGGGCTTCGGCGTATTTCGCCTTGCCTTTGGCCAGGCCGGCGGACCAGTCCATGTCGATTTCGTTGCCCGGGAACAGGCGCAGGAAGTCGGCACGCGGCATGCGCGCATCACGTACGCACAGCTGCATGATGGCGCGCTCTTGCGCACGCAGACGGTCGAGAGCATCGCGCACCTGGGTGACCAGGGCGTCGTACTGCTTGGGCACCAGCTTGATCGGCATGAAGAGCTCGGCCAGGGTGGCCAGCTCTTCGGTGGCCTGCTTGCTGCCACGGCCGTGCTTTTTCAGCGCTTTCTGGACTTTGTCCTGCTGCTCGGAGACGGCACCAAAGCGGCGTGCGGCTTCTTCCGGGTCCGGACCGCCGTCGCCTTCTTCTTCCTCGTCGTCGCTGTCGCCGTCTTCCTCGTCGTCGTCGCTTTCTTCAGCGGCGGCGCCATCCTTTACAGGTACGGGAGCGGCGGCTTCGTCAGGCACGCTGCCGTCATCCGGGTCGATGTAGCCACTGAGGACTTCGGCCAGACGACCGCCCTCGGTGGTGACGCGGGTGTACTCGGCGAGGATGCCGTCGACGGTGCCGGGGAAGTGAGCGATGGCGCTCATGACTTCGCGGATGCCTTCCTCGATGCGTTTGGCGATTTCGATCTCGCCTTCGCGGGTCAGCAGTTCCACGGTGCCCATTTCACGCATGTACATGCGCACTGGGTCAGTGGTGCGGCCGATATCGGTCTCGACAGCGGCGAGGGCGGCAGCGGCTTCTTCGGCTGCAGCCTCGTCGGTGTCGGCATCGGCCAGCATCAGGGCGTCTGCATCCGGAGCACTCTCGTGTACCGGGATCCCCATGTCATTGATCATGCGGATGATGTCTTCCACCTGCTCAGGATCTGAAATGTCCTCAGGCAAGTGGTCGTTGACCTCTGCGTAAGTCAGATACTTCTGCTCACGACCCAGGGTGATCAACTCTTTGATACGAGATTGCTGCTGCGCTTTTACGGACATAACACCCTATCCACTGAAGGTCTTGGCGGGCTGAAAACAAGCCGAGGATTATACCTCGGTTTTGGCTTTAGGCGCCAGTTGGGGACTTGCTGCTCTAGGAGGAGGCCAGGCTGTAGTGCTCTCTGAGCAATGTCTTTTCCTCGTCTGTGAGCTCGCTGGGGCTTTTATGAATGATGCTGCGGAGCGCCTTTTCACGCCGCCTCTGCGATTGACTGTTTGCAAGTGTAGTAATGGTGTCGAAAAACTGCTGTTCAAGGTTGTCGCCCTGGATCAGCCATTCCTTCTCCGCCAGTGCCCGCAGCAGACGGCCTTGCTCGGTGCCGTGCCAGCGGGCGATCAGTTGCAGTGAACGCAGGTTGGGCGTTTTCTGCAGGGCACCGACCAAGGCCACGAGAAGCTGAGCGTAGGTGTCGTCTTCGTCGGCGAAATGGCTGACATCTTCGACTTTTTGCGCCAGCTGCGGATGGTGCAGCAGCGTGCGCAGGGCGATCAGGTGCGGTGATTCGACGCTTACCGCGGTGCGCGGGGCACGTGGCGCGAAATCGCCTTTGCCTTTCTTGTTCCACTTGCCGCCGCCGTCTTTTTTCCAGCTGCCTTTGCCGCCTTCGTTGTTGCGCTCGTAGTGCTGTTGGTGAGGTGGGGCGGGCTGCTCGTAGCCGCCGACGTCCGGCAGGTTGTCGTAGTAGGCGCTGTCGGGGATGTCGCCGTAATCCGGGTAATCGCTGCTGGGCGCCTGGCTGGTGGTGCTCGGCGCATGACTGCGCGGTGCGCTGGCGACCTGGCTCAGTGCTTCACCGGAAAGGCCGGTGATTTCGCTCAGGCGCTGGCGCATCAGGGCGCGCAGGTTGTTGCCGGGGATCTTGTCGATCAGCGGCGCGGCCAGGGTCACCAGATGCGCCTTGCCTTCCAGCGAGCGCGGGTCGGCTTCTTCGCTCAATTGCTGGAAGAAGTAGTCGGCCAGCGGTTGTGCGTGCTGGTTGATGCGTGCGCGGAAGGCGTCGGTGCCTTCGGCGCGTACCAGGGTATCCGGGTCTTCGCCTTCTGGCAGGAACAGAAAGCGCGCGCGGCGACCGTCCTGCAGGCTCGGCAGGGTCGACTCCAGGGCGCGCCAGGCAGCGTTGCGCCCGGCAGCGTCGCCGTCGAAGCAGAACAGCACGCTGGGCACGATGCGGAACAGGCGCTTGAGGTGTTCTTCGCTGGTGGCCGTACCCAGGGTCGCCACGGCATTGCGCAGGCCCTGCTGAGCCAGGGCGATGACGTCCATGTAGCCTTCGACCACCATGATTTCGTCAAGATCACGGTTGTGCTTGCGCGCCTCGTACAGGCCGTAGAGTTCCTGGCCCTTGTGGAACACCGGGGTTTCCGGTGAGTTGAGGTACTTGGGCTTGTCGTCGCCCAGTACGCGGCCGCCGAAGGCGATGACCCGGCCGCGGCTGTCGCGGATGGGGAACATGATGCGGTCGCGGAAGCGGTCGTAGCGCCGGCCGTTTTCGGCGTTCTCGATCAGCAGGCCGGCGTCGATCATGACTTTCTGCTGCAGGGCGTCGGCGCCCAGATGCTTGAGCAGGTTGTCCCAGCCGGGCGGTGCGAAACCGATGCCGAAGTCACGGGCGATCTCGCCGGTCAGGCCACGGCCCTTGAGGTAATCCACCGCGTACTTGCGCTGCGGATGGCTTTTCAGGGCCTGGCGATAGTGCTCGGCAGCGGCATTGAGCAGCGGGTAGAGCGGCGAGTCCACCGGCTGGCGCGGTGTGCGCCCGCGACCGCTTTCCTCGCGCGGCACGTCCATGCCGGCGCGCTTGGCCAGTTCCTCGATCGCCTGGGGAAATTCCAGTTGATCGTGGTCCATGACGAAGCCGAGGGCATTGCCGCCGGCGCCGCAGCCGAAGCAGTAGTAGAACTGCTTGTCCGGGCTGACGGTGAAGGAGGGGGTCTTTTCCTTGTGGAAAGGGCAGCAGGCGCTGTAGTTCTTGCCGGTCTTCTTCAGCTGGATGCGCGAGCTCACCACATCGACGATGTCGGTGCGGTTGAGCAGGTCATCGATGAAGGATTGCGGGATCAGGCCGGCCATAGACGCTCAGCATACTGCCCGGCGCAAGCGCTGGACAACGGATGGGTAGAAAAGCAAAAACTCCGCTCACTCGCTAAGGCGCGAGGCGGAGTCTTCAAATGCAATGCCCGGCCTGAGCCGGGCATTCGAGCGTGGCGTGTACTGTATTAGTACAGGCGAACGCTGCGGCGCTGCTCGCGCTGCACTTTCTTGGCGTGACGCTTAACAGCGGCAGCGGCTTTGCGCTTACGCTCAGCGGTCGGCTTTTCGTAGAATTCGCGGCTGCGAACTTCAGCCAGTACACCGGCTTTTTCGCAGGAGCGCTTGAAACGACGCAGGGCTACGTCGAAGGGTTCGTTCTCTTTAACTTTGACGGCTGGCATCCAGGTCGTACCTATCTTTAATTACCGGTTTCAACGCGTGCCCGGCAGGTGGCTCGGGATGCGTCGGTTTTCAAGGGTTGCGGATGTTACCGCCTCGTCGCGCGGAATGCAAAGCCCTTAGGTCGAAAAGCGCTGGTCGCTCCGCCGGGCGGCGCTTATCATGCGCGCCTTTGTTCCACGCGGCAAACCAAGGTTCAGGCTCTATGCTCGTACTGGGATTGGAAACTTCCTGCGATGAAACCGGCGTCGCGCTCTATGACAGCGAGCGTGGCCTGCTGGCTGACGCCCTGTTCAGCCAGATCGACCTGCATCGCGTTTACGGCGGCGTGGTGCCCGAGTTGGCTTCTCGCGATCACGTCAAGCGCATGCTGCCGCTGATCCGCCAGGTGCTGGATGAAGCCGGCAAGCAGGCCAGCGATATCGATGCACTGGCTTACACGGCAGGCCCTGGCCTGGTCGGCGCGCTGCTGGTGGGGGCGTCCTGCGCTCAGGCGCTGGCCTTTGCCTGGGGCGTGCCGGCCATCGGTGTGCACCATATGGAAGGTCACCTGCTGGCACCGATGCTGGAAGAGCAGCCGCCGGCCTTTCCGTTCGTCGCTTTGTTGGTGTCCGGTGGGCACACTCAGTTGGTGCGCGTCGATGGCATCGGCCAGTACCAGTTGCTCGGCGAGTCGCTGGACGACGCGGCCGGTGAAGCTTTCGATAAGACCGCCAAGCTGATGGGACTGAATTACCCGGGCGGTCCGGAAATCGCCAAGCTGGCCGAGCAAGGCACGCCGGGGCGCTTCGTCTTCCCGCGGCCGATGACCGATCGCCCGGGCCTGGATTTCAGTTTCAGTGGTCTGAAGACCTTTGCGCTCAATACCTGGCAGCAGTGCCGTAATAGTGACGACGACCTCGACCAAGCCCGTCGCGACATCGCACTGGCCTTCCAGCAAGCGGTGGTTGAGACTCTGACCATCAAGTGCAAACGCGCACTCAAGCAGGCAGGGCTGAACAGCCTGGTGATCGCTGGTGGCGTGAGTGCCAACAAGGCGCTGCGTGAGCATCTGGAGCGCATGCTGGGCGAGATGAAGGGCAAGGTGTTCTATGCGCGGCCGCGTTTCTGCACCGACAACGGCGCGATGATCGCCTACGCCGGTTGCCAGCGTTTGCTGGCCGGGCAGCATGAGGATCTGGCGATCAAGGTGCAGGCGCGTTGGCCGATGGAGTCGCTGCCGGCGATTTGATGAGCTCGCTCCCTGTAGGAGCGGCTTCAGCCGCGATTGACGTTCCGAACTTTGTTAAAAACGCCGCTCGCGTCCGGCGAAAAGGTCGCGAAGATTGTGACGGTGGCGCCAGACGATCAGCCCGGTCAGCACACAGGCTGGCAGCAAGGCAGCCGGTTGTTGCCAGGCCAGCAGCGGCAGCGTCAGCGGCGTGGCGATCAGCGAGGCCAGCGAGCTGGTGCGGGTCAGCAGAAATACCAGCGCCCAGGCCGCCAGAGCGAGCAGCGCCGCCGGTGGATAGAGGCCAAGCAGCATGCCGGCGGCAGTGGCTACGCCCTTGCCGCCGCGAAAGCGGAAGTACAGCGGGTAGAGATGGCCGACCACGGCAGCCAGGCCGATCCAGGCTTGCTGATGCAGGCTCAGGCCAAGCAGCTTGGCGATCAGGATGGGTAGCAGGCCCTTGAGCAGGTCACCGATCAGCGTCATCACGGCGAGCTTCTTGCCGGCGACACGCAGCATGTTGGTGGCGCCGGGGTTACCCGAACCACTGGCGCGCGGGTCTGGCCCGCCTGCAAGTCGGCTGAGCAGGATGGCGAAGGACAACGAACCGAGCAGGTAGGCAAGGATTGCCAGAAGCCAGAACATGGTGGCCATTCCAGGGCATGGGGTGGCCCGATTCTAACGAGGTGCAGCGCCCTTGTCGTGGCGCGGAGAGTGCGGTGGACAGAGTATTTATCGAGGGGCTGGAGGTCGACACGGTGATCGGCGCCTACGATTGGGAGCGCGACATTCGCCAGTGCCTACGTCTGGACCTGCAGATGGGCTGGGATAACCGCCCAGCGGCAGCCGGCGACGACCTCAACCTGGCGCTCGACTACGCCAGCGTCTCCACGCGCATTCAAGCCTTCGCGGCCGAGTCGCAGTTCATCCTGGTCGAGACTTTCGCTGAACGCCTGGTGCAGACCCTGATGGAGGAGTTCAACATTCCCTGGATGCGTCTGAAGCTGACCAAGCCCGGCGCGGTGCCAGCCGCACGCGGCGGCGTAGGCGTGGAGATCGAGCGCGGATGCCTCTGACACGCGTCTTTCTCGGCCTCGGCAGCAATATCGAGCGCGAGGCTCACCTGGTCGCGGGCCTCGACGCGTTGGCGGGGCTGCTCAGCGACATGCGCTGCTCGCCGGTATTCGAGAGCCATGCGGTGGGCATCAAGAGCGGTAACTTCTTCAATCTGGTGGTGGTCGGCGAGACGGAACTGCCGCTGCTGGAGCTGGACCGCCGGCTGAAATTCATCGAAGCCGACAATGGCCGCTACGCGCCGGACCGCAAGGGTTTGCCGCTGGACATCGACGTGCTGCTGTATGGCGAGCAGGTCGGCAATTTCAATGGCCTGATCCTGCCGCGCGCGGAAATTCTCAAGAACGCCTTCGTGCTCTGGCCTTTGGCCTTGCTGGCGCCGGACGTGTGTCACCCAGTCGACGGCCGTTCGTTCGCGCAGTTGTGGGCTTCGGCGCAGATCGATCAGCAACTGTGGCCAGCGGCTTTCCAGTGGAGTGGCGCCGAGCTGACGCCGGCAGAGTTGCTGGCCTCTGTTTAACCGCGCATATCAGTGTAGGAGCCCCGCCCCGGGGCGAAAGAGATTGTGGCCGTTCAGAAAAATCTGCGGCTTGGCCACGATTCGCCGCGAGGCGCGGCTCCTACAAGGCTATTGATCCTTGTAGGCCTTGAGCGCTTGAAGGCGCTCGCGATTGAGCGCCTCGCCGAGCTCCGCGCCCTTGAATCCCTTCTCCAGCAGCGGTTTAACCGGCACTTGCCGTGCGGCCTCGGCGGCGCCCAGCAGGTAAGCGGCCTGTGGATAGTCGCGTTGCTCCAGACCCAGGCGTCCGCGAGCATCCATCTCGCAGGCGGCGACGAACTCGGCGAAGCGTTGTGGGCGGCGGAACACGTCGAAGCGTTGCAGCAGCTCCAGTAACGTCGACGGGCGCAGCTCCAGCGCGCGGTGGCCGTGGGTGTGGAACTCGCCGACCAGCAGTGCCAGCTCGGCGCAGTCACGGGGTGCCTTGCAGCGTTCATTGATCGCCTGGATCAGCGGCAGCCCCTTGTGCTCATGGGTAATATGCCGTGGCCACTCATCCTCGGGCGTCAGACCTTTACCCACGTCATGCAGCAGGCTGGCCCAGCGCACGTTCAGCGGCTGGTCATGCTCCGCACACTGGCGCAGCACGCTGAGCACGTGCACGCCGGTATCTATTTCCGGGTGATGAGCTTGCGGTTGCGGCACGCCGAATAGAGCGTCCACTTCCGGCAGCAGGGCGGCCAGTGCGCCGCAGTCGCGCAGCACCTGGACGAACACATCCGGGCGCGGCTCCATCAATGCGCGGGATATTTCCTTCCAGCTGCGCTCGGCAGTGAGGTGGCTTAGTTCGCCAGACTCGGCCAGCTGGCGCATCAGCTCGAGGGTCTCCGGCGCCACGCTGAAACCAAGCGGCGCATAGCGTGCGGCGAAGCGGGCGACGCGCAGAACACGCAGCGGATCTTCGGCGAATGCCGGGGAAACGTGGCGCAGGATGCGGGCCTCGAGGTCTTGCTGGCCGCCATAGGGATCGATCAGGTTGCCGTGATCGTCCTCGGCCATGGCGTTGACGGTCAGGTCGCGGCGGATCAGGTCCTGTTCCAGGGTGACGTCGGGGCTGGCGTGGAAGGTGAAGCCGCCATAGCCGCGCCCGCTCTTGCGCTCGGTGCGGGCCAGGGCGTATTCCTCGCCCGTTTGCGGGTGCAGGAATACCGGAAAGTCGGCGCCCACCGGGCGATAGCCGAGTTCGAGCATCTGTTCGGCGCTGGCGCCGACCACGACCCAGTCCACTTCACTGATGGGACGGCCGAGCAGGCGATCACGTACCGCGCCGCCGACTGTATAGATCTGCATGTGTGTTCCTCCACTGAGCGCAGAGGATACCGAAGATCGAGATGGGGCGCGTCGTGTACACAGGCTTATCGCGCCAAGGTGTGTCCATGGTCGGCAGCTTGGCGCGCGCTTCAGCTGCCGATCAAATTGGCGGAATGATCAGGTCCGGCCGCGGGTATTCGCTGTCGCCCTCCGAGCTGCCGCGTGGTGGCACATGCTGGGTGGTGATCAACTGATCGCCCTGGCAGACCTCCAGATGAATATCGAAGCCCCATAGCCGATGCAGGTGTTTGAGCACCTCTCCAGTTGAGTCGCCCAGTGGTTTTCGGTCGTGTTGCTGGTGGCGCAGGGTCAGCGAGCGGTCTCCGCGGCGGTCGATGTTCCAGATCTGTACGTTGGGCTCGCGGTTGCCCAGGTTGTACTGAGCAGCGAGTAGCTCGCGGATGGTGCGGTAGCCGGGTTCGTCATGAATGGCCGGCACCAGCAGTTCGTCCTTCTGGTCGTCGTCGAGGATGCCGAACAGCTTGAAGTCGCGAATCACCTTGGGCGAAAGGAACTGCAGGATGAAACTCTCATCCTTGAAGCTGTTCATGGCGAACTTGAGCGTGGTCAGCCAGTCGCTGCCAGCAATGTCGGGGAACCAGTGCTTGTCCTCCTCGGTGGGCTCCTCGCAGATACGACGGATGTCGCGGTACATGGCGAAACCCAGCGCGTAGGGGTTGATGCCGCTGTAGTAGGGGCTGTCGAACGGCGGCTGGTAGACCACGCTGGTGTGCGACTGCAGGAACTCCATCATGAAGCCGTCGGTGACCAGGCCCTCGTCGTACAGGTCGTTCATCAGCGTGTAGTGCCAGAACGTTGCCCAGCCTTCGTTCATCACCTGGGTCTGGCGTTGCGGGTAGAAGTATTGGGCGATCTTGCGCACGATGCGGATCACCTCGCGCTGCCAGGGCTCCAGCAGAGGGGCGTGTTTTTCTAGGAAGTAGAGGATGTTTTCCTGCGGTTCGGCGGGGAAGCGCTTGTTGTCTTTCTCGCCGCCCTTGTCGGCGTTCCTGGGAATGGTGCGCCACAGATCGTTGATCTGCTTCTGCAGGTGCTCCTCGCGCTCCTTCTGGCGCCGGCGCTCCTCCTCGGCGGAGATAGGGTAGGGGCGCTTGTAGCGGTCGACGCCGTAGTTCATCAGCGCGTGGCAGGAGTCGAGCAGCTCTTCCACCGCATCGATGCCGTAACGCTCCTCGCACTGCATGATGTACTGCTTGGCGAACACCAGGTAGTCGATGATCGAGCTGGCGTCGGTCCAGGTGCGGAACAGGTAATTGCCCTTGAAGAAGCTGTTGTGGCCATAGCAGGCGTGGGCGATCACCAGCGCCTGCATGCAGATGGTGTTTTCCTCCATCAGGTAGGCGATGCACGGGTCTGAATTGATCACGATCTCGTAGGCCAGGCCCATCTGACCACGCTTGTAGCCCTTTTCGGTGGCGAGGAAGTGCTTGCCGTAGGACCAGTGGTGATAGCCCAGCGGCATGCCGACCGAGGCATAGGCGTCCATCATCTGCTCGGCGGTGATCACTTCGATCTGGTTGGGGTAGGTGTCCAGCGCATAGCGTTCGGCGATGCGCGCGATTTCCTTGTCGTATTGACGGATCAGGTCGAAGGTCCATTCCGAACCGGTGGAGATCGGCTCGCGCTTTCTCGTACTGGCATTCATGGCTTGGCCCTCAACTCACCAGGCGACGCTGGAACAGTTCGCGGAACACCGGGTAGATATCCGCGGCGGACACCAGTTGCTGCTGGGCGAAGCTGTCGGCGAAGGCCTCGGCCACCTGTTCGTACTCGAACCACAGCGCCTGGTGCTCACGTGGGGTGATCTCGACGTAGGTGAAGTACTGTACGAACGGCATGATCTGGTTGATCAATATATCCCGGCATACCGGCGAGTCGTCGTTCCAGTTGTCGCCGTCCGACGCCTGGGCGGCGTAGATGTTCCACTCGTTGATCGGATAGCGCTCGGCCATCACTTCCTGCATCAGCTTCAGGGCGCTGGAGACGATGGTTCCGCCGGTCTCGCGGGAGTAGAAGAACTCCTCTTCGTCCACTTCCTTGGCACTGGTGTGGTGACGGATGAACACCACGTCGATCTTGTCGTAATTGCGCTTGAGGAACAGGTACAAGAGGATGAAGAAGCGTTTGGCGACATCCTTGGTGGCCTGGGTCATGGAGCCGGAAACGTCCATCAGGCAGAACATCACCGCTTTGGAGCTGGGGTTGGGCTGTTTGGTCAGCAGGTTGTACTTGAGGTCGAAAGTGTCGAGAAACGGCACGCGATGGATGCGCGCACTGAGGCGTTCGATTTCCTCCTGGATGGCCTGGATATCGCCGAAGTTGTCCGGCTCTTCCCGGCGCAGGCGCTCCAGTTCGGCCTTGGCTTCGCGCAGCTTGGCGCGGCTGGAGCCGGACAGGGCGATGCGCCGCGCGTGGGCCGAGCGCAGGGTGCGCACGATGTTGATGCGCGAAGGGTTGCCCTCGTTGCTGATACCGGCGCGCACGGTCTTGAAGGTTTCCGCACCGGTCAGGTGGCGCTTGACCAGATTGGGCAACTCCAGGTCCTCGAACATGAAGTCGAGAAACTCCTCCTGGGTGATCTGGAACACGAACTCGTCCATGCCTTCGCCGGAATTGCTCGCCTTGCCACTGCCGCGGCCGGCGCCGCCGCCTTGCGGGCGTGGGATGCGTTCACCGGTGGTGAATTCCTTGTTGCCGGGATGAACGGTGGTCTGCTTGCCGCCGCGGCCATGGTGCAGCACCGGCTCGTCGATATCACGGCCGGGAATGCTGATCTGCTCGCCGTGCTCCATGTCGGTGATGGAGCGCCGGCTGACGGCTTCCTCCACCGCCTTCTTGATGTGTTCACGGTAACGCCGCAGGAAGCGCTGGCGGTTTACCGTGCTCTTGTTCTTTCCATTGAGTCGACGGTCGATTACGTAGCTCATACAAGCCCTCCGGGCGCTGAGGCTTCAGGCCCCAGGCTGCAAGCGCTTTCGCCTGGAGCCGGCGGCCTGTCACCTGAGGCCGCTTACTGCGATTTACGTACGCGCAGATACCACTCCGACAGCAGGCGTACCTGCTTCTCGGTGTAGCCGCGCTCGACCATGCGTTTGACGAAGTCGTTGTGCTTCTGCTGATCCTCCTTGCTGCCCTTGGCGTTGAAGCTGATGACCGGGAGCAGGTCCTCGGTGTTGGAGAACATCTTCTTCTCGATGACCACGCGCAGCTTCTCGTAGCTGAGCCAGGTGGGGTTCTTGCCGTTGTTGTTGGCGCGGGCGCGCAGCACGAAGTTGACGATCTCGTTGCGGAAATCCTTCGGGTTGCTGATGCCGGCCGGCTTCTCGATCTTCTCCAGTTCCTCGTTGAGCGCCACGCGGTTGAGGATCTCGCCGGTTTCCGGGTCGCGGTATTCCTGATCCTGAATCCAGAAATCGGCGTACAGCACGTAGCGGTCGAAGATGTTCTGACCGTACTCGCTGTAGGACTCCAGGTAAGCGGTCTGGATTTCCTTGCCGATGAACTCGATGTAGCGCGGTGCCAGGTATTCCTTGATGTAGCGCAGGTAGCGCTCGCGCACTTCGGCGGGGAACTGCTCCTGCTCGATCTGCTGTTCCAGTACGTAGAGCAGGTGCACCGGGTTAGCGGCCACTTCGTGCGGGTCGAAGTTGAATACCTTGGACAGAATCTTGAAGGCGAAGCGGGTCGACAGACCGTTCATGCCCTCGTCGACGCCGGCGCTGTCACGGTACTCCTGGATCGATTTGGCTTTCGGGTCGGTGTCCTTGAGATTCTCGCCGTCGTAGACGCGCATCTTCGAGTAGATGTTGGAGTTCTCCGGCTCTTTCAGGCGCGACAGGGTGGAGAACTGGGCAAGCATCTTCAGGGTGTCCGGCGCGCAATGGGCCTTGGCCAGCGAGCTGTTGATCAACAGCTTGTCGTAGATCTTGATCTCGTCGGTCACGCGCAGGCAGTAGGGCACCTTGACGATGTAGATACGGTCGATGAAGGCCTCGTTGTTCTTGTTGTTACGGAAACTGTGCCACTCGGACTCGTTGGAGTGGGCCAGCAGGATGCCGCTGTAGGGGATCGCACCGAGGCCTTCGGTGCTGTTGTAGTTGCCTTCCTGGGTGGCGGTCAGCAGCGGGTGCAGTACCTTGATCGGCGCCTTGAACATCTCGACGAATTCCATCAGGCCCTGGTTGGCCCGGCATAGAGCGCCCGAGTAGCTATAAGCGTCGGCGTCGTTCTGCGGGTATTCCTCCAGCTTGCGGATGTCCACCTTGCCGACCAGGGCGGAGATGTCCTGGTTGTTCTCGTCGCCCGGCTCGGTCTTGGCCACGGCGATCTGATTGAGGATCGAGGGGTAGAGTTTGACCACGCGGAACTGGCTGATGTCGCCGCCGAACTCCTGTAGGCGCTTGGTGGCCCACGGCGACATGATCGAGCTGAGGTAGCGGCGTGGGATGCCATAGTCCTCTTCGAGAATGGTGCCGTCTTCGGTGGCGTTGAACAGCCCCAATGGCGACTCGAACACCGGCGAGCCCTTGATGGCGTAGAAGGGCACCTTCTCCATCAGTTGCTTGAGCTTCTCGGCCAGCGAGGATTTACCGCCCCCCACCGGGCCCAGCAGGTAGAGAATCTGTTTCTTCTCCTCCAGGCCCTGCGCGGCGTGACGGAAGTAGGAGACGATCTGGTCGATGCATTCTTCCATGCCATGGAAGTCGGCGAAGGCCGGATAGCGGCGGATCACCTTGTTGGAGAAGATCCGCGACAACCGCGGATCGGTCGAGGTGTCGAGCAGCTCCGGCTGACCGATGGCCATCAGCAGACGCTCGGCCGCAGTGGCGTAGGCGCTGCGATCCTGCTTGCACAGTTCGAGGTACTCCTGCAGTGAGTACTCCTCCTGGCGGGTCGCCTCGAAACGTTGCTGGAAGTGACTGAAAATGCTCATGACTTCACCTCGCTCGATGCTGAAAGCTGGCTCGGGATCGGTCGTGCGTGCAGGTGCTGGATAACCCCGGCTCGGATACAAGTCGGGAAGAATCCCCCAAAACCCAAAAGTCGTTACCGATGGCCCGATGCCGGTTTGCCGGCTCTACCTTCAGTGGGATGGCCTGAGTAACAGAATAGTTCGTTCTGCAGAGCGTCAAGGGCGGGACGACGATAACGGGATGTTTCCGTGCGTCGGGATAGGGGGGCAGGCCAGAGCGGGCGCGGCCTGCCGGCTGAAGAAATTTATTCTTCGTTGCTTTGCGCGGTTTCGCTCGGGTAAGTGGCGTGCCACAACTCGAAACCACCATCGAGGCTATACACCTCGGAAAAACCCTGACCGACCAAGTAGGCCGCGGCGCCTTGGCTGGAATTGCCGTGGTAGCAGGAGACGATCAGCGGCGCGTCGAGGTCGGCCTTAGTGATGAAGTCATGCAGCGAGTGGTTGTCCAGGTGGCGCGAGCCGCTGATATGACCATTGGCGAAGCTCTGTGGGTCGCGAATGTCGACCACGACGGCGCCCTGGGTGCGCAGTTCTTGCGCCTGTTGCGGTGAGATACGCTTGAATTCGCTCATGTTCGGGGACCTTTACCAGGTGGGTGGCGGGCTTATTCTTTGGGACAGGTGCAGCGGTGAAGTGCGCCGCTGTCGACATCGAGCAGGGTCATCGCGCCGCCCCAGACGCAGCCGGTATCCAGCGCGTAGAGGCCTGGTTCCGGGCAGTTGCCCTCCAGTGCTGCCCAGTGGCCGAAGATGATCTTCTCGCCGCGCATCTTGCGCTGTGGGTGGCTGAACCAGGGGGCGAAACCGGGAGGTGCGCTGCCGACGCCTTCCTTGCTCTTGAGGTCCAGGGTGCCGTCGGCCTTGCAGAAGCGCATGCGGGTAAAATAGTTGGTGATCACCCGCAGGCGGGTCACGCCGTGCAGTTCCTTGTTCCACTTGGCCGGCTCGTTACCGTACATGCCATCGAGAAACAGCGGCAGACGAGCATCGTCACGCAGCGCTTCTTCGACTTCAGCGGCGCGGCGCAGCGCCTTGCTCAGTGTCCAGTGCGGCGGGATGCCGGCATGCACCAGGGTCACCTTGCGCTCGGCGTCGTGGTGTACCAGTTTCTGCATGCGCAGCCAGTCGAGCAGGTCGTTGCGATCCGGCGCATCGAGAATCTCGCGCAGGGTATCGCCCTTCTTCAGGCGCTCGATGTTGTGCGCCACCGCCAGCAAGTGCAGGTCGTGGTTGCCCAGCACGCAGGTGACCGCCTGACGGATGGAGTAGAGAAAACGCAGGGTTTCCAGCGACTGCGGGCCGCGGTTGACCAGGTCGCCCACCAGCCACAGTTGGTCATGCGCGGGATCGAAAGACACTTGCTCGAGCAGGCACTGGAGCGGTTTGAGGCAACCCTGCAGGTCGCCGACGGCATACACCGCCATCAGTGAAGGGCCCCTGGCACAGCCAGACGGAACGGGGCGATGGTTGCGTCGAAGTGTTTGCCGTCTTCGGCGAGCATCTGGTAGCTGCCCTGCATGGTGCCGACCTGGGTGGTCATGACCGTTCCGCTGCTGTAGGTGTGGCTGGCGCCGGGCTCGATATGCGGTTGCTGGCCGATCACGCCGGCGCCGCGCACTTCCTGCACGCGACCGTCGCCGTCAGTGATGATCCAGTGGCGCGACAACAGCTGAGCCGGCAGCTCGCCGTTATTGACGATGGTCACGGTGTAGGAGAACGCGTAGCGGCTCTGCTCCGGCTGCGACTGCGCGGCCAAGTAGCGGGTGGTGACGCTGACGTCGATCTGATAACGAGGGTCGGACATGCGAATGATCCGTTGGGCGTGATTGCAGTTTAGTCCTGCGCAGCAGAGGGCTGTAGAGCCAGTTGGTCGGCCAGGCGGACGAAGGCGGCCAGATCCAGTTGCTCGGGGCGCAGGCTGCCGTCGACGCCCGCAGCTTCAATGGCCTCGGCTGGCATCAACTGCTTGAGCGTATTGCGTAGGGTCTTGCGGCGCTGATTGAAGGCTTCGCGCACGACGCGTTCGAGCAGGCGGTGGTCCTTGGCGGGGTGCGGCAAGGTCTCGTGCGGCACCAGGCGCACGATGGCCGAGTCGACCTTGGGTGGTGGGTTGAAGGCGCCGGGGCTGACGTTGAACAGATGTTCCACGCGGCAGTGGTATTGCACCATGATCGACAGCCGCCCCCAGTCGCCGCCGCCCGGGCCTGCGGCCATGCGCTCGACCACTTCCTTTTGCAGCATGAAGTGCATGTCGCGAATCAGCGGTGCGTTGTCCAGCAGGTGGAAAATCAGCGGCGTGGAGATGTTGTAGGGCAGGTTGCCGACAACGCGCAGGCTGCGTGGCGGTGCGTCGAGGCGGGCGAAGTCGAATTTCAGTGCGTCGCCCTGATTCAGGCGAAAGCGCGGATTGTCGCCGAACTTGCCTTGCAGGATAGGGATCAGGTCAAGGTCGAGTTCGATCACGTCGAGCTGCGCGCCGCTGCCGAGCAAACCCTCGGTAATGGCGCCCTGGCCCGGGCCGATCTCCAGCAGGCGTTCGTCTTCCTTGGCGCGAATGGCGCGCAGGATGCGGTCGATCACCCCGGCATCATGCAGGAAGTTCTGGCCGAAGCGCTTGCGCGCGCGGTGTTGGTATTCGGACATGTACGGCTCCGCGCAACGCCCCGAGTCGTGTTGCTCGAGGCTGGATGCAAAAAAGAAAGTCGCACAGTCTACCAGCGAATGGCGCCGCGGGCGCGGGCCGTGGACTCAGCGGTTCACACCTTGCGGCTGGCGGCCATCTGGTAGGCGGTCTCCAGCGCCACCTGCAGGCTGCCGATGTCGACCTTACCGGTGCCGGCCAGGTCCAGCGCGGTGCCATGATCCACCGAGGTGCGGATGATCGGCAGACCCAGGGTGACATTCAACGCGGCGCCGAAGCCCTTGAATTTGAGCACGGGTAGGCCTTGGTCGTGGTACATGGCCAATACCGCATCGGCCTGTTCGAGATACTTCGGGGTGAACAGGGTGTCGGCCGGCAGCGGACCAATCAGGTTCATGCCTTCCGTGCGCAGGCGTTCCAGCGTCGGCTCGATGATTTCGATTTCCTCGCGGCCCAGATGGCCGCCCTCGCCGGCGTGCGGGTTGAGCCCACAGACCAGAATGCGCGGCTGGGCGATACCGAATTTACCTTGCAGATCTGTATGCAGGATGCGGGTGACGCGTTCCAGACGCTCGGCGGTGATGGCGGCCGCGACATCCTTCAAGGGCAGGTGGGTGGTGACCAGCGCCACGCGCAAGCCTCGGGTCGCCAGCATCATCACCACCTGCTGGGTGTGGGTCAGCTCGGCGAGAAACTCGGTGTGGCCGGAGAAGGCAATGCCCGCTTCATTGATCACACCTTTATGCACGGGGGCGGTGATCATGCCGGCAAAGGTGCCGTTCATGCAGCCCTGGCCTGCGCGAGTGAGGGTCTGCAGCACGTAGGCGGCGTTGGCGGGTGTCAGTTTGCCTGGGGTTCCGGGAGCTGCCAGCGGCGTATCCCAGACATAAAGAGCGCCCGCTGCTGCGGGCTTGTCTGGCCATTGCTGAGGGCCGACGGTCATCAACTCGATAGTCAGCCCCAATTGCTTTGCGCGGTCCGCCAGTAGCTCGCGACTGGCGATGGCGACCAGTGGCGCAGGCTGGACCTCTTGGGCCAGCAGCAGGCAGAGATCGGGTCCGATGCCGGCGGGCTCGCCTGGGGTGAGGGCAAAGCATTGCTGCGCAGTCATGGTCGCTCTCTGTGTAGGCGCGGGGCCGCCAGTTTACGCTGCCGGGCCAATAACGAAAAAGCCCGGCACAGGGCCGGGCTTTCGTACGCGATGACGCTGTTACAGTTTGGTCTCGACGTAGGCTTCGTCGCGGATCTGGCGCAGCCAGGCCTGCAGTTCCTCATCGTACTTGCGGTTGCGCAGCACGTTAACGGCTTGTTGCTCGCGGAACTGCGCGCTGCTGTCAGTGGCGCGACGGCCCATGACTTCCAGTACGTGCCAGCCGTAAGGGCTCTTGAACGGCTTGGACAGCTCGCCGCTGGGGGTGTTGTTCATCACCTCGCGGAATTCGGGGACCAGGGCGTTCGGGTCGATCCAGTTCAGGTCGCCGCCGTTGAGTGCAGAGCCCGGGTCCTCGGAGAAGCTCTTCGCCAGCTCGGCGAAGTCTTCACCATCGACGATGCGCTGATACAGGCGCTCGACCAGGCGACGGGTTTCTTCTTCGCTGCGAATCTCGCTGGGCTTGATCAGGATGTGACGCACGTGTACTTCGTCGCGCACCTGGGTTTCGCCGCCGCGCTTCTCGATCAGCTTGAGGATGATGAAACCGCCCGGCGTACGCACCGGCTCGGTAACTTCGCCCGGGTTCAGTTGGCTGATCATGTTGTCGAACGGCGGAGGCAGCTGGCCCGCTTTACGCCAGCCCATTTCACCGCCTTCCAGGGCGTTCTCGCTGGCAGAGCGAGAAACAGCCAGTTGGGCGAAGTCCGCGCCTTGCTGCAGTTGCTGATAAACCTCCTGCGCCTGACGGTCGGCTGTCTGGATTTCGCTGGAGGACGCACCTTCGGAAACCGGAATCAGGATGTTGGCCAGACGGAATTCTTCCGACAGCTGCATCTTGCCCAGGTCGGAAGCGAGGAAGTTCTGCACTTCCTGATCGGTAACCTGAATGCGTTCGGCCACGCGGCGCTGGCGCACACGGCTGATGACCATCTCGCGACGCACCTGATCACGTGCATCGGCATAGGACAGGCCGTCGCGTGCCAGTGCTTCACGGAACTGCTCCAGACTCATGCCATTGCGCTGAGCGATGGTGCCCATGGCCTGGTTCAGTTCTTCGTCGGTGATGCGAATGCCGGAGCGGTCGCCGATCTGCAGCTGGATGTTCTCGATGATCAGGCGCTCGAGCACCTGCTGGCTGAGTACATTGCCAGGAGGCAGGGAGCCGCCGCGCTTGTCGATGGTTTGCTGCACTTCACGCAGGCGAGCGTCGAGTTGGCTCTGCATGACCACGTCGTTGTCGACAATGGCCACGACGCGATCCAGTGGGCGAACCTGGGCCTGAGCCGTTGCCGCCAGCAGTGCTGCGCCCAACAGCAGAGGGCGCAGGCGATCAGAAAGCTTGGTCTTCACGTTCACGGTAACCTTGAATGCCTTGGTCGAGGAAAGTTTCCACCTTGTTGCCAACAACGCCGCCGAGGCCCTTGAGGACGATCTGCAGGAAGATGCCGCGGTCCGGCTCGTCGTTGCGCGATGGGTCGAGGCTGACTTCGTCGTAATCGATCCAGTAACGGTTGATCAGGCGCAGCTTCCAGCAGCAGCTGTCGTATTCGAAACCACCGAAGGCTTCGAGGGTACGGTTGCGGCCATAGTCGTACTGCCAGCGCGAGATCAGGCTCCACTGCGGAGCCAGCGGCCAGATGACGGAGAAGTCATGCTGGTCGATCTTGTAGTAGTTCTTGATGTAGTTGGGGTTAGCGATTGTGGCGCCAGTGCTATCGGTAATTGTAGGGGTCCCGTAGTCCGGGTTGGTGGTCCAGGTACCGCTGTCACGGTCATAACGCACGGTGTCGTTACGATAGCGATAGCCGAAGTTCACCACTTTGTTCGGATTAGCTTCCGGCTGGTAATGGAACATCGCGCTACCCGAGCGGGTGGCGTGTTGGTCCGGATCCCAGTTGAAGGTGGACGAGAAACGCCAGTCGCGATTGAAGCGATACAGGTACTCCAGCGCATAAGGCGACACATCGGCGGTAGCTTCCTGGCGGGTACGGTAGTCGATACCCGGCAGTTGAACCTTGCGGTCTTCGAAGTAGAACGCCTGGCCGATGCTGAAGCGCTGGCGCTCGAAGCCGTTCGGCTCGATCCAGCGGCTGGTCACGCCCAGCGACAGCTTGTTCTCGTCACCGATGCGATCCTTGCCACTGAAGCGGTTTTCACGCCACAGCGAGGCGTAGCTGAAGGTCGGCTCGCCCGTATCGAACACCGGGATGTCGGTCTGGTCTTCTTCCGGCACGTAGAGGTAGAAAGCACGTGGCTCCAGGGTCTGGCGGAAATCCTTGCCGAACAGCTGGGTGTTGCGGTCGAAATACAGGCCGCTGTCGACGCTGAACAGGCCGACGCCACGGCTCTGTGTGCCCTTGTAATTTTGCTCAGCCAGCAACGTGTTTTTACCTTGCTGATCCAGGCTGATGTCGTAGTTGGTCTGCAGGTACTTGACCTGAGGTTTGACGAAGCCCCACGACCAGTCCAGCGGCAAGCTGACTCCTGGTTCGAAGTGCAGTCGTTCACCGTCAGCTCTGGCGAGACCAACCAGTCGTTCGTCATACCAGCGATCTTGTGGGCGACCGGTTACGCCGTCCTTGTCGGTGAAGAAACCAGAACGCAGGTTGCGATCGAACTTCACATACTCGGTGCCATAGGTGAAGTCCAGGCCGCCCGGATTGAACGGCAGTTTGCCATCCAGGGTGATCTGCGGCAGGCGATCATATGGCGTTACGTCGGTGATGTTGGCCAGCTCATAGGCATGCACCTTCAGTCGTGCAGTATAGCTGTCGCCACGATAGGTCAGCGTGCCGCGCTGGTCTACGTAGGTTTGCTTGTCGATGCCCAGGTCGGTGTTCAGATCCTGGAAGTAGTACGGGTCGCTGATGTCGGTGTAGTCGACTTCAGCGAGCAGGCGCGAGTTCAGCCCCTGCTTGTGCTGCCAGCTGTACATCCAGCGCTGATCTTCATACTCGGACTGCAGCTTGCGCTCGTCTTCGCTGTCGTTCAGCCATGCGCCGCCGACCTGGCCTTCGCTGCTCTCGGTCAGGTAGCGGAACTCACCTTCCATCAGCAGGCCGCGTTTGGCCATGTAGGTCGGGTACAACGTGGCGTCGTAGTTCGGCGCCAGGTTGAAGTAGTACGGCGTTTGCAGCGAGAAGCCGTTGCTGCTAGACGTGCCGATGCTCGGCGGCAGGAAGCCGGACTGGCGACGGTCGTCGATCGGGAAGTAGATGTACGGGGTATAGAACACCGGAATGTCCTTGACCCGCAGCGTCACGTTGGTGGCGGTGCCGAAGCCGGTCGCCGGGTTCAGGGTGACGTTGTTGCCCTTCAGGTGCCAAGCGTTGTCGCCCGGCTCGCAACGGGTGTAGGTGCCATCCTTGAGGCGGATGATCGCGGTCTCTTCGCGCTTGGCGTAGAGCGCGCTACCGCGCACATGGGCCTGGTGCATCACGTACTCGGCATTGTCGATACGGGCTTCACCATTATCCAGCTGCAGTTCGGCACGGTCGCCGACCACCAGCATACCCTTGTCTCGCAGGCGTACGTTGCCGACCAGTTCGCCACGGTTTTCCGTCTGGTGCAGGCTGGCTTCGTCGGCCTCGACCTGCATGCCGGACTGACGCAGGACGACATCACCGGCGAGGGTAGCGATCTGCTTTTCCTGCTCGAAGCGCGAGGCTTTGGCGGAAACGAACATCGGCGACTCGTCCAGCGGCGTGGTGTCGTCCATGCCCGGACGCAGCGGCTCGACATAGGCGCCTGCACAGTAAGGGCCAGCCTCGGCCAACTGCGCGGCAGTCAACTTATCGCGCGGGACCCAGTCCAAGTGACTGTAATCGGGGCTGCGCGAGGTAAGGGCACGGCCCTTGCTCTCGGTGACCAGCACCGGGGCAGCATCCTGCTTGGCTACCGCCTCGCTGGTGGTGCCACCCGAGCTGACAGCATCGCGGCTGTGCACTGGGCGCGGAGGCAGTGCGCTGGCCGCCGATTTCGGCGCGCAGGCCCAGCCGCCCGTGGGCGACGCCTGGCAATCGTATTGCTCGGCGGCAAAGGACTGTAGGCTGAACGCGGGCTGTAAGGCCAGGAGGCTGCCGGTGACCAGCAGCGGGAATTTCTTGCGGAACGCGGGGTATTTTACTGCCATCTTGTTAGTCCGGGCTTCCTGCGCGCTATCGGCCCAGGGGCCGCACGCCTCTCGATGGGCTGAAAAAGATGCTGGATAATAAAGCATGACCCGCGCAACGGCTAGCGCCGTCGGAGACCCCTTGATGTCTGAACACGATGTACGTCTGCAACAGCTGCAAACCTGGCTCGCCGAGCAACTGCCCCTCCTGTTCGCAGCACGCGACTGGGGAGCGGTCCCGGAGGCCGAGCTCACTCCCGCCAGCAGCGACGCCAGCTTTCGCCGCTATTTTCGTTGGCAGGCCGGTGAGCGCAGCCTGATTCTGATGGATGCGCCACCGCCTCAGGAGAACTGCGAACCGTTCGTCCGTATTGCGGCCTTGCTGGCTAGTGCAGGTGTGCATGTGCCACAGGTATTGGCTGCCGATCTTGAGCAGGGCTTCCTGATTCTCGATGACCTGGGCCGCCAGACCTATCTGGACGTGATCAACGAGCACAACGCCGACCAATTGTTCGACGATGCCATCGAGGCTTTGCTGCAGCAGCAGCGCTTGCCGCTCGACAGCCATCTGCCGCATTACGATGAGGCGTTGCTGCGCCGTGAGTTGCAGTTGTTTCCCGAGTGGTACGTGCAACGCCACCTGGGGCTTACCTTTACACCCGAGCAGGAGGCCGCATGGCAGCGTATCAGTCGCCTGTTGATCGACAGCGCCCTGGCGCAGCCCAAGGTGGTGGTGCATCGCGACTTCATGCCGCGCAACCTGATGCAGAGCTCGCCCAACCCCGGCGTGCTGGATTTCCAGGATGCCGTCAACGGCCCGGTCACCTATGACATCACTTGTCTGTTCAAGGATGCGTTTCTCAGTTGGCCCGAGGCGCGCGTGCAAGGCTGGCTGCAGGATTACTGGCAGCGTGCCAAGGCAGCGGGCATTCCGCTACAGGCATCGTTCGAAGACTTTCTGCGCGCCAGCGACCTGATGGGCGTGCAGCGCCACCTCAAGGTCATCGGCATCTTCGCGCGCATCTGCCACCGCGATGGCAAGCCCAAGTACCTCGACGATGTGCCGCGTTTCTTCTCTTATATAGAGGCTGTGCTGGCACGCCGGCCGGAGCTTGCCGAGTTGGGAGAGCTGTTCGCCAGCCTGGCGAAAGATGAAGGGGTACGTGCATGAAGGCGATGATCCTCGCGGCGGGCAAGGGCGAGCGCATGCGTCCTTTGACGCTGCATACGCCAAAACCGCTGGTGCAGGTGGCGGGCGTGCCGTTGATCGAGTACCACATCCGCGCCCTGGCTGCTGCAGGCTTCACCGAGCTGGTGATCAACCACGCCTGGCTAGGCCAGCAGATCGAGGATTACCTGGGCGATGGTGCGCGCTTTGGCGTGCGTATCGTCTATTCCGCCGAAGGCGAGCCGCTGGAGACCGGTGGCGGTATTTTCAAGGCGTTGCCGCTGCTGGGTGCTGAGCCGTTTCTGGTGGTCAATGGCGATGTTTTCACCGATTACGCTTTCACCGCGCTGCGCCAGCCGCTTGTCGGTCTGGCGCATCTGGTGCTGGTGGATAACCCGGCCCATCACCCGCAGGGCGATTTCATTCTCGCGGCAGGTCAGGTCCATGACGGCGAGGCGACAGGCGAACGGCTGACCTACAGCGGTCTCGCCGTGCTGCATCCACGTCTGTTCGCCGGCTCTGCGCCGGGCGCCTTCAAACTGGCGCCGCTGCTGCGTGAGGCCATGGCGGCCGGGCAGGTCAGTGGTGAGCATTACGGCGGCTGCTGGATCGATGTCGGCACGCACGAGCGCCTGGCTGAAGTCGAACGCTTGCTGCAGGAGGCACGTTAGGTGTTGTGGCCGGCCACCATGCTCGGGGCGGCGGCTGGGCTCGCCCTGGCCAGCATTCCGGGTGCACTGCTAGGCGGTCTACTTGGGCAGGTGCTGGACCGTCGCCTGCGCCTGCACGGCTGGGACAATCTGCGTGAGCGTCTGGGCGGTCGTGCTGCGCCGACGGATGACGACTTGTTGTTTCTGATGCTGGGACGTTTGGCCAAGAGTGACGGCCGGGTGGTACAGAGCCATATCCAGCAGGCGCGTTCGGAAATGCAGCGGCTGGGGTTGGATGCCGCTGCCCAACGCCGTGCCATCGAAGCCTTCGCCCGCGGCAAGACCGGACGGGACAACCTGCGTGCCCCGCTGCAGCGTCAACGCGAGCGTGCCGATGCCATGCTGCGAGCTTGCTGGCGCATGGCCTGGGTCGATGGGCGGGTGTCGCCCAGCGAGCATGAGTTGATCCTGCTCTGGGGCAAGTGGCTCGGCTGGGACAGCGCCCGACTCGATAGCCTGGGCGAGGAGTACGCGCCACGTCGCAGCCAGCAACCTGCGCCGGCGGGCGGTAGTTATCAGGAGGCTTTGCGACTGCTAGGTGTCAATGAAGGCAGTGAGCCTGAGCAGATCAAGCGTGCTTATCGGCGTCTGCTCAGCCGGCATCACCCGGACAAACTGGCTGGATCGGGCGCCTCGCCTGAGCGCATTCGCGAGGCCACTGACACCACGCGTCAGCTGCATCAGGCCTATGCGTTGATTCGCCAGCGTCGCGGAATCCGTTAGCTGCCCGCAGCGCGAATATGCAGTTTCAACCAGCCACGTAGACGGCGGTACAGTTGCTCCTCCTGGACATCCAGGTTGCCCGGCAGTGCCTTCATCGCTACCTGTACATAGGTGGGCAGCTTTGCCCGCTTGCTGGCTTGCAGGCGTTTCAAGGCGGCCGTGCGGTCGGTGGCCTGATCCTTGTAGAAAAAGTCGCCAGTGGCCACCGGCAGTTGGGTGACCAGTTCGTCCAGCGGTGGGGCGAACCCTGCTGGTACATCTGCCGCCACCATCAGCAGGTTCTGGACATTCGCGGGTTTGCGTTCGCTCAGGTAGCGCGCGGCCCAGTAGGCGCCGCTGCCGTGGCCAAGCAGGACGATTTCCTTGGCCTGCTGTTGGCTGGCGAAGGCGATGGCGGCATCGATGCGCGCCATCACGCGTTCGACATGGGCCTGGCGCCGTTGATCCGGGCTGATTGTGACGCTGTCCGTGGCCTGTGTGGCTTGTGTTTCCGGTGGCTGTGGCGGGCTATCGGCAGCGGGAGCTGTCTCGGTACTTGCAGGATCAGCGGGCGCCGCTGCGGTTTCGACGCTTGCATCGCGCAGCGGCAGCGGGTCGCCGTCCGGGTCCGGTAGTGTCAGGCTCAGACTGTGCCAGCCGGCGTCAGGCAGCTTGCGTCGTAGCGGGCCCACTGCGGCGGCGCCGTCGGCGTTTTCCACGTCACCGGGTAGCAGAATCACCGCACCGCTGGGTTCGCCGACGTTGGCCGGCAGCCATAGTGCGAGGAAACTTTCGGCGCCGGCCTGCAGCATCTGCTGCTCACGTTTGTCCAGGCGCTGCTCCAGCGTCAGCGCATCGCTGACGCTACGCTCGGGTAGAGACGGCCGCTCGTTCGACGCCGGCGTATCGGTTTCGCCGGGCGTGGCGCTCTGGGCATCCCCGGTCGGTTCCTGGGCCCAGCTCGTGGTGGCGCAGAGCAGGCAGAAACCGAGCAGTGCGAGTGAGTTCAGGCGCATCGATGAAGCTCCTTGGGGTCTGCTACAGAGCCTAATGCCGAGCTTCGCTTTTGTCAGGCCATTAGCAAAAGACTGGAGTAAGGTAAGCAATCGCGTCAGCGGATTCACCGTGCATGAAGTCCCTTCTCCGTTCCCTTATTTACCTGTTGATAGTGGCGACATCCGGCGTCTGGGCCGAGAGTGCGCGCATGCCATTGCGCCCGGCTTTCGACGCAGAGCAGCGCGCCTGGCTCAAGGAGCATCCCGTGCTGCGCGTGGGCCTGATCCAGCAGGCGCCCTGGGTTCTGCGTGGCCAGAACCGGCAGCTGACGGGCGCCAATGTCGAGCTGATGCAGCGTCTGCTCGAAGGCATGGGCGTCGCGCCTGACTGGCGCCTGTATCCGAATCTGGAGGCCCTGGAACGGGCAGCCAGTGCTGGCGAGGTGGATCTGGCGCCAGGCTTGCAGCAGACGCCGGCCGGCCTGCGCATCTGGCATTACTCCATGCCTTACCTGCGAGTACCGCATCTGGTAGTCGGCGAGCGCAGTGGCAGCGGTGCGGTGGATCTCGATCAATTGCCGCTGGAACAGGCGGTCGCGTTGCGCACGCCGAGCCAGGCTGCCGAATACCTGGAGCGCACCCACACCAACCTGCGTCTGCGCGCGACGCCGTCGGAGCGCGCCGCCTTGCTGTTGGTGCTGAACCAGGAAGTCAGCTACGCCGTGCTGGATGAAGCGAGCCTCAGCCTGCTGCTGCGCGAATCACGTTTCTCCAGCCTGAGCATCGTCGGTGATATCGGCTTGCCGCAGCTGCTGCGCCTGGCTACACGGCGTGATCAGCCGCTTCTGTCCGGTATTGTCGACCGGACTCTGCAAGCGCTGCCTGCCCGTGAACTGGAGGAGTTGCGCGACACCTGGATGCCGCTGCGCTATCCGCAATCCACCGACTTCGTCGGCTTCTGGAAGACCCTGGCTTTATTTTTCGCCCTGATTCTGATGCTCGGTGCGACAGCGCTTTATCGGCAGCGGCAGCAGACACGTTCGCTGGAGCGTGGGCTGTTGGCTGCACGTGGCGAACTGGATCGCCATCAGCAGGCCGCCGAGGCATTGCGCCTGAGCCAGTTCTCTATCGATCACAGCACGGTGGGCATTCTTTGGGTCAACTGGGATAGCCACCTGCGCTACGCCAACCGCGCCGCCGAACGCATGCTTGGTTACGCCGCCGGCGAGCTGGTAGACAAGCCGCTGAGCCAGCTGGAGCCGGGCCTGCATATGGACCGCTGGCTCAACCTGTGGAAACGCGTGCGCGAGCAGGACGACGGCTCACCCAGCTTCGAGGTCGACTGCCTGCGTGCCGATGGCAGCCGTATGCCGGCTGACGTCTCGCTGAGTTTTCTGCGTTATCGCCAGGCCGAGTACCTGGTGGTGTTTCTCAGCGATGTGACCGAGCGCCGCCGTGCCCGTGCAGCATTGGAGGAGAGCGAGGCGCGCTTCAAGGGTATCGCCGGTAACGTGCCTGGCCTGGTGTTTCGTCTGGAGCGGGCAGGGCCGGGAGCGGTGGTCAACTTCGCCTATATCAGCGAGGCCAGTCAGGAGATGGTCGGCTGGCCGGCGCACGAGTTGCAGCGAGAGGATCGTGGCATCCGCAGCCTGGTGCACCCGCAGGATCTGAGCAGCTACCTCAATAGCCAGACACTGGCGCTGGAGGGCGAGAGCGACTGGTATTGGCAGGGACGCATCCTCACTGCCGAGCAGGAGGTGCTGTGGGCCGACATCCGCACCACTGCGCGGCCGTTGGGTAATGGTCGGGTGGTGTGGGATGGCATCCTCTGGGACATCACCGAGAACAAGCTGGCCGAGCTGGCGCTGGCCGATTCGCGTGCGCGTCTGCGCGAGCTGTCGGCGCATCTGGAAAGTGTGCGTGAGGAAGAGAAGGCGCGCATTGCCCGTGAAGTGCATGACGAGCTGGGCCAGGTGCTGACCGTACTCAAGCTGGAGACGGCGATGTGCGAGCTGGTTTGCGCCGGGCAGATTCCCGAACTGGATGAACGCCTCAACAGCATGAAGCGCCTGATCGCCCAGTTGTTCCAGCTGGTGCGTGATGTGGCTACGGCGCTGCGCCCGCCGATCCTCGATGCTGGCATTGCCTCGGCCATCGAGTGGCAGGTGCGGCGCTTCGAGGAGCGCACGCAGATTCCCTGCCTGGTCGAGGTGCCGGAGCATCTTCCAAATCTGCCCGATGCCCAGGCCATCGGTCTGTTCCGCATCCTCCAGGAGGCCCTGACCAACGTCATGCGCCACGCCGGCGCACACAGCGTTCAGGTGCGTTTGTGGCAGGAGGGCGGCAGCCTGTGTCTGTCGGTCACCGATGACGGCAAGGGCTTCGATCCGGCGCTGCGCAAGCCGGGACAATCCTTCGGCCTGGTCGGTATGCAGGAGCGCATGCTCATGCTCGGTGGCCAGTTGCAGATTGACAGCCGGCCGGGCGAGGGCACTACCCTGTGTGCGCGCATCAATCTGGAAGAGGAGATCGCAGCGTGATTCGGGTACTGGTGGCCGAAGACCACACCATTGTGCGGGAAGGCATCAAGCAACTGATCGGCATGGCGCGTGATCTCGAGGTTGCCGGCGAAGCCTGCAATGGCGAGCAACTGATCGAGGTGCTGCGGCGCACGCCTTGCGACGTGGTGCTGCTGGATATCTCCATGCCCGGCGTCAACGGTCTGGAGGCCATTCCGCGCATCCGTGCGCTGACCGAGGCGCCGGCTATCCTGGTGCTGTCGATGCACGACGAGGCGCAGATGGCGGCGCGTGCGCTCAAGGCCGGTGCCGCCGGTTATGCCACCAAGGACAGCGATCCGGCGCTGCTGATCACGGCGATTCGCAAGGTGGCCAGTGGTGGTCGTTATATCGACCCGGCGCTGGCCGACCGCATGGTCTTCGAGGTTGGCCTGACCGATTCTCGGCCGCCCCATGCGCAGTTGTCCGAGCGCGAGTTCTCGGTGTTCGAGCGCCTGGTGCGAGGGGAGGGGGTCAACGACATTGCCCTGCACCTGGCAATCAGCAACAAGACCGTGAGCACGCACAAGGCGCGCCTGATGCAGAAGCTTGGCGCGCATTCGATGGCAGATCTGGTGCGTTACGCCATGGAGCATCGCCTGGTCTGATCGACCGCTTTCGCAGGAGCGGCTGGGCGGCACTCCGCTTCAGCCACGATGAATCGCCCACCGGAGCTTCGCGGCTGAAGCCGCTCACACGGTTTTCATGCAGTGTATAACCGATGCGATCACTCGGAATTTGTAGGGCGATCCCTACACGAGATTCTCCTCGCGCCTGATATCAGCTTGTCATCCCGCCCGATTTTTCACCCTGTCTCGCCGACCTAATCTTGGCTCATCGGCCTGAGACAAGAACAAGGGTGTGGTGTGATGGCAAACGATGTACTGGTGAGCTTCCGTGGCGTACAGAAGAGCTATGACGGCGAAACGCTGATCGTCAAAGACCTCAACCTGGATATCCGCAAGGGTGAGTTTCTGACCCTGCTCGGCCCGTCCGGTTCCGGCAAGACCACCAGCCTGATGATGCTGGCCGGTTTCGAGACGCCGACCGCTGGCGAAATCCTCCTCGATGGCCGCTCGCTGAACAAACTGCCGCCGCACAAGCGCGACATCGGCATGGTGTTCCAGAACTACGCGCTGTTCCCGCACATGACCGTGGCCGAGAACCTGGCCTTCCCGCTGAGCGTGCGTGGCATGTCGCGCACCGATATCAGCGAGCGGGTCAAACGCGCCCTGTCGATGGTGCAGCTCGACAGCTTCCGCAACCGTTACCCCGGCCAGCTTTCCGGTGGTCAGCAGCAGCGTGTGGCCCTGGCCCGTGCGCTGGTGTTCGAGCCGCAGCTGGTACTGATGGATGAACCCCTCGGCGCGCTGGACAAGCAACTGCGCGAACACATGCAGATGGAGATCAAGCACCTGCACCAGCGCCTGGGCGTAACCGTGGTCTACGTCACCCACGATCAGGGCGAGGCGCTGACCATGTCTGACCGCGTGGCTGTGTTCCATCAGGGCGAGATCCAGCAGATCGCGCCGCCGCGCGAACTCTACGAAGCGCCGCACAACACCTTCGTTGCCCAGTTCATCGGCGAGAACAATCGTCTGGCTGGCGAGCTGGTCAGCCGCGATGGCGAGCAGTGCGTGGTGCGCCTGGCGCGTGGTGAGGAAGTGCGCGCCACGGCGGTCAACGTCGGCGCCGTTGGCGAGGCCGTGAGCCTGTCGATTCGTCCCGAGCGCATTCGCCTCAACGGCCACAGCGAGGCCTGCCCGAACCGCTTCTCCGGGCGCATCGCCGAGTTCATTTATCTGGGCGACCACGTGCGCATCCGCATGGAGGTCTGCGGCAAGTCCGATTTCTACGTCAAGCAACCCGTGGCCGAGCTCGATCCGGCGCTGACGGTTGGTGACCTGGTTCCGCTCGGCTGGTCTGTCGAGCATGTCCGCGCGCTGGATCCACTCCACATCGAGTGAGCCTTTCGCGCAGTGCTTCACCTTTACCCCGTAACACAGAGGAGCTGATAAGAATGACGAAATCCCTGAAGCTCGCGGCGTTGGCCCTGGGCGTTAGTTGTGCCATGCCGGCACTGGCGGTGGATCTGACAGCGGTATCCTTCGGCGGCGCGAACAAGGCGGCGCAGGTCAAGGCGTTCTACGAACCCTTCGAGAAGGACACCGGCAACAAGGTGCTGGGCGGCGAATACAACGGTGAAATGGCCAAGGTCAAAGCCATGGTCGACACCCGCAGCGTGAGCTGGGATCTGGTGGAGGTGGAGTCGCCGGAACTGGCCCGCGGTTGTGACGAAGGCCTGTTCGAGGAGCTCGATCCGGCCCAGTTCGGCGATGAGTCCAACTTCATCGACGGCGCCATCCAGCCGTGCGGCGTGGGCTTCTTCGTGTGGTCGACGGTGCTGGCCTACAACGCCGACAAACTGAGCGCCGCACCGACCAGTTGGTCCGATTTCTGGGATGTAGCGAAATTCCCGGGCAAACGCGGCCTGCGCAAGGGCGCCAAGTACACCCTGGAATTCGCCCTGATGGCCGACGGCGTGCCGGTCAAGGACGTATACAAGGTGCTGGCCACCAAAGAAGGCCAGGATCGCGCGTTCAAGAAACTCGACGAGCTGAAACCGAACATCCAGTGGTGGGAAGCTGGCGCCCAGCCGCCGCAGTATCTCGCTTCCGGTGACGTGGTGATGAGCTCGGCCTACAACGGTCGTATCGCGGCGGTGCAGGGCGAGAGCAATCTGCAGGTGGTGTGGAACGGCGGTATCTATGACTTCGATTCCTGGGCCATCCCGCGTGGCGCCAAGAATGCCGAACTGGCCAAGGAGTTCATCGCCTTCTCGGTCAAGCCTGAAGCGCAGAAGACCTACTCCGAGAACATCGCCTACGGCCCGGCCAACAAGCAGGCCATCGAACTGCTGGCGCCGGAGCGTCTGAGCCTGATGCCGACCACCCCGGAAAACATCGCCAACCAGGTGGCCATCGATGTGACCTTCTGGGCTGACTACGGCGAGCAGCTGGAGCAGCGTTTCAACGCCTGGGCGGCGCGCTAACCAGAGCGTCGCACAGCCCGGCCCCCTCACCGGATGAGGGGGCTGAGCTGCCCAAATGATGTTTGTCGTATCCCCCGAATTTCTGCCGCCAGATGCGGCCTTAGCTTGCGGAGTTGTCCATGGCCGCCGTACTGCCTGCCAATGATTTGCCCGGGCCAAGCCTGAAGCAGCGACTGGCCCGTGCCGAGCGTTTCAATCGCCTGAAATCCAAGGCGCTGATCCTGCCGCTGTTGCTGTTCCTTCTGCTGACTTTCCTGCTGCCCATCGGCGCGTTGCTCATGCGCAGTGTGGACAACCCGGAAGTGGTTGGCAGCCTGCCGCGCACCGTCGAGGCGATTGCTGCCTGGGATGGCCGTGGCCTGCCGGATGAAGCGGTATACCAGGCGATTGCCAGCGATATGCTCGAGGCACGGCGCAATCAGAGCCTTGGTGATCTGTCCAAGCGCCTGAACATGGAGCTGGCGGGCTTCCGTAGCCTGGTCAGCGCGACCGCACGCAAGCTGCCGCTGCGCGAGGAGCCGGCGTCCTACCAGGAGGCCTTCCTTGATATGGACGAGCGCTGGGGCGACCATGCCTACTGGCAGGTGATCCGCCGCAATGCCTCGTCGGTCACGCCTTACTACCTGCTGGCCGCGCTCGATCACCGCATCGACGACCTCGGTGAACTGGCCAAGGCCACGCCGGATCAGGCCATCTATCTGGATATCTTCGCCCGCACCTTCTGGATGAGCCTGGTGATCACCGCCATCTGCCTGGTGCTTGCTTACCCACTGGCTTACCTGCTGGCAAACCTGCCGACGCGGCAGGGCAACCTGCTGATGATTCTGGTGCTGCTGCCGTTCTGGACATCGATCCTGGTGCGCGTCGCGGCCTGGATCGTGCTCTTGCAGTCCGGAGGGCTGATCAACAGCGCGCTGATATCGCTGGGTATCATCGAGCAACCACTGCAACTGGTGTTCAACCGCAGCGGTGTGTACGTGGCCATGGTCCACATCATGCTGCCGTTCATGATCCTGCCGATCTACAGCGTGATGAAGGGCATCTCGCCCAGCTACATGCGTGCGGCGGTGTCGCTCGGCTGCCACCCGTTCGCCAGCTTCTGGCGGGTGTACTTCCCGCAGACCCTGGCCGGTGTCGGCGCCGGTTGCCTGCTGGTATTCATTCTGTCGATTGGCTACTACATCACCCCGGCGCTGCTGGGCAGCCCGAACGACCAGATGATCAGCTACTTCGTCGCCTTCTATACCAACACCACCATCAACTGGGGCATGGCCACGGCCCTCGGCGGTCTGCTGCTGGCCGCGACGCTGGTGCTGTACGTGGTGTACAGCTGGCTGGTCGGCGCCAGCAAACTGCGGCTTGGATAAACACGGTCTGCGCAGCAGACCACCTGATGCCCCTCTCCCATTTATGGGAGAGGGTGCCCGAAGGGCGGGAGAGGGTGCTTGTTTCGGCACCACTGCCTCTCGGTAAACGAACTCGGGAGGATGGCGCAAGAAGAGCGACCTCTCTCCCAACCCCTCTCCCATAAATGGCAGAGGGGAGCTAAATGCTAAATGGAGTCACAGCCATGCTCAGCCCCTACATGTCACCCGTCGAGCGCCTCTGGTACTACGGCCTGCGCATTCTCTGCGGCCTGGTGCTGCTGTTTCTGATCCTGCCTGTGCTGGTGATCGTGCCGCTGTCGTTCAACTCCGGCACCTTTCTGGTCTACCCGCTGCAGGGCTTCTCGCTGCGCTGGTACGAGGACTTCTTCATGTCCGCCGACTGGATGCGTTCGCTGAAGAACAGCCTGATCATCGCCCCGGCCGCCACTCTGCTGGCCATGGTCTTCGGCACCCTGGCGGCCATCGGCCTGACCCGTGGCGAGTTTCGCGGCAAGGCGCTGGTGATGAGCCTGCTGATCTCGCCGATGATCGTTCCGGTGGTGATCATCGGTGTCGCCAGTTACCTGTTCTTCGCGCCGCTGGGCATGGGCAACAGCTACCTGTCGCTGATCCTGGTGCATGCCGTGCTCGGCGTGCCCTTCGTCATCATCACCGTGTCGGCCACGCTGCAGGGCTTCAACCACAACCTGGTGCGCGCCGCAGCCAGCCTTGGGGCCTCGCCACTGACGGCGTTTCGCCGGGTGACCCTGCCGCTGATCGCGCCGGGCGTGATTTCGGGTGCGTTGTTCGCCTTCGCCACCTCGTTCGACGAAGTGGTGGTGACCCTGTTCCTCGCCGGTCCCGAGCAGGCCACCCTGCCGCGGCAGATGTTCAGCGGTATCCGCGAGAACCTGTCGCCGACCATCGCTGCCGCCGCCACGCTGCTGATCGGCTTCTCCATCCTGCTGCTGCTGACCCTGGAATGGCTTCGTGGGCGCAGCGAGAAGCTGCGTACTTCAGCGCCGGAATAAGTCGCCGCAGCTGCATGTTCAGGGCCTCGCCGGGAAACCGGCGGGGCCTTGTTCGTTTCCGGGCGTAGAATGTGTAGTTTCTCCTTCGTAACAAGGCAGCCAGATGGACTTCGATGATCCCGGTTTTCGTGAGCTGATCGACGCGTTGCACGATGGCGTCTACATCACCGACGCCGATGGCATCACCCTAAAGGTCAACAGTGCCTATGAGCGCCTGACCGGGCTGCGTGCCGAGGATGTCGTCGGCCAGCACATGCAGGCGCTGGTAGAGCAGGGTGTGATCTCGCAGTCGGTGTCCTTGCGTGTGCTCAAGGAAGGCAAGGCGCTGTCGCTGATGCAGAGCGTCAGCCAGGGCAAACGCCTGTTGGTCAGTGGTACGCCGATCTTCGCCGCCGATGGACGCGTGCGCTACGTGGTCAGTACCGTGCGCGACATGACCGAGCTGCTGCGCATGAAGCACGAGCGCGACGAGCTGCAGCAACTGAAGCAGCTGCGCAACAGCACGGCCAAGCTGCATGCCGGCCAGCGTGACGACCTGCTCGATGCCTCGCCGGTCGCCGACAAGCCCGCTTCGGGGCGAGTCTTCATGCAGGCGCGGCAGGTCGCGGCCAGCGACGTGAAGGTGCTGCTGCAAGGGGAAACCGGCGTCGGCAAGACCCTGATCGCCCAGTACATCCACAAGAGCAGCCCGCGCGCGGCGCAGCCGTTTCTGGCGCTGAACTGCGGTGCGCTGCCGGAGAACCTGATCGAGGCCGAGTTGTTCGGCTATGTGCCGGGTGCGTTCACCGGCGCCGGCAGCAAGGGCAAGCGCGGTCTGCTGGAGCTGGCGCACCAGGGCACGGTTTTTCTCGATGAGATCGGTGATCTGCCATTGCCGCTGCAGGTCAAGCTGCTCAAGGTTATCGAGGAGAGCCGCTTTATCCCGGTCGGTGGTCTGGAGTTGAAGGAGGTGGATGTACGCATCATCACCGCCACTCACCACGACTTGCGCACGATGGTCGCCGAGGGCCGTTTTCGCGCCGACCTCTACTACCGCCTCAACGTCGTGCCGATCCACATTCCGGCGCTGCGCGAGCGCCCCGAGGAAATTCAGCCGTTGCTGGATTTCTACCTGGCCGAATTCAATCAGCGTTATGGTCGAGTGCTGAGCTGGGAGCTCGAGGCGCTCGATGCGCTGACCGACTACGACTGGCCCGGCAACATCCGTGAGCTGATCAATCTGGTCGAGCGCCTGGTGGTGACCTGCAGTGGTGAACGCATCGAACTGCGCGATCTGCCGGAGGAAATGCGCGTCGCTCGCAGCGATGTCGACGACCTACTGCCATTGCGCAAGCAGGTGGAGAACCTCGAGCGACGCCTCATCCGCCGCGCCCTGATGCAGCACAAGACCACCCGTGAAGCGGCCAAGGTGCTCGGTCTGAGCCAGGCGACCCTGGTGCAGAAGATGAAGCGCTGGGAGCAGAGTTGATTGGAAAATGGATCGTAAAAGGCTCATTTGATTGATTTTCTGATCAAGCGCAACCCACTGCGCGCTGTGACAAATCGACGCAAGCCTTCTAGCACGCCGCTTTCAGCGAGCTGGCACAGGATTGGCTATGGCAAGCCCCGAACCCGCTCAGCACAACAACGCACAAGGGGCCTGCTGATGAACACTGCCGCATTCAAAATCGCCAACAAGCTACTGACCGGCCAGGGTGCCGTGGAGCAACTGGCTCTCGAACTGTCTCGACTGAATATCACCAACCCGCTGATCGTCACCGACGCCATCCTGATCAAGTCCGGTACGGTCGAGCATGTCCTCAAGCAACTCGGCGAGCGCCGCTACGGCATCTATGACGGTGTCGAGCCGGAGCCGGAGATTGCCATCGTCGAAGCCTGCGCCAAGGTCTATCGCGACGGCGGCCACGATGGCCTGATCGGTGTCGGTGGTGGCAGCGCCATCGACATCGCCAAGGCCGTGGCCGGTTACGTCGGTCATGACGGTGCATTGGAAGAGTTGTTCGGCGTCGATCAGATCAAGCGTAAAGGCCCGCCGCTGATTGCCATTCCGACCACTGCTGGCACCGGCTCGGAAGTGACCAACGTGTCGATCCTCTCCGATAAGCAGGCGCAACTGAAAAAAGGCATCGTCAGCGACTACATGCTGCCCGACGTGGCCCTGGTTAGCCCGCTGATGACCCTGACCTGCCCCCGTGGCGTGACCGCCGCCAGTGGCGTCGATGCATTGGTGCACGCGGTGGAGTCCTACCTGTCGGTGAATGCCTCGCCGATCACCGACGCCCTGGCCATCGGCGCCATCAAGCTGATCGCCAAGGCGTTGCCCAAGGCCTATGCCAATCCGGCTGACCTGCTCGCTCGCGAAGACATGGCCACCGCCAGCCTGATGGCCGGCATGGCCTTCGGTAATGCCGGCGTGGGCGCGGTGCATGCGCTGGCCTATCCGCTGGGCGGTCGCTTCAATATCGCTCACGGCGTCAGCAATGCCTTGCTGCTGCCTTACGTGATGGCCTGGAACAAGCTGGCCTGCGTCGAGCGCATGGCCGAGATCGCTGCTGCTCTCGGTGTGCAAACCCATGGTCTGAGCGACAAGGCCGCCGCCGACCTGGCCGTCGAGGCCATGGCCGAGCTGTGCGCCAGCGTCGACATTCCCAAGGGCATGCGCAGCTTCGGCGTGCCGGAAGACGCCATCCCGGCCATGGCCGAGGAAGCGAGCAAGATCGATCGACTGATGCGCAACAACCCGCGGCGCCTGACGGCTGGCGACATCGAACAGATCTACCGCGCTGCCTACTGATTACCGCAACGAAGATGAAAGGCCCCAGGGTGCTGGGGCCGGCTGAAATACAACTCTAATAAAGCTGGGTGACTCAAATGTCCGAACTGCATCAACAAGACCTTGGTGTGGAAGCCCCCTACTGGCCGGTGGGGCCATTCAAGGTGCGTCTGCCTTTCATTCATTACCGCTTCGAGATCTCCGACTACATGCAGGGCCTGCTCATGTGCGCGGTGGATCTGGCGGCGATTCCGCTGATGACCGAGTTCCTCGGCATGCCCTTCGAGGTGGCGCTGGCAGTGGTCATGCTCAATGGCCTGCTGTACTTGACTCACCATTTGCTGGGCGATCCGGTCGTTCCGGGCTGGATCACCCCGGCGATCCCACTGCTGATGGCCTACTGCAGCCAGTTCCCGGAGGGCCCGGAGCGGGTGCATGCGCTGATTGCCTTCCAGTTGATGCTGGGGATATTTTCCATCGGCCTGGGCATGACCGGCATGGCGCGCAAGGTGGTGTCGCTGGTGCCCTCGGCGCTCAAGGCCGGGATCATCATGGGCGCCGGCCTCAGCGCGGTGGTGACGGTATTCAAGGAAGGCGGTCGCTTCGACAGCTTCCCCTGGACCATTTCCATCGCGGTCGGCATCGCCTTCTACCTGGTGTTCTCCTTGCACTTCCAGCAACTGAAGAAGCGCAGCCGCTTCTGGTGGAACTTCGCCAAGCTGGGCATCTTCCCGATCATCCTGCTGGCGGTGTTCGTCGCGCCGATCTTTGGTGAGGCGCCCTGGCCGAACATCGAGTGGGGCATCAGCAAGCCGGACTTCGTCACCCTGTGGAACGAGTACACCGTGTTCGGCCTCGGCATGCCGCCTTTGATGATGTTCGTCACTGCCATTCCCACCGTGTTCGCCGCCTACCTGGTGGTGTTCGGCGATGTGCTGGGCGCCAGGGCGATCCTCTCCGAGGCCGACCATATTCGCAGTGACGAGAAGGTCGACTTCAACCCGAACCGTTCGCACATGATCTTCGGTGGGCGCAATGCCTTGATGAGTATCTTTGGTCCGGACGTGGCGATGTGCGGGCCGCAGTGGTCGGCCATGCAGGTGGTGATCACCGAGCGCTTCAAGGGCGGTGCCCAGGCGATGAAGTCCATCTACGGCGGTGTCGGCTCGTTCCGCTGGGGCACCAACACCGGCCTGTTGCTGCTGCCGGTGGTCACCCTGCTGCAGCCGATTCTCGGCGTGGCGCTGGCGCTGACCCTGCTGATTCAGGGCTACGTCAGCGTGCGTCTGGGCATCATGGAAGCGCGCAGCCAGCGTGATCTGGGCATCGCCGGGGTGATCGGCGCAGTGTTGGCGATCAAAGGCGCCGGCTGGGCCTTCGCCATCGGCGTCGGCCTGTGCGCGCTGATCTACGGGGCACAGATGTTCCGCGGTGAGAACGACCAGACCTTCACCAAGGATCTGCCGCCAGGCGAGTGAGGCCTGTGCAATCCCTAATTCAGCCGAGGGGTGATCTCCTCCCTCGGCAGCAGGAGAAAATCATGCAACTGAATGATCCCGATCTGCTGCGCCATCAGGCCTATATCGACGGCCAGTGGTGCGATGCCAGCAATGGCGATGTGACTGAAATCTTCAACCCTGCCAACGGCGAGTCGCTGGGTGTCGTGCCAAACATCGGTGGCGTGCAGACCCGTCAGGCCATCGAGGCGGCGCAGGCTGCTCAGCCCGCCTGGCGTGCGTTGACGGCCAAGGAGCGCGCGGCGCGGCTGCGCAAATGGTACGAGCTGATGCTGGCCAACCAGGAAGATCTGGCGCGGATCATGACGGCCGAGCAGGGCAAGCCGCTGACCGAGGCCCGTGGCGAAGTGCTTTACGCGGCATCCTTCATCGAGTGGTTCGCGGAAGAGGCCAAGCGCGTCTACGGCGACACCATTCCCGGCCATCAGCCGGACAAGCGACTGATCGTGACCAAGGAACCCATTGGCGTGACCGCGGCGATCACGCCCTGGAACTTCCCGGCGGCGATGATCACCCGCAAGGTCGGTCCGGCATTGGCCGCTGGCTGCGCCATGGTGCTCAAGCCGGCGCCGCAGACACCGTTCAGTGCCCTGGCGCTGGCGGTGCTGGCCGAGCGCGCGGGCATCCCGGCCGGGCTGTTCAGCGTACTGCCGGCCGATGCCGAGCGTTCTCGCGAAGTCGGCGCCGAGCTGTGCGCTAACCCCATCGTGCGCAAGTTGTCGTTCACCGGCTCCACCGGCGTTGGCATCAAGCTGATGGAGCAATGCGCTCCGACCCTGAAAAAACTTTCGCTGGAGCTGGGCGGCAATGCGCCGTTCATCGTCTTCGAGGATGCCGATCTCGACGCAGCGGTCGAAGGCGCGCTGGTGGCCAAGTACCGCAATGCTGGGCAGACCTGCGTCTGCGCCAACCGCCTGTATGTACACGATGCCGTCTACGAAGCCTTTGCCGAAAAGCTGGCCGCGGCCGTGGCCAAACTGCGGGTTGGCCCGGGTGATGAAGCAGGTGTCGTCATTGGTCCGTTGATCGACGGCAATGCCGTGGCCAAGGTGCAGGCTCATCTGACCGATGCGCTGGAGAAGGGCGCCAAGGTGCTGCAGGGCGGCAAGGCGCATGAGCTGGGTGGGCACTTTTTCGAGCCGACGGTCATCACCGACGTCACCCCTGATATGCGTGTGGCCCGTGAGGAGACCTTCGGCCCGCTGGCGCCACTGTTCCGCTTCAGCGACGAAGCCGAGGTAGTGCGCCAAGCCAACGACACCGAGTTCGGCCTGGCCGGCTACTTCTACACCCGCGATCTGGGTCGCACCTTCCGCGTAGCTGAAGCGCTGGAGTACGGGATGGTCGGTATCAATACCGGGCTGATCTCCAACGAAGTGGCGCCATTTGGCGGTATGAAGGCTTCAGGACTGGGCCGCGAAGGCTCCAAGTACGGCCTGGATGAATACCTGGAGATCAAGTACCTCTGCCTCGGCGGTATCTGAATCAGGTCGCTATTGTGGGAGGGGCTTTAGCCGCGACCGGCTTGGCACAAAGCCAGACGCTCGCCGCTAAAGCCCCTCCCACGGTCCCTGTCCTGTCTTCTGCGCTTGTCGATCAAGGGCGCCACAGCCGTTACAATGCGCGCTACCGTGATCCAGCACTACGAACCGTTTGCGATCTGCTGCGCGTCGGCCAGCCGTCGTTAAAAACAGGCTCGGAATGCTCATTTACTTCAGTAAACTCCGCTTGATTCGCTGCGCTCCCCCTACGGGCCAGCCTGCGGCTGTTACTTCACTTCGTTACGTTCTCGCCAGTTTTTGCCTAGCCCGGCTCTAGCTCGCGAGATCCCAAATCGGTTCTCAGAGGTGCGCCATGCAACCCTTCGCCATCGCCCCGTCGATCCTTTCCGCTGACTTCGCCCGCCTGGGTGAAGAAGTGGACAACGTACTCGCCGCCGGTGCGGACATCGTCCATTTCGATGTCATGGACAACCACTACGTGCCCAACCTGACCATCGGCCCGATGGTCTGCTCGGCGCTGCGCAAGTACGGCATCACCGCGCCCATCGACGCGCACCTGATGGTCAAGCCGGTGGATCGCATCATTGGCGACTTCATTGAAGCTGGCGCCAGCTACATCACGTTCCACCCGGAGGCCTCCGAGCACGTCGACCGCTCGCTGCAACTGATCAAGGCGGGCGGCGCCAAGGCGGGCCTGGTGTTCAATCCGGCCACCCCGCTGGACGTGCTCAAGTACGTGATGGACAAGGTCGACATGATCCTGCTGATGAGCGTCAACCCCGGTTTCGGCGGGCAGAAGTTCATTCCCGGCACCCTCGACAAGCTGCGTGAGGCCCGCGCGCTGATCGACGCCAGCGGTCGCGAGATCCGCCTGGAGATCGACGGGGGCGTCAACGTGCAGAACATCCGCGAGATCGCCGAGGCGGGCGCCGACACTTTCGTCGCCGGCTCGGCGATCTTCAATCAGCCGGACTACAAGGCGGTGATCGATGCCATGCGTGCCGAACTGGCCCAGGTGCGTGGATGAAACCGCTGCGCGCGCTGTGCGGCGGCGAGCTGCCGCGCCTGGTGATGTTCGACCTGGACGGCACGCTGATCGACTCGGTGCCGGATCTGGCTGAAGCCGTTGACCGCATGCTAGCAGAGCTGGAGCGCCCGCCGGCTGGCGTGGAAAAAGTCCGAGACTGGGTTGGCAATGGCGCACGTGTGTTGGTGCGTCGCGCCCTCGCCGGTAGCCTAGATCACTCGGCAGTGACTGAGGTCGAGACGGAAGACGCGCTGGCGCGCTTTCTCGATATCTACGCCGACTGTCATAACCTGACCGCACTCTATCCCGGTGTGCACGAGTTGCTCGAGGCGCTCAGCACTGCAGCCGTGGAACTGGCGGTGGTGACCAACAAGCCGGAGCGTTTCGTCGCGCCGTTGCTGGAGCAGGTGGGTCTCGGCGGTTATTTCCGCTGGATCATTGGCGGCGATACCCTGCCGCAGCAGAAGCCGGACCCTGCGGCGCTACTGCAGGTGATGCACCTGGCTGGGGTCGAGGCGGCGCAGTCGTTGTTCATCGGCGATTCGCGCAATGACGTGCTGGCCGCGCGCGCTGCGGGCGTACCGTGCATCGCAGTGAGCTACGGCTATAACCATGGCCGGCCGATTGCCGAAGAAAAACCGAGGCTGGTAGTCGATAGTCTCGCCGAACTGCTCTGATAGTTGCTTAGCCCGAGCGGCTGCGCTACCGTGGCCGCTCTCCTTATTCCCGCGCCTGTCGAGATCGCACCGTGGTGGTTAGCTGCAAACTCTGGATGAAAGTGATCAAGGCTCTGGCCCGTTGGCGCTGGCGCGCCTGATTTCGTCCTGCCGCCGCTGCGCGGCCCGTTTGCACCCGACCGTTTACCCCGAGCCATGAGGCTGATCATGACCCATGAAGAATTTCTGCGTTTAGCCGCTGAAGGCTACAACCGCATTCCGCTTGCCTGCGAAACCATCGCCGACTTCGACACGCCGCTGTCGATCTACCTGAAACTGGCCGATGCGCCCAACTCCTACCTGCTGGAGTCCGTGCAGGGCGGCGAGAAATGGGGTCGTTACTCGATCATCGGCCTGCCGGCGCGCACCGTGCTGCGCGTGCACGGTCACGAAGTGGTGATCACCACCGACGGCGTCGAAGTCGAGCGTCACAAATGTGCCGACCCGCTGGCCTTCGTCGAGGATTTCAAGGCCCGTTACCGGGTGCCGACCATCGCCGGCTTGCCGCGCTTCAATGGCGGCCTGGTCGGTTACTTCGCCTACGACAGCGTGCGTTACGTGGAGCCCAAGCTGGCTGCCGGGGGGAACCCCGATGCGCTGGGCACGCCGGACATTCTGCTCAACGTCTCCGATGCCGTGGTGGTGTTCGACAACCTGGCGGGCAAGATGCACGCCATCGTGCTGGCTGACCCGGCCGAGGCGGACGCCTTCGAGCTTGGCCAGGCGCAACTGCAGGAAATCCTGCATAAGCTGCGTCAGCCGTTCACACCGCGTCTGGGTGTGGATCTGAACAAGCCGGCAGGCGCGGAGCCGGCGTTCCGCTCCAGCTTCAGCCGCGAGGACTACGAACGCTCGGTCAGCGCCATCAAGGATTACATCCTCGCTGGCGACTGCATGCAGGTGGTGATTTCCCAGCGCATGTCGATTCCGTTCAAGGCGGCACCCATCGATTTGTACCGCGCGCTACGCTGCATCAACCCGACGCCGTACATGTACTTCTTCAACTTCGGCGATTTCCACGTGGTCGGCTCGTCGCCGGAAGTGCTGGTGCGTGTCGAGGACAACCTGGTCACCGTGCGGCCCATCGCCGGCACCCGCCCGCGCGGCGCCACCGAGGAACAGGACCTGGCGCTGGAAGAGGATCTGCTGGCCGACGCCAAGGAAGTCGCCGAGCACCTGATGCTCATTGACCTGGGCCGCAACGATACCGGCCGCGTCTCGGAAATCGGCTCGGTGAAACTGACCGAGAAAATGGTTATCGAGCGTTATTCCAACGTCATGCACATCGTCTCCAACGTGACCGGCGAGCTGAAGCAGGGCCTGACTTCGATGGACGCCCTGCGCGCCATCCTGCCGGCCGGCACGCTGTCGGGGGCACCGAAGATCCGTGCCATGGAAATCATCGACGAGCTGGAGCCGGTCAAACGCGGCGTCTACGGCGGTGCGGTCGGCTACTACGCCTGGAACGGCAACATGGACACCGCCATCGCCATCCGCACCGCGGTGATCAAGGACGGCGAACTGCACGTGCAGGCCGGCGCCGGCATCGTCGCCGACTCGGTGCCTGCGCTGGAATGGGAAGAAACCCTCAACAAGCGCCGCGCCATGTTCAAGGCCGTGGCGCTCGCCGAACAGACTGCCGTCCAGGCCCAGGAATAAGAGGAGCCGTACCATGCTTTTGATGATCGATAACTACGACTCCTTCACCTACAACGTCGTGCAGTACCTGGGTGAGCTGGGCGCCGATGTGCACGTGATTCGCAACGACGAACTGAGCATCGCCGAAATCGAAGCGCTCAAGCCCGAGCGCATCGTCGTCTCGCCCGGTCCGTGCACGCCGACCGAAGCAGGGGTATCCATCGAGTCCATCCTGCATTTCGCCGGCAAGCTGCCGATCCTCGGCGTCTGCCTTGGCCATCAGAGCATCGGCCAGGCCTATGGCGGCGACGTGGTGCGCGCGCGCCAGGTGATGCATGGCAAGACCAGCCCGGTGTTCCACGAAGACAAGGGCGTGTTCGCCAGCCTCAACAATCCGCTCACCGTGACCCGCTATCATTCTTTGGTGGTCAAGCGCGAAACCCTGCCGGATTGCCTGGAAATCACTGCCTGGACCCAACATGAAGACGGCTCGGTCGACGAGATCATGGGTCTGCGCCACAAGACCCTGAACATCGAAGGTGTGCAGTTCCACCCTGAGTCCATCCTCACCGAGCAGGGCCACGAACTGTTCGCCAACTTCCTCAAGCAGACCGGAGGCGTGCGCGCATGAATATCAAGGAAGCCCTCAACCGCATCGTCGCCCAGCTCGACCTGACCACCGAGGAAATGCAGGCGGTCATGCGCGAGATCATGACCGGCCAGTGCACCGAGGCGCAGATCGGCGCCTTCCTCATGGGCATGCGCATGAAGAGCGAGACCATCGACGAAATCGTGGGTGCCGCCAGCGTCATGCGTGAGCTGGCCTCACCAGTGGAAATCGACGCCGAGCGCCTGGTCGATACCTGCGGCACCGGCGGCGACGGCATGAACATCTTCAACGTCTCCACCGCGGCGGCCTTCGTCGTCGCTGCGGCTGGCGGCAAGGTGGCCAAGCATGGCAACCGCGCGGTCTCCGGCAAGAGCGGCAGCGCCGACCTGCTGGAGGCGGCTGGCGTCTACTTGGGGCTCAAGCCCGAGCAGGTGGCGCGTTGCGTCGAGAGCGTTGGCGTCGGCTTCATGTTCGCCCCGTCTCATCACGGCGCGATGAAGCACGCCATTGGCCCGCGTCGCGAGCTGGGCCTGCGCACCATCTTCAACATGCTCGGCCCGATGACCAATCCGGCTGGCGCCAAGCATCAGGTCATCGGTGTTTTCAGCCAGGCGCTGTGCCGGCCGATGGCCGAAGTGCTGCAGCGCCTGGGCAGCGAGCACGTGCTGGTGGTGCATGCGCAGGATGGCCTGGACGAAATCAGCCTGGCCGCGCCGACCTTTGTCGCCGAGCTGAAGAATGGCGTGGTCAGCGAGTACCGTATCCAGCCCGAAGATTTCGGCATCAAGAGCCAGAGCCTGATCGGGCTGACCGTCGACAATGCCGAGCAATCGCTGGAACTGATCCGCGACGCCCTCGGCCGGCGCAAGACCGATAATGGCCAGAAGGCTGCCGACATGATCGTGCTCAACGCTGGCGCGGCTCTCTACGCTGCGGATCATGCCAGCAGCCTGCGTGAAGGCATGCAACTGGCGCACGACGCCCTGCACACCGGCCTGGCGCGCGAGAAACTGGAGGAGCTGGTGTCCTTTACCGCGGTATTCAAACAGGAGAACGAAGGGTGAGCGTACCAACCGTACTGGAGAAGATCGTCGCCCGTAAGTTCGAGGAAGTGGCCGCGCGCCGTGCCCAGGTCAGCCTGGCCGAGGTCGAAGCCGCTGCGCGCAGCGCCGATGCTCCGCGAGGCTTCGCCCGCGCGCTGCTCGAGCAGGCGGCGCGCAAGCAGCCGGCGGTGATCGCCGAGATCAAGAAGGCTTCGCCGAGCAAGGGCGTGCTGCGCGCCGACTTCGTCCCGGCGGATATCGCCCGCAGCTACGAGGCGGGAGGCGCGACCTGCCTGTCGGTGCTGACCGATATCGATTTCTTTCAGGGCGCCGACCAGTACTTGCAACAGGCCCGCACCGCCTGTGCGCTGCCGGTGATTCGCAAGGACTTCATGGTCGATCCGTACCAGATCGTCGAAGCCCGCGCGCTGGGCGCCGACTGCGTGCTGCTGATCGTGTCCTGCCTAGATGACGTGCGCATGGCCGAGCTGGCCTCTGTTGCCAAGGATGTCGGCCTCGACGTGCTGGTCGAGGTGCATGACGGCGCCGAACTGGAGCGGGCGCTGAATACGTTGGACACACCATTGGTGGGGATCAACAACCGCAACCTGCACACCTTCGATGTCAGCCTGGAAACCACTCTCGACCTGCTGCCGCGTATTCCGCGTGATCGCCTGGTGGTAACCGAGAGTGGTATTCTCAATCGCGCCGATGTCGAGCTGATGGAGATCAACGAGGTCTACGCCTTCCTCGTCGGCGAAGCCTTCATGCGCGCGGAAAATCCCGGCAGCGAATTGCAGTGCCTGTTCTTTCCCGAGCGCGGACGGCCAGCCGTGATCGGCACTGACCCCGAATAGCACGTATGAAAAAGCCGGCAATCAACAGACTGTGTGAAAACCTAGCAGTCTGAGAGCAAGCTGAAGACAATGCCTCTATCGGTCGATAGGGGCATTGTCGTTTATGGGCTATATCCAAGGTGAAGATCGGCAACAAAGCAGCCTGTTTCCGCCGACATTGGAAGAGCTGGTT